>NZ_JBHXSY010000011.1:0-237950 GCF_042715295.1 Streptomyces sp. NPDC058701 | reverse complement strand
GTCCAGGGCGTGGAGGTGTCCTGGCCGGCACTGTTCGAGGGCACCGGCGCCCGCACCATCGACCTGCCCACCTACCCCTTCCAGCGTCGGCGTTACTGGCTGGAGTCGCGTCCTTCCGTAGCGGTAACCGAGTTCGCCGCAGCGTCAGGAATCGAGAGGTGGCGTTACCGCGTGGCGTGGAAGAGTCTGTCGCTGTCGGAGTCGGCGCGTCTTGACGGCCGGTGGCTGCTCGTCATGCCCGAGCACCTGGACGCGGACGCCACGCGTGTCGCACACGACGTCCAGCACGCCCTCACCACCCACGGCGCCACGGTCTCCCGCCTCACGGTCGACGTGACGGCAACGGACCGCGCCGACCTGGCGGCGCGGCTCACCACCACCGCGGCCGAAGAGCAAGAACCCCTCGTGGGAATCCTCTCCCTCCTGGGCACCGATGAGCGGCAGCACCCGGATCATCCGGGCGTCGACCGTGCCACGGCAGGCACGATGCTGCTCGCGCAGGCGTGCGCGGATCTGGACGTGGCCCGGGGCGAGGAGCCGAGGCTGTGGGTCGTGACCCGTGGGGCGGTCGCGGTGTCCCCCGCCGAGTGCCCGTCGTCAGCCGGCGCCCAGGTCTGGGGCCTGGGCCGCTGTGCGGCGCTCGAACTCCCCACCCGGTGGGGCGGGATGGTGGACCTTCCCCGGGCGGCGCGGGATACCGGACGGCAAGGGCGGCAGCTCGTGCGTGTGCTGTCGGAGACCTGTGCCGAGGACCAGGTGGCGCTGCGCGCGTCGGGCGCGTACGGCCGCAGGCTGCTGCCCGCCTCCAGCCCTTCCGCATCCGCCCCCCGGGCCGCGAAGGGCGGTTACCAGCCGCACGGCACGGTTCTGGTGACCGGCGGAACCGGATCCCTCGGTGGCCATCTGGCGCGGTGGCTGGCCCGCAACGGCGCCGAGCACATCATTCTGGCCGGGCGGCGGGGCGAGGGCGCGCCAGGAGCCGCGGAACTGTCAGCGGAGATCAAGGAGCTGGGCGCGGAGGTGACCGTCGCGGCCTGCGACGTGGCAGATCGGAACGCGTTGCGGGACTTGCTGGATGCCCTGCCGGCCGGGCAGCCGCTGTCGGCGGTGTTCCACGCCGCCGGTGTCCCGCACTCGGCGCCGCTGGCCGAGACGGATGTGGCGGGGCTCGCCGCCGTACTCCCGGGCAAGGTCGTCGGGGCGCGGCATCTGCACGACCTCACCAGGGAGAAGGAGCTGGACGCGTTCGTGCTGTACGCGTCGGGCGCCGGCGTGTGGGGGAGTGGCGGGCAGAGCGCGTATGGAGCCGCCAACGCCGCACTGGACGCGCTGGCCGAACAGCGCCGGGCGGAGGGACTGACCGCCACTTCGGTCTCCTGGGGCCTGTGGGACGGCGGAGGCATGGCCGGCGAGCAGGGCGAGGAATTCCTCACCGCCCTCGGTCTGCGGGCGATGGACCCCGAGTCGGCCGTCGCCGCCCTGGGCGAGGCTCTGGACCGAGGGGACACCTGCGTGAGCGTGGTCGACGTCGACTGGTCCCGGTTCGCAAAGTCGTTCACCGCTTTCCGGCCCAGCCCGCTGATCGGGGAGCTGCCCGGAGTGCGTGCCGCGCCGGACGGACCAGCGGGCGGGCCGTCGGAGGACCTCTCGGGCGGCGCACGGCACGGCGGGGCAGCCGACCAGGGCGTGCTGGCACGGCTCGGCCGGGCCACGGGCGACGACCGGCAGGAAATCCTGCTCGATCTCGTGCGCCGCCACGCCGCCGCCGTCCTCGGTCACCCGGGGCCGCAGCACATCGAGTCCAACGCCGGGTTCCGGACTCTGGGGTTCAGCTCGGTTACCTCCGTGGAACTGGCGAACAAGCTCGGTGCGGCCGTGGGCACCAAGATCCCCGCCACCTTCGCGTTCGACCACCCCAACGCCCGTGCCGCGGCAGCCCGCCTCGACGTCCTGCTGGCGGTGCCGAGCGACGAGGCCGCACAGGAGGCGGAGATCCGGCAGGCACTGCAGAACGTGCCGCTGGCCCGGCTGCGGGCCGCGGGCCTCCTCGACGGTCTGCTCGAACTCGCCAAACGGGGAGCGGAGTCCGGCGGATGGGCCGACCCGCCGGGCGACGAGCCGCATCGCGGCGCGGCCACGCCGGACGAGGAGGCCGCCCTGGCGGAAGTCGACGGTCTGGATGCCGAAGCACTGGTCGACCTCGTCCTCAACCAGTCCGACTCCTGACCGTTGCGGGCGGCGCCGGGGCCCACCGTGCCGTCGCCGCCTTCGGCCGCACGAACCACACAGACCTGACCGGGTCACGGCCCGGAGCTCAGCAAGGAGACCACTCATGGCCCTGTCCCAAGAGAAGGTGCTAGAGGCACTGCGCACCTCCGTCAAGGACGCCGAACGGCTGCGCAAGCGCAACCGCGAACTCCTCGCGGCCCGTCACGAGCCCATCGCGATCGTCGGCATGGCCTGCCGCTATCCCGGCGGGGTCCGTTCGCCCGAGGACCTCTGGGAACTCGTCGTGTCGGGGACCGACGCGGTGGGTCCCTTCCCCGAGGACCGGGGCTGGGACGTGGAGCGGATCTACGACCTGGACCCGTCGGTCCCGGGAACGACCTACTGCCGCGAGGGCGGATTCCTGTACGACGCCGGAGACTTCGACGCGGAGTTCTTCGGGATAGGACCACGCGAGGCCACCGTGATGGACCCGCAGCAGCGCCAGCTGATGGAGGCGTCCTGGGAAGCCCTGGAGCAGGCCCGGCTGGACCCGCGCGCGCTGCGCGGCAGCCAGGGCGGTGTGTTCGTCGGCGCGGCGAACCAGGGCTACGTGCCGGGCGACGCGGCGGCGTCGGGACGCCTGCCGGAGGGGTCCGACGGTTACTTGCTCACCGGCAATGCCGACGCGGTCCTGTCGGGCCGGATCAGCTACTTCCTGGGCCTGGAAGGCCCGTCCATGACCGTCGAGACGGCCTGCTCCTCCTCACTGGTGGCACTGCACCTGGCTGTGCAGGCGCTGCGCCGCGAGGAGTGCGAGTTCGCCCTGGCCGGCGGAGTCGCCGTGCTCGCCAACCCGGCCGCCTACGTGGAGTTCGCCCGGCAGCGGGGACTCGCCCCGGACGGGCGCTGCAAGGCGTTCGACGACGCGGCGGACGGTACGGGCTGGGCCGAGGGCGTCGGCGTCCTGGTGGTGGAGAGGCTGTCGGACGCGGTACGCAAGGGGCATCGGGTCCTCGCCGTCGTGCGGGGTACGGCGGTGAATCAGGACGGTGCCAGCAGCGGTCTGTCCGTGCCCAACGGACCCTCCCAGGAGCGAGTCATCCGCCGCGCGCTGGCCGACGCCCGGCTCGAGGCCGGCCAGATCGATGCGGTGGAGGCGCACGGCACCGGTACCCGGCTGGGCGACCCCATCGAGGCACAGGCCCTGCTGCACACGTACGGTGAGGAGAGAAGTCACGAGCACCCCTTGTGGGTAGGGTCTTTGAAGTCGAACTTCGGTCACGCGCAGGCGGCAGCCGGAGTGGGCGGCGTCATCAAGACGGTGATGGCGCTGCGGCACGGTGTGCTTCCCCGCACGCTGCATGTGAAGAGCCCGACGCGGCACGTCGACTGGGGCGACGGGCAGGTGCGGCTGCTGACCGAGACGGTGCCGTGGCCGCGGACCGGCGCCCCCCGGCGGGCAGGAGTCTCGGCCTTCGGCGTGAGCGGCACCAACGGCCACGTCATCCTCGAAGAGGCGCCGCCCGTACAGCTCGAAAAGGAGCGGTCGGCCGTGGCGGGGCGGCCGGGCCTGGTCCCGTGGACGCTGTCCGGCCGTACGGGGCCGGCGCTGCGCGAGCAGGCCGCGCGCCTGGCAGCACACCTGGAACAGCACCCGTGCCTCGACCCGCTGGACGTCGGGTTCTCGCTCGCCATGACCCGTACCCACTTCGAGCACCGGACCGTGCTGCTCGCGAATGCCTCCGCCGAGGGCGGATCCCGTGCCGAAACGCTCGGGGCGCTGAAGGCGATGGCGGAAGACCGCGACCCGGGCGGGGCGGTGCGGGACACCGTGCAGGGCGAAGGGCGTACCGCCTTCCTGTTCAGCGGGCAGGGCAGTCAGCGACCCGGCATGGCGGAGCAGCTGTACGCGCAGTACCCGGCGTTCGCACGGGAGCTGGACACGATCGCGAAGCATCTGGACGCTCACCTGGACCGGCCGTTGTCGACGGTGATGTTCGCGGAGGCCGGTTCGCCGGAGGCCGCGCTGCTCGACGGCACGCAATACGCCCAGGCCGCCCTGTTCGCCGTAGAGGTCGCGTTGTTCCGGCTCCTCGAAGGCTGGGGGCTGCGCCCCGACGTGCTGCTGGGGCACTCCGTGGGCGAGCTGGCCGCAGCCCACGTGGCTGGGGTGTTCGGGCTGGCGGACGCCTGCGCACTGGTCGCCGCCCGCGGTCGGCTCATGCAGGAACTGCCGACCGGCGGCGCCATGCTCTCGGTCCGTGCCGCCGAGCACGAGGTGCGGGACCTGATCGCCGGACAGGAGGACCGCATCGCGGTGGCGGCCGTCAACGGGCCCCGCACCATTGTCGTCTCCGGGGACGAGGACGCCGTTTCGGCGCTTGCCGAGGAGCTGACCGAGTACGGCGTGCGGACCAAGCGCCTGAACGTCAGCCACGCCTTCCACTCCCCTCGTCTGGACTCCATGCTGGAACCGTTCCGCCGGGTCGCGGACGCGGTGGAGTACCGCGAGCCGACGCTCGACGTGATCAGCGGCCTGACCGGCCGCGAGGCCGAGGCTGGGGAACTCACCGCCGCCGACTACTGGGTCCGGCAGGCGAGGGAGACCGTCCGGTTCCACGACGGGGTGCGCGCCGCTCGCGCGCGCGGCATCAGCACTTTCGTGGAGTTGGGGCCGGACGGCGTGCTCTGCGGCCTGGCTCTGGAGACCCTGGAGGAGGAGCCGGCCGGGGACACGGCCGCCGAGGCGCCCGGTCGGGCGCGGGCCGCGCTGGTGCCCGTGATGCGTCGGGAGCGGCCGGAGGGCAGTACCCTCCTGATGGCGCTCGCCACGGCCTACGCGCGCGGCGCGGAGGTGGACTGGTCCCGGTTCTACGCCGACACCGGCGCCCGCCACGCCACACTACCCACCTACGCCTTCCAGCGTCAGCGGTTCTGGCTGGAGGCGGCGGCCCCTGTGCCCGCGAGAGCCGCCGGGCCCGTCGTGCCCGCGGTGGGCGGGACGGCCGGATCGGCCGCCGCGGAGGAGCCCACCGATCCGGCGACCCGGCCCGCGCTGAGTGCGCAGGACCTGCTCGTGCTGGTGCGGACACAAGCGGCGGCCGCACTCGGGCACGCCGAACTGGAAGACGTACCGGTCGACACCCCCTTCGGCGACATCGGTTTCGACTCGCTCGCTGCCATCGAACTGAGCGTCGCCCTGACCGGCGCCACCGGGCTGGAGGTGCCCTCCTCCCTCGTCCTCGAACACCCCACCCCCAGGGAGCTGGCCGGGCACCTGGCAGCCGCCATGACGGCCGCCGACAGCGACGGCACACCTGCCAGAGGCTCGGACACGGCCGGTGAGAGCAGCCTGGTGGCGATGTACCGGCGGGCCGTGCGGCTCGGCCGGGCGGAGCCGTTCATCGGCACACTCGCCGAACTCGCCGCATTCCGGCCCGCCTTCCCCGCCGATCATGTTTTCGCGGACGGAGAAACCCTCGGGCAGGCCGCCGCCGCATGGCAGTCGGCGCCGGTGCCCTTGGCCACCGCGGACGGTGCGGGGCCGGAGCTGATCTGCTGCGCGGGCACAGCGGTGGCGTCGGGTCCGGAGGAGTTCACCGCACTGGCCGCGGCTTTGGAGAACCGGCTGACCGTGTCGGCGCTGCGCCAGCCCGGCTTCCGCGCGGACGAGTTGCTGCCCGACTCCCTGGACGGGCTGCTCGACGCGCAGGCGGACGCAGTGCTGCGGCACACCGGCGACAGGCCCTACGCCCTCCTCGGCCACTCGGCGGGCGGCGCGCTGGCACACGCGCTGACCTGCCGACTGGAGGAGCGCGGCGCGGGTCCCGTGGCGCTGATCCTCGTGGACGTCTATCTCCCCAGCTCGCCGGGGGCGATGGGGGTGTGGCGTAACCAGATGCTCGACTGGGTCATGCAGCGCTCCGTGGTGGCCATCGACGACTCCCGGCTGACGGCGATGGGCGCCTACAACCAGATGCTCCTGGAGTGGGCGCCGAGACCCACGAAGGCGCCTGTCCTGTTCCTGCGCGCGACGGAGCCGGTGGGGCAGTGGTCCGGGGAACCGGAGAGCTGGCGGGCACGCTGGGACGGCGGCGACCACACCGCCGCCGACCTGCCGGGCACCCACCTGACGCTGATGACCGAGCACGCCCGCCACATCGCGGCGACTGTCCGCAGTTGGCTCGACGCCCTGTGAACCACCCCAGGGGAGAACCCTCGCCGGGCGCCGGATGGCTTCTCCCCCCGTTTTCCGTATGCCGCGACACCCTGGAGGACTCCCGTGACAACGCAGTGGACCACCCTGTCCGCACTCGGCCGCAGACTTCAACGAACCTACGTGGGCCACTGGTTCGCAGGAACGCAGGGAGACCCTTACGCGCTGATCCTGCGCGCCCAGCGGGACGACCCCACCTCATACGAGGAGGAGGTCCGCGCACGCGGACCGGTGTTCCACAGCGTGGTGCTGGACACGTGGGTGATCGCGGACGCCGACCTCGCCCGGTCCGTCCTGACCGACGCCCGCTTCGGAGCGCTGACCCGCGCGGGAGAACGGCACCGCGCGGCACTTCTCCCGCCGGCAGGCCCCGAGACCGGTCCGGCCCGCGCACAGGAGCACGGCGGCGTGCCGACTGGCGCCGAGCCGGCGGTGTCGGCGCAGGACGAGGTGGCCGTGGAGGCCCTCGCCGAGCAGGTGTCACGCACCCTCCTGGGCGGGCTCGGCGCCGACTTCGACCTCGTTGCCGACTTCGCGCGACGCCTGCCGGCACAGGTCCTGGCGGAATTCCTCGGGCTGCCCGCAGCCCGGCGCAGCCGGTTCGAGGAACTGCTGGCCGGCTGTGCCCGCAGCCTCGACAGCCGGCTCTGCCCGCAGACTCTCGACATCACACGGACCGGCCTGGGAGCAGCGGCCGAGCTCCGGGAACTGCTCGCGCGCCACCTCGGCGAGGGCGGACCACGGTCCGCTCAGGCGGTTCTCGCTCTGGCAGTCGATGTGGCCGCACCCGCCGGTGCGCTCATCTGCAACGCGTTCGAGGCGCTGGGCAGCTCTCCCGGGCAGTGGGACGCCCTCTGCCAGAACCCGGAGAAGGCCGACGCCGTCATAGCGGAGACCTGGTGGCGGCAGCCGCCGGTGCGGGTGGAGAGCAGGATCGCGCAGGAGGACGTCGAACTGGCCGGAGTGCCGATCCCCGCGGACGGGCATGTGGCGATCCTCCTCGCCGCCGCCCAGCGCGACCCGGCGGTCACCCCTGCCCCGACGGAGAACGGCACCGGCGCCCCCGAACAGGGCGACGGCGTCGGCGTCCCGCTGGGGCTCCTCGGCGATGCGCACTCCACCTCTGCCGCCCGGACGGTCCGCGCCCTCTCCCGCAGTGCGCTGCGGGTGCTAGCGCAGGAGGCACCGGGCCTGCGGCCGAGCGGGACCGCGGTACGCCTCAGGCGGGCACCCGTCACGCTCGGCCACGCCCGCTTCCCCGTCGCCCGGACGGGCTTTGGGGCACTGACCGACGCGGGTGCGGCATGAGCACCCGCGACGAACACCGACTGCCGAACGGGGAGACGAGCCGATGCGCGTCCTGATGACGTCGATTGCCCACAACACGCACTACTATCACCTGGTGCCGCTAGCCTGGGCCCTGAAAGCCGCAGGCCACGAGGTGCTAGTGGCCAGCCAGCCCCGCATCACCGACATCATCACCGGGTCCGGGCTCACCGCCGTGCCGGTCGGTGACGACAAAGACATGATGGAGCTGTTCGCCGAGATCGGCGGAGACATCACCCCGTATCAGGAGGGACTGGACTTCGCCGAGGAGCGGCCCGATGCGCGGTCCTGGGAACATCTGCTCGGCCAGCAGACCGTTCTGACCTCGCTGTGCTTCGCGCCGCTCAACGGCGACTCCACGATGGACGACATCGTCGCGCTGGCCCGCTCCTGGCAGCCGGACCTGGTGATCTGGGAAACCTTCACCTATGCGGGAGCGGTCGCCGCCCATGCCGTGGGCGCGGCGCACGCCCGCATCCTGTGGGGTCCCGATGTCATCGGTCAGGCCCGGGAAGGGTTCTTGGACGCCAAGGCACAGCAGGCTCCCGAACACCGGGAGGACCCGATGGCCGAGTGGCTCGGCTGGACCCTGGAGAGGCTGGGCCTCCCGGCAGCCGGAGACGGGCTGGAGGAGTTGCTGAACGGCCAGTGGGTCATCGACCCGGGCCCGGAGAGTGTCCGGCTCAACCTTCGCGAGCCGATCCTGCCCATGCGCTTCGTTCCCTACAACGGCCCTGCCGTCGTACCCGGCTGGCTGTCCGAGAAGCCGAAGCGACCGCGCATCTGCCTCACCCAGGGAGTGTCGGGGCGCGAGACCCACGGCAAGGACATCGTCCGCTTCCAGGACCTGCTCACGGCGCTGGGCGACCTCGACATCGAGATCATCGCCACGCTGGACAGCACCCAGCGGGAGAACCTGACGGAGGTCCCCGACAACGTCCGGATCGTCGACTTCGTCTCGATGGACGTGCTGCTGCCGAGTTGCGCCGCGATCATCTACCACGGTGGTGCCGGCACCTCGGCGACAGCCCTGCTGCACGGCGTTCCGCAGATCGTCATCGGAGCGCACTGGGACGTGCCGGTCAGGGCCCGGCAGCTCGACGACCTGGGCGCCGGCATCTTCATCCGGCCCGAGGACCTGGACGCGCCCACACTGCGCGCGGCGGTTCAGCGAGTGCTCACCGAGCCTTCCCTCCAGCAGGCCGCGGACCGGCTGCGGGCCGAGATGCGATCCAACCCCACCCCGGCCGAGACCGTACCGGTGTTGGAGCGGCTCTCCCAGAGCCACCGGCAGTCCCGCTGACCACCCGCGGTACACGGTGCGGGCCCACGTGCCGGGGGCACCACCGTTGCCGGCGGTCGTTCGGATCGCCACCCGGTCATTTCCCGGCACCCACGGACGGAGCAGAACAGAACATGGAATTCGAAGGCCAGGTCGCGCTCGTCACCGGGGCCAGCAGGGGGATCGGCCGTGCGACGATCGTCCGCCTGGCGGAAGCCGGATGTGACATCGCGCTCCACTACCACAGCTCGAAATCGCAGGCTGAGGAAGCCGCCGAGTGCATTGCCGCACTGGGCCGCAAGGTCGAACTGTTCCCGGGCGACATCTCCCGCCCCGAGACTGGGCGGCAGCTGGTGGCCGCGGTGCACCAGAAGTTCGACCGGATCGACATTCTGGTGAACAACGCGGGCATAGCACGGGACAAGCTTCTGCTGACCATGGAGGCGAACGACATCCACCAGGTCATCGCCACCAACCTCGTCGGCCCGATGTTCCTCACCCAAGCAGTCGCGCTCACCATGCTGCGTCAACGTTCCGGGCGCATCGTCAACATCTCCTCCGCGGCCGCGAGCAAGCCCGGAAAGGGCCAGGCCAATTACGCTGCGTCCAAGGCCGGTCTGGAGGCGTTCACCAGGGCCATGGCGGTGGAACTCGGATCCCGTGGAATCCTCGTCAACGCGGTCGCTCCCGGCATCGTCAAGACCGATTTGACCGAGGCTCTCCGTGATGGGGCGGAGCCGGAACTCCTGGCCCGGCAGGTGATCGGTTCCTTCGCCGAGCCTGAGGCGGTGGCGGAGGCAGTGGCCTACTTGGCGAGCCCTCGCAACACGCACACGACGGGCACGGTCCTCACCGTCGACGGCGGCCTCAAGATGGTGTGAGCGCCACCGGGCATACCCTATTCGGATGAACCGATGATGCGGCCTGTACCTCTGAGGGGTGCCGGCCCTTGAACTTGACATGCCGATATCTCGTTCGCGTCGGTTCCCCTCCGAGGGCAGCGGCGCCAAGACGGTCAACGGGGTGGCGTACAAGATCAGGTACAAGGCGCTCTCCGCGTACATGACCTCGACGACCAACTACGCGGGGGCGCGCACCGCGACCCTGAAAGCGGCGGCCGACCTGTACGGCGCCCCCCCGACACGAAGTACCAGCAGGTGGCGGCCGCTTGGGAGGCCGTCAACGTCAACTGAGCCCTGCTCGGGCGCCGCCGACGGGCAAGGCGTTGGCCGGGAGCGCGGAACCGCGCTCCCGGCGTGGGCCCCCGTCCAGGCGTTGCCCGTCGGCTCCTGGGGGAACCGCGCGCTATCCCCGGTCCGACCCGGTGAGCGGGTCGAGCCCGAGGTGGTCGCGCAGCGTCGTACCGGTGTAGTCGCTGCGGAAGAGCCCTCGTCTGCGCAGTTCGGGGATTATTCCGTCGACGATCAGTTCCAGGCCCTCCGGAAGGTAGGAGGGAAGGAGCATGAAGCCGTCCGCACCACCCTCGGCCACCCACTTCGCGAAGCGGTCGGCGATCTGCTCCGGGGCGCCCACGACCACCAGGTGGCCCGCGGACATCACCTCGGCCTCGATCAGCCTGTTGATGCTGTACTTCTCCTCCACGGCCAACTGCCTGAAGATCTCGTACCGGCTCCTGCGCTCCTGGACCGTGTCGACCGCGGGCAGGAGTTCCTCCGGAACGGGCTTCGACGGGTCGAGGCCGGAGATGTCGATGCCGCCCAACTGCTTGGACAGCCAGGTCATCCCGGTGTCCATCCGGATGAGGTGGCGGAGCTCGTCCTCCATGCGCAGCGCTTCAGCCTCCGTGCTGCCGACGAGCGGGTGGACCCCGGGGAAGACCTTCACCTTCTCGGGGTCGCGGCCCTCCGCGCGGACCCTGGCCTTGATGTCGCTGTAGAAGTCCTGGCAGCCGGCCAGAGTCTGCTGGGCGGTGAAGACGACCTCGGCGTGCTTCGCGGCGAAGGTCCGACCCGTGGCGGACGACCCGGCCTGAACGAGCACGGGGCGTCCCTGGGGGCTCCGGGGCACGTTCAGTGGGCCCTCGACCTTGAAGTGCTTGCCCACGTGGTCGATCCGGTGGACCTTCGCGGCGTCGGCGTACACCCCGTTGGCGCGGTCGAGGACGATCGCGTCGGACTCCCAGCTGTCCCAGAGCGCGGTCACGACCTCCAGGTACTCGTCCGCCCTCTCGTACCGGTCCGAGTGGCTCGGCAGGGAGGCGTCCCCGAAGTTCAGCTCCCCGTGTCCGGAGGTGACGATGTTCCACGCGGCGCGGCCCGCGCTGATGTGGTCGAGCGTCGCGAACTGCCGGGCGACGTTGTAGGGCTCGCTGAACGTCGTCGACACGCTGCCCACCAGGCCGATCCGGCTCGTGCGCGCGGCGAGCGCCGAGAGCATGGTCATCGGTTCCACGTGCGGGAACGAGGCGCTGGCCAGGCGGGGTCCGTTCACGGACAGGCCGTCGGCCATGAGCAGGGCGTCGATCTTGCCGCGCTCGGCGAGTGCCGCGATGTCACTGTAGTAGTCCAGCGTCATCGCGCCTTCGGCTCGGCTGTTCGGACGCCGCCAAGCTCCTTGGTGATGGCCGACCCCGCCTATCAGCGAGAACAGGTGCATTCAAATCTCCTGATTGTCAATATCGTGCATCGATCACGCGCAGGGTCGTCCGGCTCAGGAACCCCGCACCGTATGTGTTCGTATCGGTTTCCGCGTCACGTGAGAGAACCTCCAGGTGCAACGGCACGACCGGCGTCGGCTCCTGCCCGGTGGCCTCCCTGAGCCAGGTGCCATCGGTACGGTGCCCCGTTGGCCGGTCGCCGTCGTAGGCGACGAGGAGGCTGGGGTCGGAAAGGGCCGTCAATCGAAGCACCAGATCCGCCTCGTCAGCGGTCTGCATGGGGTGGGCGTCCGGCTGCAGCAGCTTCAGCGGGACCGGGAAGAGCCCGAACCTGCTCTTGAACACGAAGAGGCCCGGCTGGACTTGGTGTCCGTAGATGCTCGGATCACTGCCCAGCGAGACCCACCGATGGCCCCGTTCCCGCGCTTCTTGGAAGGCCGTCAGATAAATCGCGCGGACGAGCTTACCGTCGCGGTCCTCGTCCCCCAGGGCGGTGAACCGGACTCGGACGATCGACATCGCCGCGTCGATTTCGCAAAGGCACGCGCCCATCAGCGTACCGTCCGCATCCTCGGCCCTGACCGTGAAGTAGTTCTCCGGCCTATCCAGCAGTTGGTCACGGACTCGCCGGGCATACGGAACACCGTTCCGCAGGGTGGCGATATGGGCCTCGTACAGCGTGAGGAACTCGTCCATCTGGGTGGGGTCGAGGGGCGACCTGACGGCCAGCTTGATTCCGCGTTCCGCCAGAGCGGCGGGACCACTGCGAGCCCCGCGCCGAGAGCGGCGTGACATGCGCGTCAGGAACTCCTCTTCACTCGCGCACGCGGGCGCGAGCCAGGTGATCCAGCCGGGCTTGACCGTGAAACCGGCTCCGCGAAGAGCCGGCCAGTCCGTGACGTCGGGAGCCTTGACCCGTACCAGGTCGGCGTCCGGCCGTTCCTCACGCCAATCACGGGCGAGAGCCTCGTCTGCATCGACGTGGGCGATCACGATGCCGTTCTCATAGCTTGTGTGCACGTCTTTCCGTCCCTCTCGTGGCAGTTGTGAATGACGGTCCGCGGCCGAGCGGACGCGGACCGGATGTCACTCCTGCTTCCGGGAGCGGCCCGCCCTCGCGTTGGCCGAGGCCTCCCGCGTGATGGCGCGGAAGAACTTCGGATAGCTCGGCGAGATGTGCGCAGCGAACGCCAGGGTGATGTAGTGCCGGTCCCGCAGTTGGTTGATCGGCACCACCATGGCGGCGTGGTGCTCGATGTGCAGGTTGTTCCCATTGGTGTACCAGGTGCTGAACCAACTGCCGGTGATGGAACGGGTGTTGTTCAGCACGTTGGTGGTGGAGTTGTCGCACATGATGTGCTCGGGCAGCTCGACCAGGAAGTGCAGGGGCACCGCGACGAGCAACGGGAGCAGCCAGACCCACAGCACGAGGTTGCCGTGGCCGAGCGCGGCCAGCACCACCGCACCGAGGATCGGAAGGGCGAACATCTTGTACTCGGCCACCACGTCCCGCTCGCGGTCCCTGGATATCTGACCCATGTCGTAGGACCAGGTACCGGTCCAGCAGCGCACGATGTCCGCCACGGCGCCGATCACCCGGCCGAAGGCCAGCGCCTCACGGATCAACGCGGACCAGGTGACCAACTGCCGCGAGTCGAAGCCGAAGAACTCCGAGTCCTGGTCCGTGCCCAGGTAGCGGTGGTGCTGGAGGTGACGCACCCGGTAGTGGCTGTACGACACCAGCATCGGCACGCCCAACGGCACGCCCGCCAGGCGGTGCAGGCGGGCTCGCCGGAATGCGGAGTGGTGCAGGCACTGGTGCTGGAGCTCCAGCCAGTGGGAGTACATCGCGCCGATCAGCACGACTCCGAGCAATCGGACCGGCCACGCCTCCACGAAGAGGGCGAGCGCCACACCGATGCCCCAAATTCCTGACGCGACAACCAGTTTGATGATGAAGACGCGTTCGTCGGCAGCGGTGACCTTGGCCCGCCGGAACAGATCCTCCGGCGACGCAGTACCCGCGTCGGGCCTCATGAACGGAACCCCTTTCCCGCCGCATCCGGCATGTGACGCCGCGGATGACCGGCGGGGTCGGTCGCGGCGAAGGCCTGGTGGAGTTCACTGGCTGTGAGCATGCTCTTCTGGTCCCCCGGGATCGTGGTGACGGCCACGACGGCGCCGAAGGGCCGCCAGGTCTCGCCGGCGTCGTCGCAGCCCGGTGAGACGACCTGCGGCAGGTACAGCCGCAGACGGGGCACCTGACCGGCAGGCCGCCACCCGGCCATCGCGAGGTGACAGCTCAACCGCATGCGCATCTGGCCGAGCACCGAGTGGTCGCGAACACCAGGGGCGGAGTGGCCGAGGAGGCCGGCCAGGGCCTCCGCACGATCCGGGATCGGCAGGTGCCCGGTCGCGGCGAGTGCCTCGGCGACGGCGTCCTTCGTGTGGTGCGGGACCCCGTACCGGAGGTGCACGATCATGTCGTCGTCCGGGTTCGGCGGCTGCTCGGCGCGCGGCGGGTCGAGCAGGAACAGGTCCTCGATGCGGTCGGCGTCGCCGTCCGCCTGCGCTTGCCGGGCGATCTCGTAGACGATCGGCGCGCCCATGCACCAGCCGGCCAGGGAGTACGGGCCGGACGGCTTCGCCGCCCTGATCTGGGTCAGGTACCGACGGGCCAGGGCCTCCATCGTGGTGTTCTCGTAGGAGTGGTCATGCGGCAAGCCGTAACAGTCCCAGCCACGGCCGAGGGCGCCGGTGAGCGGCGTGTACCAGTCGATCAGCCCACCGCCGGGATGGACCATGAACAGCGTGCGCGCTGGGCGGGTGATAGGTCCGGGGGTGAGCGGGACCGTCCGGGCGACGCTCTCCAGCTCGGCGGCGAACCGGCCGGCGATCCGCTCCGCCTCGTCGGCGTCGAGCAGTGCCGGATCGATGGAGAAGTGGCAGGTGATGGTGGACTCGGCATCAGGGGCTACGGTCACGTCGACCGGTGTCGGCAGCACGTTGACGGCGGCTATGGTCGCCGCTTCGGGCCCGGCGGCCGGCCGCAGGACGTGGTCGCCGACGGGCGGTTGGTACCCCCCGAGGTAGTTGAAGGTGACCTGCGGTGACTCGACATCGCCTAGCTGCCGGCCCAGGGGCGACTCGGGGTGCAGGAAACGCGCCCGGCCGAAGCCGGTCCCCGCGTCGGGGACCGAGGCGAGCTGTCGGTCGATGGCGGCCGCGACGTCGACGAGGCGGGCCTGATCCGCCACGAGATCCGTGAGGAGGGCCGGGTAGAGCGAGGTCAGCCAACCGACCACGTTCTCGAGGTCGCCGTTGCCGGAGTGGGTCCGGCCGTGGCCTTCCAGCCACACGTACAGGTCCGGGCCGTCGCTGTACGGGACCAGCGCGCGGTGCAGCGCGGCCAGCAAGACGGCCTGGGCACTGACGTCGTGCAGCCGGCGGACGTCGTGGCGCAGGTACGCCGTGGCCCGGGGCGACAGGCGGTGCCTGATGCGAACCCGGTCTCCGGCCCCCGCCGCCCGTCCGGCCGTCGCGGTTCCGGCTCCGGAAAGGGCTGGCTTCGGAGCCTTGGCGAACGTCTCCCAGTGCGTGTCCGGCACGGGTTCGGCAGTGGCCTGGGCCGGCATGCCGGGTGCCGCACCGTCGGGCACGGCTCGCCCGTCCCGCAGTGTCCGGTAGCCCCGTTCGATGTCGTCGGTGAGGATCTGCCAGGACACCGCGTCGACGACGAGGTGGTGGGCGATCAGATAGACCCAGGCACGGGTGCCGGCCGGGTCACGCACGATGGTGATATCCGCCATCCGGCCGTCGGCGATGCCGATCCGCCGGTGCAGGCCGCGCAGGCTGGTCTCGAGCCGCTCGGTCAGCGGCTCATGGCCGTCCGGCAGGACGTGTTCACCCAGCAGGTCGGTCGCCGGCGCCTCGGAGAGGACGGCGGTCCAGGTGCCCCCCTGGCGGCCGAACCGGGTGCGGAACGCGTCGTGACGGCGGATCGTCCAGGCCAGTGCCGCCCGCAGCGTGACCAGGTCGCAGGCATCGGCGATCTCGAACAGGCGAGCCTGGTGGAAGTGGTCCGGGTCGGCGAACCGCTGGGCGAAGAACCAGGCCTGGATCGGAGTGAGCGGGAGGGTGGACCCGCCCGGACGGCGTTCGGCCACGACGGCGATGTCCCGGTCGGGGCGGGTGGTGATCAGGTGGTCCAGGGCACGGACGGTCGGCGCGGTCAGGAGATCGGCGACGCTCACGTCCACGCCGAGGGCACGCGTGCGCGCCGCCGCCCGGATCGCCTGGAGGGAGTCGCCCCCGCGGGCGAAGAAGTCGTCGTCCACGCCGGTGTCCGGCTGCTGGAGGATGTCCCGCCACACCTCCAGCAGCAACTGCTGACGGGGGGTCTCCGGCTCGGATGCCGCGCCGGTGCCGGCCTTCGCCGGCAGCTCCGGCAGCTGCGACGTCTGGATCTTCCCCGTCGACGTACGGGGAAGCCGTTCCATGATCACGAACCCGGCCGGCAGCATGTACGACGGCAGTCGCCGGCCCGCCCACTCGCGCAGCCGGTCCGGGAGGACGGTGCGCTCGGCAGGGGCGGCGATGTACGCCAACAGCCGCTGGGTGCCATCGGATTCCTGGAGGAGCACCGCCGCGTCGGCGACGTCCGGGTGCTTCAGCAGACAGCTGGTGACCTCGCCGAGCTCCACCCGGAATCCGCGGATCTTGACCTGGTCGTCGAGGCGCCCGAGGATCTCGAACCGTCCGGCGCTGATCCGGGCCCGGTCTCCGGTGCGGTACAGACGCTGCCCGGCGAGCGGGCCGGTCGTCGGTACGAGGAACCGCTCGTCGGTCAGCTCAGGCCGACGGTGGTAGCCGACGGCCACTCCGGCACCACCGATGTACAGCTCTCCGGCCGCACCGGCGGGCAGCAGGTGGCCGTCCGGTCCCAGCACCACCATGCTGTAGTTGGCCAGTGGGGCACCGACGCTCAGCCGTGCCGCCCCGCCGGGGCTCGCCGGGTGGAGGCGCTGCGCGGAGCACCACACGGTGCCCTCGGTCGGCCCGTATTCGTTGTCGAGGGCCACATCGGGTATGCGGACGCCGTGTTCGCGGAGGTCGTCCGGGCTGCACGCCTCACCGCCGATGGCAACGACCCTCAGCTCCGACCGCCACCCGACCGGCAGCGTCCGTACCAAATGCCGGTAGAAGGATGCGGTGAAGTTGACGTGCGTAACGCCGCTCCGCTCGATGAGGGAGCGGATCCTGCCGGTGTCCCGGGCGTGGTCGACGGTGTCCGGAACCACGATCGCGCCACCCGACCACAGCGTCCACAGCATCATGTGCGGCGACACGTCGAAGATCACCGGCAGGGTGACCAGGGTCTTCACCGGCGCGCCGGGCGCCGTGCCCGCGGTGTCCAGGAACCTGGTGCGGGCGTGCACCGCGGCGCAGGCGTTCGCGTGGCTGGTCAGGACCGCTTTCGGGGTCCCGGTGGAACCGGAGGTGTAGACGAGGTACGCGCCGTCGGCCGACTGGACGCCCGCATCCGCATCGGGCGGCACGGGGGTGTTCCGGGCCGTGTCGCAGGACGGATCGTCGGCGTATACGCAGGGAACCCCGTCGGGCGCGCCGGAAAGCGGCGCACCGTCGGAGGCCGCGCGGCCGGCGACGATGACGCTCGGGGCGGCATCGTCGAACATCGCGGCGGTGCGGGCCTGGGGCTGCGCCGGATCGACGCACACGTACATCGCGCCCGCTCGCAACGTGGCCAGGATCGCCGCGACGAGGTCGATGCCGGCGGGGCAGGTGATCGCGACGACCTCGCCGGCCCGGAGCCCCGCCTGCCGGAGTCGCCGCTGGAGGTCACGTGCGTGCTGGTCGAGCTGGTGGTACGTCCACGCGGATCCGGCGTGCTCGAGTGCGACGGCGTCCGGGTGGGCGGCCGCCGCGGCGTCGAAGCCGGCGTGCAGCGTGTCGAACGGCACCTGATCGGTCGGGCCGGTGCTCAGGTCCAGCATCCGTGTCGTCTCGGCGGCGCCCAGCAGGTCCAGCTCGTGAACGGCCTGGTCGGTCGAGCGCGACAGCTGGGTCAGGACCCTCTCGAACCCGCCCAGCAGTTCCTGGGCGGTGTCCGTGTCGAACAGGTCGGTGTCGTACTCCCACAGGATGGTCATCCCGCCCGGCCCGCTCCCGTCCGGGTGACGGGGGTCGGGTACGCACACCACGTTGATGTCGCCCTTGGCGGTGGCGTTGTGCTCGATGACCAGGGACGCCTCCACCGAACCCATCCGCAGGTGCGGTCGGGGGGTGTCGTGGAACGCGAACATGAGATTGAACAGCGGATTGCGGCCGGGATCGCGCGGCATGTCCAGATGTGCCAGCAGGTCCAGCAGCGGCAGTTCCTGGTGGTCCTGCGCGCCCAGCAGGACGGTCATCGTCGCGCGCAGGAGCTCGCCGAGCGAGGCGGCGGGGTCGACACCGACCCGCAGCGGAAGCGCGTTGACGAACATCCCCAGCAGCCGGTCCGTGCCGGGCTGACGGCGGTTGACCAGAGCCGAACCGAGCACGATGTCCTGCTCGCCGGTGTGCTGCCATACCTGCAGCGCGAACGCCGACAGGAACACGGCGAAACGGCTCACTCCGTGCCGGGCTGCCAGTTCGTCGAGGGCGCCCATGACCTCGGCCGGGATGTGGACGGCCGTGCGGCCGCCGCTGGACGAACGGGCCACGGGGCGCTGCCGGTCCGCGGCGAAGGTCGCGCCGTCACGGGGGCAGCCGGACAACCGTTCGCGCCAGTAGGTGACCTGGCCGGTGTAGTCGCCGGTCTCCCGCCACGCCCGGTACCAGGCGGCGAAGTCCCGGTACTGCACCGGGAGGGCCGGCAGGTCCGGCTGCCCCCCTGCGGTGATCGCTTCGTAGGCGTCGCGCAGTTCGGCCAGGAACAGCTGGGCGGACCAGCCGTCGTGCGCGAAATGGTGTTCCACCTGCAGCAGCCGCCACTCGTCGGCGGCGAGGCGGAACAGGTGCCAGCGGACCAGCGGCAGGGTGCTCACGTCGAATCCGGTGGCGATCTCCGCCCGCATCCGGGCTGCGAGCTCCACGTCGCGGTCAGGCTCGGGGATGCCGGTGAGGTCAACAACCTCGACGTGCGCCTGCCAGGGTTCGCGGACGACTTGGACCGGCCCGTCGGATCCGTCGTGGAACGTGGTGTGCAGGATCTCGTGCCGGGCCACGATGCGCGTCAGCGCCGCCTCCAGCGCGTCGACGTCCACCGGACCGTGCATCCGCAGGGAGAACTGGGTGTTGTACGCCAGCGCCTCGGGTGTCAGCTGGGTCAGGACCCAGATCTGCTCCTGCTGGCCGCTGAGCGGAAAGGCGGCGACACCTTCCGGTCCGGTCTCGGTGGGGCTGCTGCCCGGCTGGATCCGCAGACGGGCCGACGGCGCGCCGTCACGGACGAGGGCGGCGATCCCGGTGATGGTGGGGGCGGCGAAGAGAGCGCTGACGGGAACGTCGACGCCGTGGTCGGCGGCGGCGACGGCGGCCAGCCGGATCATCGCGAGGGAATTGGCTCCGAGCGACAGCAGCGACCGGTCCAGCGGTACGTGCGCCACGCCGAGGATGGCCGCGACCGTGGCGGCCAGCCGCTCTTCCAACGCGTCCCCGGCCCGGGCCGAGGACGGGCCGGCCGGGACCGAGGCCGGGTCCGGCAGCCGCCGCTCGTCGATCTTCCCGGCCGCGGTCCGGGGCAGTTCCCGCACCACGACGTACGCGGAAGGTACGAGATATACCGGCACCCGCTCCCGCAGATGGCGGTCGCAGGCGGCGATGAACGACGCCTCGCTCTCGGCCGCGCCGTCCGGCCCGGGGGCCGTCAGGCCGGGTACCGCTTCCGGAACCGGCATCAGGTAGGCGACGAGGGAGACCGATCCCGTCTCCCCGCCCACGGCACGTGCGGTGACGTGCGCCTGGACGATCCGGGGGTGGCCCATCAGGACGGATTCGATGTGGCCCGGTTCCACGCGGTGCCCCCCGACCTGAACCTGCCGGTCGGCGCGCTCCAGGAACACGAAGTCGCCCGACGGGTCCTGCCGGACGAGGTCACCGGTCCGGTAGGCCCGTTCGCCGTCGATGGTGACGAACCCCTGGGCGGTCAGCTCCGGGCGGTCGAGGTAGCCGAGCGCGAGGTTCGCCCCGGTGATGGCCAGCTCTCCGGTTCCCGTGGCGGGCCGGCCGTCGGCGTCGAGGAGGAGGTAGCCGGTGTCGCGTACCGGCCGACCGATGCTCATCGGCGCCCGCTGCCCGGTCGCGGCGTCGTAGACCAGGCCGTAGCTGGAGCAGACACACGCTTCCGTCGGGCCGAACTCGTTGACGAGGGAGGTGTTCGGCAGCAGGCGGGCGTGCCGTTCGATGACGGCGGGACTCCACCGCTCGCTGCCGATCCCGACGGCCTTCAGGTGGGTGGGCGGCCGGCCGGCGGCCCGGTCCAGGAAGACGCTGTACAGCGACGCCGGGTAGATCAGGTGCGTGACGCGGTGCTGGTGCACCAGGTCGACGGTCCTGGCGACGTCGGTGAGACCGGCCGGATCGATGATCAGCGTGCCGCCGGTCAGCAGTGTCCAGAACAGGACGCCGGTGGTGAGGTCGAACGCCGGTGAGTGCAGCATGAGCACACGGCCAGCCACGCCGAACCGGTCGAAGCGCGCCGCGGTGGAGTTCAGCAGTGCCGAGTGCGGTACCAGCACGCCCTTCGGCGTTCCGGTCGAACCGGAGGTGTAGATGACGTACGCCGGGCCGGCGGAGTCCGCTACGAGGTCCGTGACCGCGGCCGGCCGCTCCTGGCCGATCAGGTCCTGGTACGCCCACACCGGCGCGGAGGTCTGCTGCCGGAGCCGGGCGGCCCGGTCGGCGGTGGTCACGACGAGCGTCGGCCGGGCCTCGGCGAAGACCTGGCGCAGGAAGGCGTCCGGTGCGTCGGGGTCGAGGGGCAGGTACACGGCCCCGGCGGCGAGCACGCCCAGAACGGTGGCGACGAATTCGGGTGAACGTCCGAGGACCAGCGCCACGATGGGGGCCTCACCGGACGGGCCGGTACCCGAGGCACGCACGCCGTCGGCGACGGCGCGCGCCTTCTCGGCCAGGTCCTGATAGGTCCACGACCCCTCCGCGGTGACGACCGCGTCGGAGGTCAGGTGTTCGTGGTAGGCGGTCTCCAGAGCCGCGGCGAGGGTCAGCTCGGCGAGACCGGCCGGGGGATGCAGCGTCACGATGACTCTCTCGGTGGAAGGGCTTGACGGGCGGCAGCCAAGTGGGCCTGCAGGCCCTCCCGCGCCGCGGGGCTGAGCCGGGGGCCGATGTGCCGCTCGTACGCCAGCAGGAAGCTGAGCCGATCGGCCGGTGGGGTACCGGGCTGATCGGCGAACAGCAGGTCGTGGGGGGTCATGGCGCGGATGGCGAACATCGGTTCCGGACAGCGCATCACCGGGAACGCGCGGTTGTGCACACCGCCGACGGTGCTGGCCTCGTGGAACTCGCCCAGCATCAGGCCTCGTTCGACGGCCTCGGCCCGCAGCATGCGGTGGCCGCCGTCGATGAAGTCGGCCACGTGCTCGTCCGGCAGGCCGGGAAAGAAGCCGAGCAGGGCGGTGGACGCCCAGTGCGGCCCGGTGGCGATGCCCTCGAACACGTCCAACAGGAGCCGACCGGCATCGACGGCGTGAGCCGGGGTGGACCCGGGGACGGCGACCGCGACCAGCCATACGGTGTTGGCGCGGATCGCGGGCGCGAGCCGCGGGCAGACTGCGCCCGACCGGCCCAGGTTGAGGTGCGGCTGGGTGACGAACTCGTCCAGCCAGCGCATCCCGGCCCGGTACTGGGGGTGGCGATCGTAGGCCGCGACGGCGTCGGCGGCCCGGGTCAGCGACCCGGGGACGACCGACGGCGCCGCGGTCGAGATCACCGGTCCGGCGGTCCTCACCGGGTTTCCCGCGGGGACGAGCCGGCGGCCGAGGGCTCGATCAGCGGTTCGCCCGCCACCGCGTACGAGGTGAAGCCGTCCGGGCCGATGGGGATGTCACCGACGGTCGACGTCCGGTGCATGATGCGGATCTCGTCCTGGAGGTGGTCAATGTCGGCGGCGGCCAGGTGCGCCGTGGACCGGTTGTCCCACACCGCCACCGATCCCGGCTCCCAAGCGAACCGGACCGTGTACTGCGGCCGGGTGAGCTCCTCGAACAGCAGCTCCAGCAGCTTGCGGCTCTCGACCGGGTTCATGCCCATGATGCGGGCCGTGCGCGACGGGTTGACGAACAGTGCCTTCTCGCCGGTCTCCGGGTGCACGCGCACCACCGGGTGCACGGCCATCCGCTTGTTCCCGATCATGTCGAGAGCCTTCTTCTCGACCGGGTCCGACGGGTCCAGCTGCTGGGCGGGCCAGAAGGTGTGCTCGGCCTGGAGGCCGTCGATCATCTTCCGGATCGGCTCCGACAGGCCCTCGTAGGCCGCCACCAGATTCGTCCAGTGCGTGTCGCCGCCGAACGCGGGGATCTTCTCCGCGCGCAGGAACGCGATCGCCGGCGGGTTGACCACCTGCGAGGCGTCGACGTGCCAGCCACTGATGCTGGTCACCCACTTGTTGCGGAAGACCGCTTCGTAGTCGGCGCCCACGAGCTGCTTGTCGAGCTGCGGAGAGATCGTCAGGATCTGCGGAAACGGAGCGAGTTCCTCGGTGTCCTGTTCCCGGGCCCGTACGGCCAGCGGGCCGAACTTCTGCCCGAACGCGACGTGCGCGGCGTGGTCCAGGTGCTGCTCGCGGAAGAACAGCACCTTGTGCTTGTACAGCGCCTGGCGCAGCTGCTCGACCGTGGCGTCGTCGAGATCGGCGGCCAGGTCGATGTTGTCGACGTACGCGCCTATGAAGCCCGCGGCCTGACGCAGGTCCAGCTCGGTGGCGGTCGGCGTTTCCGGCATGGTCTAACTCCTTGGTGTTCCGTGTCGTGCCGGGCGGCGCGACGGGATGCGATTCGTCATGGCGCACGCGCAGGTGCGGCCACCGTCGAGATGACCCGCGCGCGGCTCGGCTCGCGGCGAAGGCCTGTGTGGTCGGAAGGTTTCGTACGGCGGGACCGCACGGTCCCGCCCCGGGCGGGCGGGCAGGCGGTTGCGGCGCTCGGCCGTGAGGCTCCGTCACGATGCGCTGGCCGGAGATGCGGGAGGCGGTTGGTGGTCCCCGTCCGTACCGGTGCGCAAGGCACCCCAGCGCGGGCCGGGTGCCGGGATCGCACCACGGCGTCACCCAGCAGTGCGTGCGTTCGGCACATCTTCGGTGTGCAGTCCCGCGGCCCACGGACGGGACGGCGGTTGGTCACCGCCTTCGCGTGGTCACACCACTTCGGCCCACACATCGCGTGCGGCTGCCGCGGCGGCGTTGAAGGACAGGTTCGGGGAGGGTGCGACGGTCAGGATCTGGCACAGCCAGCCCCGGTAGTCCATTGGAGGGAACACCTGCTCGCCGATCTGCGCGCCGGGAAGTACCGCCGCGACGAACGGAGCCCGGCCGGCCTCTTCGAGGCCGTGGACCGCGCGGAGTCTGCCCGCCACCGGCGGGTAGACCGTCATGGTGGTGGATGCCCGGCCGTTGTGCTCCAGCGACGGCAGCGCCGTGCCGAGTGCCGCGGCGGCGAGGATCTCGGCGACTGGGCTCTCCAGGCAGCCGTTCATCATCAGGGGGATTCCGGCACCGGGGGGCCGGATGTTGATCTCGATGATCACGGCTTCGTCGCCGAGCACGGCGAACTCGGTGTGGAGCGCTCCCTGGGGGATGTCCAGGGCGGCCACGCACGTCTCGACGGTGCTCCGCATGCCGGCTTCGATCGACGCCGGCAGGCGGACGGGGAAGGTGTAGGAAACCTCGCAGAAGGCGGGGTTGGGGCCGAGCTGGCGGTCGGTGACACCGAGATGGTGACAGCGGCCGTCCACGATCAGCGTTTCCAGGCTGTAGACGGGCCCGCGAGCGTACTCCTCGGCCAGCAACCCACCGCCCACGAACGGGTTGTCGCCGCTCAGTTCGGCAAAGACGGCGGGGGCCTGCGCCGGATCGCGGATCAGCCTGACGTGCAGACTGCCGGCGCCCTTGCTGTTCTTGAGCACCACCGGACCGTCCAGCTGCTCCATGAAGGCGACCAGCTCCTCCGGGGTACGGGGGTCACACCAGCGCATGCTCGGCACACCGACCTCGGTGTAGAAGCGGCGTGCCGAGCGCTTGTCACGGATCGTACGGACCGCGTCCGGACTGGGGTACGGGGCGCCGACCCGCTCCGCCAGCACGGCGGCGAACTCCACGCTCCGGTCCAGCGGACAGACGACGCCCACGGGGCCGCCGGCGGCGACGACCCTGTCGACGAGATCCGACGGAACATCACCGGTCATGGTGGAGGGGACCCGGAAGACGTTCCCACGGCGTTCGAGCTCTTCGACGACCTCGCCGTCGAGGCGCGACTTCGGCACCTCGAGCGGCTGGTCGGTGACGTACGCGGCATCGATGCCGTGGTCGACCGCCCACTTTACATGTGACATTCCGGGGCCAGTTGAAGAGGACTCTACGAAGAGCAGCATGGAACACATCCCCCGATGTGGGTTGAGCAGGATCGCAGCCTGATGCCGGTCGAGTCGGCCGCCACCGGAGCGGCACGGTGGCACTCCCGGTCCCAGTGGTGGCGACTCTGCCGACCTGCCGGGCTGTCGCCGAAACCCACCGCCGACCTCACCGCCGATGAAGCGGTCACGAGGCAGGTCCTGGACGGATCCACGACTCCGAGTTGACCGATTTAGGCGGGCATGCGACGCCAATGGAACGTGGTATTTGGATGACCGCACAATCGCCGAGCAGTCGTCTTGGATGAACGCACGGCCGACTGTACGTCAATTCGTAGGATCGCAAAAGATCTTTCTCTCGATGGGCCGAGGAGTAGTCGAGAGTCCGTCGGGGCAACGACTCCAAGTGGAGCGCAGTCGCGGGGCTTTCGGGGGTGTCGTCCACGTCTGCCCCGTGCGGTTCGAGCGACGACGGGTACGCCGAAGCGGACTCCCGCCATGACACCGGACCGCCGCCCCGGCCGCCCCGGCACCTACGGTCGGCAGTCGAAACCAGCAGGCCGCGCGCATGGCGAACATGTGTACAGTGGCGCTGCCGCAGCCCCGAGTTGGGTGGCAAGCGCCACCCCTGACCGTATGCGGGAGCGAAGTGGGAGCATGCCGGGACGGCGATCACTGATGGGTGACTGGAGCCTCTGCAGGCACAGTTGACCTGAAATCCGAACTGGTGGTGCTTCGATGCGAGTTCTTGTCCACGCTTCCCTCATACCCTGGTGGGGCGCATGAGGGTCGCCGACAAGTTCGGCGCCCTTGCCGAGCGCCGATTCCGTCTCCTGTGGATCGGGCGGACGACTTCGGCCCTCGGTGACGCGCTGATGCCGGTGACGCTCGCTTTCGCGGTCCTGTCGGTCGGCGGCAGCGCGACCGACATCGGGCTCGTCATCGCCGCCATTATGGTCGTCCGCACGCTGCTTCTCCTGATCGGCGGCGCGCTGGCCGACCGGTTGCCGCGCCGTTTGCTCCTTGGCAGTAGCGACCTCTTCCTGTGCGCGGTGCAGGCGGCCGTCGGTATCCTGCTCCTCACCGGCCACGGCAGCATGAGCCTCCTGCTGGGCACGGCGGTCTGCTACGGCGCAGCCTCGGCCGTCACCCGGCCGGCCATCGTCGGCCTCGTGCCCCAAACGGTCAGCCGGGAGAGGCTGCAGCAGGCCAACGGCCTGATGGAGCTGTCACGTGGCGCGTCACAGGTGATGGGGCCGGCGGTCGCCGGCGCGGCGGCGTCGATGGCCTCTCCCGGGTGGGTCTACCTGCTCGATGCGGTCACCTTCCTGGTGAGTGCCGCCACCATGGTGTTCCTTCCCCTCCCCTCGGGGCGGCGGGCGGGACAGACCCATATGCTCAAGGACATCGCCGCCGGATGGAACGAGGTCGTCCGCCGGCCCTGGTACTGGGTGACGCTCTGCGGCCACGCTGTCTCCAACCTTGGCTCCAGCGCGTTCTTCGTCCTGGGGCCCGTCCTCATCGCCCACCAGACGGGCGGTGCGGCCGACTGGGGCCTGGTGAGCGCGAGCATGGCAGTCGGCGCCCTCATCGGTGCGGCCACCGCCATGCGGTACCGCCCGCGCAGACCCCTCGTCACCTCCCACCTCGCGCTCCTACTGGGCGTGCTGCAGCTCGCCGCGCTGGCAGGGGAGTCCCCCACCGTTGTGGTCATGGGGGCAGGGCTGGCGAGCGCCGCCGGGGTTGCCTTCGCGAACAGCATGTGGACGACCGCGGTCCAGCGCCTCATTCCCGAGGAGGTGCTGTCCCGCGTGGCGTCGTACGACTGGCTCATCTCCTTCACGGTGGCGCCGCTCGGCTACGCCGCGGCGGGACCGTTGGCCGAAGCGATCGGCGCGACCTGGACGTTGCAGATCGCGCTCGCATCCATCGTGGTCGGTGTGGCGACCGTGCTCCTCGTACCGCGCATCCGGCAGCTGCGGCAGACGGGTGAGGGCGATCTGCACGGCTGGCCCGACCTCGAGGGCCCCGAACCCCGCGAGCGGTCGTCGAGTCTGACGCCTGCCGGAGAACCACGGTGAGCATGCCCTTCCGCGGGCCCGCCACTCGACCGCGCACGTGCCTGCGGCGCCAACCGTCCCGTTCGTCCTTTCTGACGGCCGACCCTGGAAGAGTCCCGTGCGTTATCAAGGTCAAGTCATCCGTTCGTTCCGACAGCTCGGAACCGATTTTCTCCCACCAGATTCCCCTGTCGTCACCCTGTTCAGCGGCGGATTGGACAGCAGCTACCTCCTGCTCCGGCTCAGGAACGCGGGCTTCGGCAACGTCCATGCCGTCAGTGTCGATCTCGGCGACGACGAAAGCAGTGCGGACAAGCAGCAGATCGCCGACGCACTGGGCGCGACCCTCCACGTCATCGACGGCCGCACGGCCTTCGCCGAGGAATTCGTCCGCCCGGCCATCAGCGCCCAGGCCGTGTACCTCGGTACGCACCCGGTCAGTTCGACCCTGAGCCGCCCCCTGATCGCCCGCTTCGCGATCGATCTGGCGCGCGGCCTGGGCGCGGGAGCCGTCCTGCACACTGCGAACCGCTCCCAGAACACCCTGCGCCGTCTCAACGGGGCGCTCTCGCTCCTCGGTTTCGAGGGCCGGTACGGAAGCCCGTACGACCTGGAGCCCGTCGACCGCGACCAGAAGATCCAGGAGCTCAAGGAAGCCGGCCTCGACGGGATGAGTCAGCGCATCGTCAGCGGAGACTCCAACCTGTGGTGCCGCGAGTTCGAATCGGGGATCCTCGACGACCCCGAGGACCACGCGGTGCCCGAACAGATGTACCGCTGGAGCAGCAAGGGTTCCGCAGACGGCACCGACGTGGTGGAAGTGCGCTTCCTGGAAGGCGTTCCGGTGGCCGTCGACGGCGTGGACATGCCGCTGGTGGACCTGATCCGTGAGCTGAACCGGCGGGTGGGCGCCTTCGGCCTGGGAAGGTACAGCGGACTGGAACACCTCGACCGGGGCGAGAAGGTGCTCGAGGTGAGGGAGATGCCGGCCGCATGGCTGTTGCTGCGCTCCTACCGCCACCTCGAGACGGCCACCCTCGAAGCGGAGACGATCCGGGAGAAGATGCACCTGGAGCAACTGTGGGTGCGCGAGGCCCTGGAGGGACGGTGGTTCGGTGAGCTGCGGGGTGCTCTCCAGAGCTTCGTCGACGCCTGTGCGCAGCGCGTGAGCGGCTCGGTGCGCTGGAAGCTGACCATGGGGTCGGCGGAGACCCGGGCCATCGTGGCGGACGAGCCCCGCTATCTGAGGGACAGGGAGGCGTGGGAGAAGGAGTCCGTCCTCCTCGAACACGCAGCGCACGCCTTCGCCTGAGGAGCACCGGCGGCCAACAGTGCGGCGGCACGCCGAACGGCCCCGCTCCGAACGGCGATCGAGCCGACGGAACGGGGCCGGACCGGCCGGGCGGCAGCCCGGCCGGTCACGTCACTCCCCGGCGTCGATGGCGGGCCGGCGTACCTCGATCTCCGCCCCGGTCTGCTTGAACGACTCGGACGACACCGAAACCAGCACCGCGTCCCGGTGGAAGTCCCGCAGGTTCGTCGACCCACAACTGATCATCGTGGAGGTCAGCTTCGTCCGGGTCCGCTCCACGTTGTCGTACAGGCTGCCGGCGTAGGGCACGTAGCCGTCGACGCCCTCCTCGAAGACCATCCGGCCGCCCTGGCCGTAGCGGGCCGCGTTCTGCGCCCGCCGCGAACCCTCACCCCAGTACTCCTTGTACCACTGGCCGCCGATCTGCAGCTTTCGCGACGGGCTCTCGTCGAGCCGGGCGAAGTAGCGGCCCAGCATGATGAAGTCCGCGCCCATCGCCAGCGCCATCGCCATGTGCGAGTCGTTGAGCAGACCGCCGTCGCAGCACAGCGGCACGTACACCCCGGTCTCCTGTGCGTAGGCGTCGCGCGCTTCGACCACGTCGATCAGCGCGGAGGCCTGCCCGCGGCCGATGCCCTTCTGGGCCCGCGTGGTGCAGATGGCCCCGCCACCGATGCCGACCTTCACGAACGCCGCGCCGGCGTCGGCCAGGTAACGGAAAGCCCGACCGTCGACGACGTTCCCCGCACCGACGGGGACGTCGTCCCCGAACTTCTCCCGGGCGAATTCGAGGGTCTTCGCCTGGTATTGGGAATAACCGTCGGAAGAGTCCAGGCACAGCACGTCCGCGCCGGCCTCCACGAGCGCGGGAATACGGTCCTTGTAGTCCCGGGAGTTGATGCCGGCACCCACGCGCAGACGCTTCTCGCCGTCCACGGTCGCACGGTGGTACGTCTTGTGGGCCTGGTAGTCCCGCTTGAGGACCAAGGAGGCGACCCGGCCGTCCTCGAGCATCGGCAGCACGTCCAAGTGGTGCTGCCAGATCAGCTCGTTCGCCTCGGACAGTGAGGCGGAAGCAGGCGCGGTGACCAGGTCGTCACGGGCCCGCATCCGGTTGCCGACCGTCTCGGAGGCCCCGTGGCGTTCCAAGTGGAAGTCGTCGAGGCTGATGATCCCGAGGAACTCGCCGTTCACTTCCCCGCTCTGCGTGACCACTGCCACGCCCTGCTCGTTCTCTGACAGCTGTCGGGCGACCTCACCGAGGGACGTCTGGGGCGCGACGGTGACCTCGCTGGTGCGGAAGCCGGCCTTGTGCCGCTTCACCGCCAGCACGTCCGCGGCCTGGTCCTCGATCCGCTGATTCTGATGGATGAACGACAGCCCGCCGACCTGGGCCAGTGCTACCGCCAGGGTCGGTGACGAGACCGCCTGCATGATGGCACTCACCATGGGCGTGGCGACCCGGATTCTCGGATCCTCGCCGACCCGGTGACGTACCAACGGCGCCCCGAGATCCACATTGTCCGACGTGCAGTCTTCTGTGGTCAGGCCCGGGATGAGGAGGTACTCACTCAGCGTACGAGAGATCTCGGGGAGGATTTTCACGTCGTCTCCAGAAAGGAGCCTGCGAACCAGTGCGGTGAATTGGCGAGGCTCATGCGGGTGGTGCAGATCGTCGCCAACCGGTAGCGCGCTGTGGATAAGCTGCTCTCCGGACATCCTGAGAGCAGACGCACTCGGTAGGACGGTGCTCGCGCGTTTGGCCGAATCGACCGTGAGGGCACTACAGACCCGACCTGCGCGGTGCTGCACAGGCGTTGATTTCCATTACGCCATACGAGATGGTACCTCACTTGACGTGTCCACTGATCAAGGCTCCGCAGGCTGGGAGCCCTGTGGGAGAGGCGTTGACCGGGCCCCGCTCAGCTCGGGATGAGTGCGACCCACTGCTCCCGCGTCGGGCCGTCGGACTCGGGCGAGAAGTCCGGATTGGCGTCCAGCCAGGCGGTGACGTGGCGGTCCACTTCGTCGGTGCCGTAGGCGTCGTCCGCCGGTCGCAGGAGATGTCGTACCTGGGCCCGGGCCCTCATGACGACGGGGTCGTCGAACGCGCAGGCCGCCCGGGCGGCGGCCCGCCGGTCCGAGAGCGGTGCGCTCTCGGCGAGGCGCTGCCCGTTGACGCGGTCGGCGGACACCTGTGCGTCGAACCACGGGCGCAGGGCCTGCGCCGTCCAGCGGTGGTAGACCAGGGTGTCCGCGGATATCCGGTCCGCGTGGGTGGCGAGCTGCTGGGCGGCGAGCAGGCCGAGAGCGACGCCGTGGCCGAAGGTGGGGTTCGTGTGGATGAGGCTGTCCCCGGCGTTGACGAGGCCGGCGACCACGGGTCCGGCATCGTCGGCGAGGGCGGTCCAGCGGTTGTCCAGGCCGGCCATCGCCAGGACGGGCGACTGCGGCTCGGGGTCCAGGTCGAGCCAGGCGGCGCTGGCGGGGAAACGGCGGGCGGCGGCCTCGAACACGGCGGGGTCGGTGAGCGCGCCGCGGGTCGGATCTCCGGTGGAGAGCACCAGGTTCACCGCGAAGGTGTCGTTGTCGGAGGGGAACACCCCGGCGAGCGCGAACGGTGCGGCCGAGCCGGTCTTGACCCGCCCGGGGTCGCGCGGGCCGTCGGCACGCAGTCGGTACCAGCGGCACAGGTACGCGAGGCCGGTGCGGTGGCTGTCGACCACCGGCGGGCGGCAGCCGGCCGCGATCAGCCAGGCGGGAACTGGCGAGCGGCGGCCGGAGGCGTCGACCACGAGGTCCGACCGGTGCATCCGCGCGCCCACCCGCACGCCGGTGACCCGGGGCGGGCGGCCCTCTCCGATGGCGAGCCCGCGTACCGGGCAGCCTTGCCGCACGTCGACGGTGCGTTCCCGCCGCACGGCAGCGGCCAGGGCGGCCTCCAGCACGATGCGGCGGGTGCGCAGGGTCACCAGCTCCTCGTCGCCGTCCCGGTGCGGCGGATGCTCACCGAACCAGTCGAACTCGTGGTACTCCCGGGCTCCGCGCGCCAGCAGGTCCGCGTGGACATCGGGGGTCTCGGTGCGCAACACCGTGCGCACGGGCGCGAGGAACGAGTGGGGCTGGACGGCCTGCGGGACCCGAGGCCTCTCCCAGTGGAAGAAGTCCCGGTCCAGGTCCTCTCCGGCTTTCCGGCCGTCCTGCTCGAACACCGTGACTGCATGACCCCGCCGGCCGAGCATGAGGGCCGTACCCAACCCGGTCATACCCCCACCGATCACCGTAACCCGCGCCACTCGAGCTCCCCCTCAGCGTCGTGTTGCGCAACGAGCCTACTGCCGGCCGTCTCCGATCGCCGGGATGACGGCTGTCGCTCCCCTCGCCGGCGATCAGGAGGCTGCCGAGCGGTCGAGCTGACGCTGCCTGAGTCGGGCGTCCGCGGCGGCGCGTGCCTGTTTGACCAGCCCGAGGCCGAGCAGGGGGCAGACGGCGGCGACTTCTGCGCCGCCCCGGCTCCCCGCAGGGGTCAATGCCGTTTCGCGACAGAGCAGGTGCTTGGAAGACGCCTGCTCTATTCCGTGTTGCCCACCCATCGGGCGCCTGAAGGTCTTTTCCATGGAGCAGTTCGCCGACGGCAGACGGGTAAGTGTGGACACGCACTGGAGTCGTTCTGCAGAGCCCGTCGGTGTCTTCACATCCGACTCTTCCCTTGCTCCGTAGAGCTGGGGCTTGCTGGGCGTCGGCCTTGTCTTGCCGTGCGGCCTAGGTTGCTGGGTGGAACGCAGCACGGGATCGCCGGTCAGCCAAACCGGGGATTTTCCCGCGGCGTGTCCCCGCGTGCCCAGACCGGCGGCGCTCCTGCAGGCCGAGATCGCCCGGCGTGACCTCGGCCCCGACGTCGCCGTATTCACCTGCGAGGACGGGCGGCCGCTGCCCGACGCGGTCTACCGAAGGGTCTGGAGGCAGCCGCGAGCGGCCGTTCTGGAATCAGACGAGATCGACTCGCCGCTCGGCAGGCGCGTCTGCAGGACGCCAAGACCTGGCTCGCGACGGCCCAGACCGACGTGCGGCGCCAAGAGGTTGGGGACCCGCGCGACGGCGGGTCCCAGAGAAGTCCCACGGACGCCGCCGCATTCCTTGCTGACCCGTGTAATAGCAGGTCAGATAGGGTGCGGCGGCTTTCGTCTGTCAGATGTCGCGGAAGATCTCGATCTGGGCGCCCACCGAGTTGAGCCGCTCGGCCAGTTCCTCGTAGCCGCGGTTGATGACGTAGACGTTGCGGAGCACCGAGGTGCCCTCCGCCGCCATCATCCCGAGGAGCACCACGACCGCCGGGCGGAGCGCCGGCGGGCACATCATCTCCGCCGCGCGCCAGCGCGTCGGGCCCTCGACCAGGACGCGGTGGGGGTCCAGGAGCTGGAGGCGGCCGCCGAGGCGGTTGAGGTCCGTCAGGTAGATGGCCCGGTTGTCGTACACCCAGTCGTGGATCAGCGTCTGGCCCTGGGCGACGGCCGCGATGGCCGCGAAGAACGGGACGTTGTCGATGTTCAGCCCGGGGAACGGCATCGGGTGGATCTTGTCGATCGGAGCTTCGAGCTTGGACGGGCGGACCGTGAGGTCGACCAGGCGGGTGCGGCCGTTGTCGGCCACGTACTCCGCCGAGCGGTCGTGGTCCAAACCCATCTCCTCCAGGACCGCGAGCTCGATCTCCATGAACTCGATCGGGACCCGGCGGATCGTCAGCTCCGACTCCGTGACCACCGCGGCGGCGAGCAGGCTCATCGCCTCGACCGGGTCCTCGGAGGGGGAGTAGTCCACGTCCACGTCGATGTTCGGGATGCCGTGCACGGTGAGGGTGGTCGTGCCGATGCCCTCGACCTTGACGCCGAGCGCCTCCAGGAAGAAGCAGAGGTCCTGGACCATGTAGTTGGAGGAGGCGTTGCGGATGACGGTGACGCCGTCGTGCCGGGCCGCGGCCAGCAGCGCGTTCTCGGTGACCGTGTCCCCGCGCTCGGTCAGCACGATCGGGCGGTCCGGGGAGACCCCGGCCTCGACCTGGGCGTGGTAGATGCCCTCGGTGGCGGTGATGTCCAGGCCGAACCGGCGCAGGGCGATCATGTGCGGCTCGATGGTGCGGGTGCCGAGGTCACAGCCGCCCGCGTACGGGAGGCGGAAGTGATCCATCCGGTGGAGCAGCGGGCCCAGGAACATGATGATGCTCCGGGTCCGGCGGGCGGCGTCCGCGTCCATGGACTCCATGTCGAGGCGGGCCGGCGGGACGAGTTCGAGGTCGACGCCGTCGTTGATCCATCGGCTGCGCACGCCGATGGAGTTCAGGACCTCCAGGAGGCGGTAGACCTCCTCGATGCGGGCCACCCGCCGCAGCACCGTACGGCCCTTGTTGAGCAGCGAGGCGCACAGCAGGGCGACGCAGGCGTTCTTGCTCGTCTTGACGTCGATGGCGCCGGAGAGTCGGCGGCCGCCGACGACCCGCAGGTGCATCGGTCCGGCATAGCCCAGAGAGACGATCTCGCTGTCGAGCGCCTCGCCGATGCGGGCGATCATCTCAAGGCTGATGTTCTGGTTGCCGCGCTCGATCCGGTTCACGGCACTCTGGCTGGTGCCGAGTGCGTCGGCGAGCTGACTCTGTGTCCAGCCCCGGTGCTGACGGGCGTCACGGATGAGCTTGCCGATGCGTACGAGGTAGTCGTCTGCCATGGGTGCACGGTATCTCAGATATGAGATGTCGCCCGCGCCGGGTGCGCCATACGGGTGTTACCGACCGTCAGCTCCCATCGTGCCGTCCGTGGGTGCGTGGTGCGCGACGAGACGGCCGAGCAGGTGAACGAGTTGCTCCCGCTCCTGGTGGGACAGGGGGGACAGCAGTTCCTCCTGGGCCGCTTCGAGGAGCTGTTCCAGCCTGCGCAGCCGCCGCCGGCCGAGCGGTGTGAGAGTGACGACATTGCGCCTGCGGTCCCCGGGATCGGGGGCCCGCTCGACGAGTTCGCGCTCGGCGAGCTCGTTGATGACGGCGACGAGGTCGCTGCGGTGGATGCCGGTGCGCCCGCTGAGTGCGGCCTGGCTCGCCGGTCCGGACTCCTCCAGGGCGACCAGGGCCGCATAGTGCCATTTGCGGGCGTCTGCCCCGTTCAGTCCCTCCGTCACCAGTCGTTGTGCGTGCGTCGAAGCCTGCCCGAGCAGTCGGCTGGGCAGGTTCCGCAGCCGCGCGGGGACGGCCCCGCTCTCGTCCGTGGTCATGAGGGGAGGGTACCCGTTGCGTTAGGGGCACTAACGGTATAGCTTCGTTGGTGTGGCTAACGTTTGCCACACCAACGAATTGTGAAGGGGGTCCTCCGATGGCCACGACCGGCGTGCTCGGCTCGACGATGCACCACGAGGAACGCGGCGCGGACGCCTCCGGCATCCCCTTCGTGTTCCTGCACGGCAACCCGACCTCCTCCCACCTGTGGCGCCGCGTGCTGCCCCGGATCGACGGGCGGATCCGCGTCCTGGCCCCCGACCTGATCGGCATGGGCCGCTCCGGCAAGCCGGGCGGCGCGTACCGCTTCGCGGACCACGCCCGGTACCTCGACGCCTGGTTCGACGCCCTCGGGCTCGACGACGCCGTCCTCGTCGGCCAGGACTGGGGCGGGGCGCTCGCCCTCGACCGGGCCGCCCGGCACCCCGGGCGGGTCCGCGGCGTCGCCGTCATGGAGACGATCCTGCGGCCGATGAGCTGGGAGGAGCACCCGCCCGCGTCCCGCGCCCGGTTCGAGGCGATGCGGACCCCGGGCGTGGGGGAGGAGATGGTTCTGGACCGGAACCTGTTCATCGAGGACGGCCTCGGCCGGACGGTGTCGCAGCCGATGTCCGAAGAGGACCGTGCCGTGTACGCGGCCCCCTACCCGACCCGCGAGAGCCGGCGGCCGCTGCTCCAGTGGGCCCGCTCGATGCCGCTCGACGGCGAGCCGGCGGACGTCGTGTCCCGCGTCGCGGAGTACGCGGCCTGGATGGGCGTGAGTCCGCAGGTGCCCAAGCTCCTGCTGACCTTCGACGGTTCGCCCACTCTGATGGTGGGCGACGCGCTCACCGCGTGGTGCCGGGAACACGTCTCCGCGCTGGAGACCGCTTACTGCGGCTCCGCCGCCCACCTCTGCCCGGAGGACCGGCCCGAGGAGATCGCCGCCGCGCTCAACGCCTGGGCGGACCGCCACGGCCTGGCGGACCGCCGCCCCGCGCGGTAGGCCACCGCCGGGCGGCCTGCCGGGCGTTCTCCCGGAAGGCCGCCCGGAACCCGCCCGGAACCCGCCGGGTCCCCGGCGGCCCCGCGAAGCCGGCCCCCGGCCGCAGCCCCCCGCCGCAGCCCCCGCCGCGGCCCCCGTCTCAGCCCGCCCCGCAGCCGCACGCGCGGTGGCGGCCGCCGTGCACCGCCGCGTACGACGCCGGTCGCGGCGCGGACGCCGCCCCGCGGGCCGCCCGGGCCGAAGCCGCGCGCCCCGTCGCCGAGTCCGCGTCGTGCACCACCCGGCCCCCGACCAGGGTCATCCGCACCTGCGTCCCGCTGATGTCGGCCACCGGGCAGCGGGTCACGTCCCGGTCCAGCACCACCAGGTCCGCCGCCCTGCCCTGCTCAACCGTTCCCGTCAGGCCCTCCTGGCGCAGCTGCCACGCGGTCCCGGACGTGTGCATCCGCAGGACCGAGCTGCGGCCGAGCCCCTCCAGTTCCCGGTACAGCGGGCCCGAGCCGTGCGCGCCCTGCCGGTCGACCGCCGTCCGCAACTGGTTCCACACCTGGAGCGCGTCCACGGGCCAGTCGGAGCCGCCGGACAGCCGCGCCCCCGCCTTCTCCAGGCTGCGCGCCGGGTACATCCACCGGTGGCGCACCGGCCCGATGTACGGCAGCAGCGCCTCCATCGTCCAGGTGTCCTCGGCCGCCCACTGGAGCTGCATGCAGGCCGCCACGCCCAGTTGCGCGAAGCGCCGCAGGTCGGCGGGGTCCACGAGCTGGAGGTGCGCGACCGCGTTGCGCGGGTCGCGCAGCCCGGTCACCCGGCGCGCGTACGCGTACCCGTCCAGGGCCGTGCGCACGGCCCGGTCGCCGAGCCCGTGCGCGTGCATCTGCCACCCGGCGGAGTTGAAGGCCGCGGTCAGCCGGCCGTAGTCCGCCGCCGAGGTGTAGAGCTCGCCGCGGTTGGCCGTCGGCTTCCCCGCCCCGTCCAGGTACGGCGCCAGCAGCGCGGCCGTCTGCGCCGGGTACTCGATCACCCCGTCCAGGAACACCTTCACCATGCCGAAGCGCAGACCCGGCACGCCCTCGAACTCCCGTTGCAGCCCCTTCGCGTACGCCAGCGCCGCCGCCGGGTCCTTCGCCTGCGCGGCGTCGAGCCGGATCGCCGGGACGATCCGCTGCGGCAGCCGGCCCGACCCGGCGAGCTCCCGGTAGAGCCCCAACTCGTGCCGTCCCGCGAGGGCGTCCATCATGGTCGTGACCCCGGAGGCGGCCGCCAGCCCCAGCACCCCGGCGCACGCCGCGACCAGCTCCGCCCGGGACGGCTCCGGCACGTGCCGCTTCACCAGGTCCTGGGCGTCGTCCTTGAGCACGCCCGTCGGCTGCCCGTCCGCCCCCTTCACGATCCTGCCGCCGACCGGGTCCGGCGTCGCGCCGGTGATCCCGGCGACGTCCAGGGCCCGGCGGTTCGCCCACAGGTTGTGGCCGTCGCCGCCGACCAGGATCACCGGTCGGCGGGTCGCCAGCGCGTCCAGCACCGAGTGGTGCGGCACGCTCCCGGTCGGCAGCAGCCCGACCGGGTTCCAGTCCTCCACCACCAGCCAGCGGTCCGGCTCCGCCGCCGCGCCCCCCGTGTCGGCGAGGAAGCCGGTCAGGATCGCCAGCAGCTCGTCCCGAGTGGTCTCCGCCCCCTCCAGGGAGGGCCGCAGCGACCGGTCCCCGGCGCCCAGCGGGTGCACGTGCCCGTCGTGGATGCCGCTCATCACCGTGTTGCCGCACGCGTCGACGGTGTCGGTGTCCCGCCCGACGTACCGGCGCAGCGCCGCGTCGGAGCCGGTGGCCAGGATGCGCCCGTCCCGGCCGACCGCCACGGCCCGCGCCGGGCGGCCCCCGTCGACCCCGCTGAACACGCGGGCGTTGTGGATGACCAGCGCCGCCGAACCGCGCGAGGAAGGCGCCGTCTGGGCGGCCGCCGGGCCGGCCGCGGTACCGAGCAGACCGGCCGCGCCCGCGGCGCCGGCCGCCGCGAGGAGCCCCCGCCGGGACAGCGCGCGGGGGGCCGCCGGGGCGGGGGGCGGGGTAGTCGACGGGGAAGGGGACGGGGAAGACGTCATGGCCACTCCGAACATTGGATGTGGCCAGGACACTCTTTGGTTAAGGCCGTAACCGGAACCCGTCCCGGGCGACGGAATCCGCAGGCCGCGTCCGTACGATGACCGCGTGCCCGGACCCGGACCGACCATCGCCGACATCGCGCGCGCCGCGGAGGTCTCCACCGCGACCGTCTCGCACGCCCTCAACGGCACCGGCCGCCTCGGCGAGGGCACCCGCCGCCGGGTCCGCGAGACGGCGGCCTCCCTCGGCTACGGGGTCCGCCGGGGACCGCGCACGCGCACCCTCGGCGTCGCCGTCACCACGTACGCCGGCTCGGCCTGGGACTACGCGGGCGTCGCCTACTTCTCCCGGCTGCTGACCGCCGCGACCTCCGCGGCCCACGCCCGCGGTTACGCGCTGACCACCCTGCCCGCCGACCGCGGCGCCGAGCCGCTGTGGCACACCCTCGCCGTCGACGGGATGCTGCTCCTCGACAGCCCGGACGGCGACGCCGTGCTCCGGGCCCTGCGGGCGCGCGGCCTGCCGGTGGTGTTCGACGGCCGCCCCGCAGACCCGCTGCCCGGCGACGTGTGGGTGGACAACGACCACGCCGCCACCACCGCCGCCGTCCTCGACCACCTCGCCGCGTCCGGGGCCCGCCGCATCGCCCTGCACTCCGGCTACGGCCGCGAGCACTACACCGGGGCCGTCACCGCGGCGTACACCCGTTGGTGCGCCGAGCGCGGCCGCCCCGCCCTGGTGGTCCCCTTCGACCCCGAGGACGTGGCCGGGCACGCCTTCGACGCGGCCTTCGCCGCGCCCGGCCGCCCCGACGCCGTCTACTGCGTGTACGACCCCGGCGGCCGGCAGGTGCTTGCGGCCGCCGCGCGCCACGGGATGCGTACGCCCGACGACGTGCTCCTGGTCTGCGCGAGCGAGGATCCGGCGTACGAGAGCCGTGAACCGGCCGTGACCACCGTCACGCTGCATCCCGAGCGGATCGCCGTGACGGCGGTGTCCGCGCTGGTCACACTGATCGAATCCGGACAAGCGGAATCCCCGGGGCAGCACACCGTGCCGACAGGTATACGGGTGCGCGCCTCGTCCCTTCCCCCGGACATGTACTAGAGTTATCTCGACATCGAGATATCTGCCGAGAGGCGTACCGCAGCCGTCCCGCTGGTAAGGGTAACCTAACTTAGCCTCACCTCAGCGGATTGGCCAGAGTGCCACGCGGCAGGATTGCGGTAAAACGCGCGAATTCATGCATGAAGGAGACTGTCGTGTCGGCGAACAGCTTCGACGCCCGCAGCACGCTGCAGGTGGGCGACGAGTCGTACGAGATCTTCAAGCTGGACAAGGTCGAGGGCTCCGCCCGCCTTCCCTACAGCCTGAAGGTCCTGCTGGAGAACCTGCTCCGTACCGAGGACGGCGCGAACATCACCGCCGACCACATCCGGTCGCTCGGCAACTGGGACTCGCAGGCCCAGCCCAGCGAGGAGATCCAGTTCACGCCGGCTCGCGTGATCATGCAGGACTTCACCGGCGTTCCGTGCGTCGTGGACCTCGCCACCATGCGCGAGGCCGTGAAGGCCCTCGGCGGCGACGCCTCCAAGATCAACCCGCTGGCCCCGGCCGAGCTGGTCATCGACCACTCCGTGATCGCGGACAAGTTCGGCACCCCGGAGGCGTTCCTCCAGAACGTGGAGCTGGAGTACGGCCGCAACCGCGAGCGCTACCAGTTCCTGCGCTGGGGCCAGACCGCCTTCGACGAGTTCAAGGTCGTCCCCCCGGGCACCGGCATCGTCCACCAGGTCAACATCGAGCACCTGGCCCGTACGGTCATGGTCCGCAACGGACAGGCGTACCCCGACACCCTCGTCGGCACCGACTCGCACACCACCATGGTCAACGGCCTGGGCGTGCTGGGCTGGGGCGTCGGCGGCATCGAGGCCGAGGCCGCGATGCTCGGCCAGCCGGTCTCCATGCTGATCCCGCGCGTCGTCGGCTTCAAGCTGACCGGCGAGCTGCCCGCCGGCACCACCGCCACCGACCTGGTGCTGACGATCACCGAGATGCTGCGCAAGCACGGCGTCGTCGGCAAGTTCGTCGAGTTCTACGGCGAGGGCGTCGCCGCCACCTCGCTGGCGAACCGCGCCACCATCGGCAACATGTCGCCGGAGTTCGGCTCCACCGCCGCGATGTTCCCGATCGACGACGAGACCCTGAAGTACCTGCGCCTGACCGGCCGCGACGCCCAGCAGGTCGCGCTCGTCGAGGCGTACGCCAAGGAGCAGGGCCTGTGGCTGGACCCGGCCGCCGAGCCGGACTTCTCCGAGAAGCTGGAGCTCGACCTCTCCACGGTCGTCCCCTCCATCGCCGGCCCGAAGCGCCCGCAGGACCGCATCGTCCTCGCCAACGCCTCGCAGCAGTTCGCGCTCGACGTGCGCAACTACGTCAACGACGACGAGGAGGCCGGCAAGGAGTCCTTCCCGGCGTCCGACGCCCCGGCGTCCTCCAACGGCGTGCCGACCAAGCCCACCCCGGTCACGCTGGCCGACGGCACCTCCTTCGAGATCGACCACGGCGCCGTCACCGTCGCCGCGATCACCTCGTGCACCAACACCTCGAACCCCTACGTCATGGTCGCCGCGGCGCTCGTGGCCAAGAAGGCGGTCGAGAAGGGCCTGACGCGCAAGCCGTGGGTCAAGACCACCCTGGCCCCGGGCTCGAAGGTCGTCACCGACTACTTCGACAAGGCCGGCCTCACCCCGTACCTCGACAAGATGGGCTTCAACCTCGTCGGGTACGGCTGCACCACCTGCATCGGAAACTCCGGTCCGCTGGACGAGGAGATCTCGAAGGCGATCAACGAGGCCGACCTCGCGGTCACCTCGGTCCTCTCGGGCAACCGCAACTTCGAGGGCCGCATCAACCCCGACGTCAAGATGAACTACCTGGCGTCCCCGCCGCTGGTCGTCGCGTACGCCATCGCGGGCTCCATGAAGGTGGACATCACCACCGACGCGATCGGCACCGACACCGAGGGCGAGCCGGTCTTCCTCCAGGACATCTGGCCCTCCGAGGCCGAGGTCAACGACGTCGTGGCGAACGCCATCGGCGAGGACATGTTCAACAAGTCCTACCAGGACGTCTTCGCGGGCGACGCCCAGTGGCAGGCGCTGCCGATCCCGACCGGCAACACCTTCGAGTGGGACCCGCAGTCCACCTACGTGCGCAAGCCCCCCTACTTCGAGGGCATGACGATGGAGACCACCCCGGTCTCCGACATCGCCGGCGCGCGCGTCCTGGCGAAGCTGGGCGACTCGGTCACCACCGACCACATCTCCCCGGCCGGTGCGATCAAGGCCGACACCCCGGCCGGCAAGTACCTCACGGAGCACGGCGTCGAGCGCCGCGACTTCAACTCGTACGGTTCCCGCCGCGGCAACCACGAGGTCATGATCCGCGGTACCTTCGCCAACATCCGCCTCCGCAACCAGATCGCGGCGGGCACCGAGGGCGGCTTCACCCGCGACTTCACCGTCGAGGGCGCGCCGGTCTCCTTCATCTACGACGCCTCGCAGAACTACCAGGCCGCCGGCATCCCGCTGGTCATCCTGGCGGGCAAGGAGTACGGCTCGGGCTCGTCCCGCGACTGGGCCGCCAAGGGCACCGCGCTGCTCGGAGTCAAGGCCGTCATCGCCGAGTCCTACGAGCGCATCCACCGCTCCAACCTGATCGGCATGGGCGTCCTGCCCCTGCAGTTCCCCGAGGGCGCCACCGCGGCCTCCCTGGGCCTCACCGGCGAGGAGACCTTCGCCTTCACCGGTGTGGAGGAGCTGAACAACGGCACCACCCCGCGCACCGTCAGGGTGACCACCGACACCGGTGTGGAGTTCGACGCGGTCGTGCGCATCGACACGCCGGGCGAGGCGGACTACTACCGCAACGGCGGCATCATGCAGTACGTGCTCCGGAACCTCATCCGAGGCTGAGAGGCGCGCCAGGCGGAGCCGAATCAGTCGGGTCGGCTCCGTCAGTCGGCACCATAGGGCCGTATCCCCGGACACGGGGGTACGGCCCTTCCGTCTGTTCCGGTGCCGTCCGCGGCCCCGGGCCAGGTGACGGTGAGGTCTCAACTCGGAAAAGCCGGAGCTGATCCTTGTGCATGATCTTGCTCACTCGAACGGAAGTGGACTATACCTGTGCCCGTCCGGACCACCGCGCATCGAGCGGTCCCGGGCCGGGGGACGGCGGGGACCTGCGGCGATGTCGCATGCGCGGCAACTGCCGCGCTGTCCCGCTTCCTTCACACTTCTGACGAAGGCGAGGACTTGAGCATGGGATCCACCTCCGCCCACGGCGAGAACAGCACCGACGGCCTCGGCCGCCGCGACCTGATCAAGCGCTCCGCGGCACTCGGCCTCATCACCGTGCCGACGATGAGCTTCCTGTCCGCGTGCGCCTCGGGTGCCGAGGAGGCTCCCAAGGGCGGCGCCCCCAAGGGGCCGGTCACCAAGGAGAACCCCTTCGGCGTCGCCAAGGGCGGCAAGCTCGACGTCGTCGTCTTCAAGGGCGGCTTCGGCGACGACTACGCGAAGGCCTGGGAGGCCGCCTTCGACAAGAAGTGGGGCACCACCAGCTCCCACCTGGGCACCCAGGAGATCACCGCCAAGCTCCAGCCGCGCTTCAACGCCGGCAACCCGCCGGACGTCGTCGACGACTCGGGCGCGCAGCAGATCAAGCTGGACGTCCTGGCCAAGGGCGGCCAGCTCGCCGACCTCACCGCCGTGCTCGACGCGCCCTCGCTGGACGACCCGACCAAGAAGGTGCGCGACACCCTCGTCGAGGGGGCCTACGAACAGGGACTCCAGGGCGGCAAGTTCGTCGTCCTCAAGTACGTCTACGCCGTCTTCGGCCTCTGGTACTCGGGCAAGCTCTTCAAGGAGAAGGGCTGGACCCCGCCCAAGACGTGGGACGAGTTCCTGGCCATCTGCACCAAGGCCAAGGAAGCGGGCATCGGCGGCCTCGCCCACCAGGGCAAGTTCCCGTACTACATCAACGTCGTCATCATGGACCTGATCGCCAAGAAGGGCGGCCTGGACGCCATGAAGGCGATCGACAACCTGGAGCCGAACGCCTTCGAGGGCAACCCGGCCGCGCTGGCCGCCGTCGAGGCCGTCTACGAGGTCGTGGAGAAGGGCCTCCTGCTGCCCGGCACCAACGGACTCACCCACACGGAGTCCCAGACCGCGTGGAACCAGTACAAGGCCGTCTTCATCCCCAGCGGCTCCTGGCTGGAGAACGAGCAGCTCAAGCAGACCCCCGAGGACTTCGACATGAAGTTCCTGCCGATTCCGCTGCTGCCGGACAGCAAGCTGCCCCTCGAGGCCGTCCGCGCCGGTGTGGACGAGCCTTTCATCGTCCCGGAGAAGGCCGCCAACAAGGCCGCCGGCATGGAGTTCCTCCGCTCGATGCTCTCCCGCGAGTGGTCAACGATCTTCGCCCAGCAGGCCAACTCCCTCACCGTCGTCAAGGACGGCGTGGACCCCGCCGTCAAGCTCCGCCCGGGCACCCAGTCGGCCGTCGAGGCACTCAAGGCCGCCGACGGCAACATCATCAGCTACCAGTACCCGGACTGGTACAGCGAGATGGACACCGAGATCCAGAACGCGTCCAATGAGCTGATGGCGCAGCGCATCCAGCCGAAGGAATGGATCAAGCGCGCCCAGGCTGCGGTAGACAAGGCTGCCAAGGACCCGAACGCGAAGAACAACAAGCGCAGCTGACGACGCGTCCACCGGACACCCGGCGACACCAGGGACGGACACCATGAGCCACGCAGCCCAGGGGAGGGGGAAGGCCGGCTTCATCACCGGTTTCCTCATCGCACCGATCGCGCTGTACCTGACCTTCGTCATCTGGCCGTATGTTCAGACATTCGGCTATTCCTTCACCAACTGGTCGGGCCAGTCACCGGTCTTCGACTTCGTCGGCCTGGACAACTACACGGTGTTGCTGAAGGACGAGGTCTTCCGGGGCGCGCTGTGGCACAACCTGCTGCTCCTGGTGTTCGTCCCGGTGATCACCATCCTGCTCGCCCTCTTCTTCGCCTTCATGGTGAACGCCGGAGGGCGCAGCGGGGCCGGCGGCGTCCAGGGCGTCTCCGGCTCGCGCCTCTACAAGGTCGTCTACTTCTTCCCCCAGGTCCTCTCCCTCGCGATCCTCGCCGTGCTCTTCGGCGCGATCTACCGCAGCGACGAGGGGGGCCTGCTCAACGGCTTCCTCATCAAGACCGGCCTGGTCGACCCGCAGCACCCCGTCGAATGGCTCAACGAGCCGAACCTCGTCCTGTGGTGCCTGCTGTTCGTGGTGGTCTGGCACGGCGTCGGCTTCTACCTCGTCCTCTTCTCCGCGGCCATGCAGTCCGTACCGAAGGACATCTACGAGGCCGCGCTCCTCGACGGCGCCGGGCGCGCCCAGACCTTCTTCAAGGTCACCCTGCCCCTGCTGTGGGATTCTGTGCAGACCTCCGCGGTCTACCTGGGCATCGCCGCGATGGACATGTTCGTCCTGGTGTCGACCATGACCTCGGGCCAGTTCGGCGGCGGACCCGACCACCACAGCGAGGTCATGGCCACGGTGCTGATGCGCAACTTCCTGTACTTCGGCAAGAGCGGTTACGCCTGTGCCATGGGCGTGGTCATGCTCGTCCTGACCATGATCCTCTCCGTCATCACGCTGCGCGCCACCCGCCGCGAGCGCATCGAGTTCTGAAGCGGAGTGCCCTGATGACCACACAGTCCACAGTGATCAAGGTTCCGGGCGAAGCCGCCTCGGAGAGCTCCTCCGGAGCCGGACGGACGGGGGAACCGGACCGGCGCTCCGAGGGCGTGGTCCTCAACGTCTTCTCGCACGGGTTCCTCGCCCTCTGGGCGGTCATGATCGTGCTGCCCCTGATCTGGCTCGTCCTCGGCTCCTTCAAGACCGACGCGCAGATCGGCGGCTCCGCCCTCAGCTGGCCCTCGAACTGGCACCTGGACGCGTTCGGCCGGGCCTGGGACAAGGGCATCGGCGGCTACTTCGGCAACACGCTCGTCGTACTGGCGTTCTCGGTCCCGCTGACCATGCTGTTCGGCTCCATGGCCGCGTACGTCCTGGCCCGCTACCCCTTCAGGGGGAACCGGGTCGTCTACTACTTCTTCGTCAGCGGCGCGATGTTCCCCGTGTTCCTCGCGCTCGTCCCGCTGTTCTTCATGGTCAAGCGCTTCGACATGCTGAACACCTACCAGGGCCTGATCCTCGTGTACATCGCGTACTCGATGCCCTTCACCATCTTCTTCATGCACTCGTTCTTCCGGACGCTGCCCACGGCCGTGTACGAGGCGGCCGTGATCGACGGGGCGTCCGACACCCGGATCTTCTTCCAGGTGATGCTGCCGATGGCCAAGCCCGGCCTGATCAGCGTCGGGATATTCAATGTCCTGGGCCAGTGGAACCAGTACATCCTGCCCGCCGTGCTGATGCAGCCCCAGTCGAGCGCGGACCCCGAGCGCTACATGCTCACCCAGGGCCTGATCCAGCTCCAGCAGCAGATGGGGTACGAGACGGACCTGCCCGTGCTGTTCGCCGGGGCGACCATCGCGATCATCCCCATGCTCGCGGTGTACCTGTCCTTCCAGCGCCAGATCCAGGCCGGCCTCACCTCCGCCACCCTCAAGTAGCAGCCGGGCCCGGACCCCTGACGGGGGTCCGGGCCCGCGCCGCGTCCCCCGGCCCACGCCCGGTCCGGCCGCCGGCTCCGGCGGGCGCGGCGGGAGGTTGGCACCCACCGTGCCCACGGTGCCGCAGGCGGCCAGGACGAACAGGCCGGCCGTCACAGCCAGGTGTTGAACCGGCGGATGTACCAGGTCTTCACGAGCTGGGTGAGCGTGCAGTACGCGAGGAGCACGCCGATCAGCCAGGGGAAGTAGCCGGCCGGCAGCGCCGTGAAGCCCAGCGGGGCGGCCAGCGGCGAGAACGGCAGCCACAGCCCGGTCAGGACCGCGAGGACCGTCATCACCATCACCGGCCAGGAGGCGCGGGACTGGATGAAGGGGATCTTCCGGGTACGGATCATGTGGACGATCAGGGTCTGCGAGAGCAGGCCCTCGATGAACCAGCCGGACTGGAAGAGCGCCTCGTGCGCCTCGCTGTTCGCCCCGAAGACGTGCCACATGATCAGGAACATCGAGATGTCGAAGACGGAGCTGACGGGGCCGATGGTGACCATGAAGCGGCCGATGCCCTTGGCGTCCCAGTTGCGGGGCCGCCGCAGGTACTCCTCGTCCATCCGGTCCCACGGGGTGGCCAGCTGCGAGATGTCGTAGACCAGGTTCTGGACCAGCAGCATGATCGCGAGCATCGGCTGGAAGGGGATGAAGGCACTCGCGACGAGGACCGAGAGGACGTTGCCGAAGTTCGACGAGGCCGTCATCTTGATGTACTTGATGGTGTTGCCGAAGGTGGTCCGGCCCTGGACCACACCCTGCTCCAGGACGGTCAGGTCCTTCTCCAGCAGGATGATGTCGGCCGACTCCTTGGCGATGTCCACGGCCGTGTCCACCGAGATGCCGACGTCGGCGTCGCGCAGCGCGGCAGCGTCGTTGATGCCGTCCCCGAGAAACCCGACGGTGTGCCCCTCGGCCTGCAGGGCCCGTACGATCCGGGCCTTCTGGACGGGGTTGACCTTGGCGAAGACCGTCGTACGGGCGGCCAGCGCGCGCAGCGCGTGCTCGTCGAGGGCGTCGGTCGCGGCGCCGGGCACCACGTGCCCGACGTCGAGGCCGACGTCCGCGCAGACCCGGGCGGCGACGAGCTCGTTGTCGCCGGTGACCACCTTGACCGCGATGCCCTTGCCGGCCAGCCCCTGGAGGGCCCGGGCGGCGTCGGCCTTCGGCGGGTCGAGGAAGGCGAGGAAGCCGACCAGGGTAAGCCCGTCCTCGTCCGCGACGGTGTAGGTGTCGCGCGGTGCGGCGACCGTGCGGGTGGCGACGGCCAGGACGCGCAGGCCCTGCCGGTTGTTCTCCTCGGCGATGCGGGTGGCGTGCCACCGCAGCTGCTCGGTCAGGTCGACGCGCTCACCGCGGTCCTTCACGTGGGTGCAGAGGTCCAGGACCTCTTCGACGGCGCCCTTGGTGATCACGACGTGCTCGGTGCGGCCGGCGTCGCCGACGATCGCGTTGCGGTTCAGGACCACGGACATCCGGCGCCGGGCGAAGTCGAAGGGGATCTCGTCGACCATCGAGAACCGTGCGTCGACGACAACCTCCTCGGCCTCGTCGACGCGGTCGATGACCGCCTGGTCCATCAGGTTGCGTAGTCCGGTCTGGAAGTGGGCGTTGAGGTAGCCGTACTCCAGGACCTCGTCGTCCTCCGTGCCGTGCACGTCCAGGTGGCGGTCCAGGACGATCCGGTCCTCGGTGAGGGTGCCGGTCTTGTCCGTGCAGAGCACGTCCATGGCACCCAGGTTCTGGATCGCGCCCAGCCGCTTGACGACGACCTTGCGCCGGGACAGGGCGACGGCGCCGCGGGCCAGGTTGGCGGAGACGACCATCGGCAGCATTTCCGGGGTCAGGCCGACCGCGACGGCGACACCGAAGAGGAAGGCCTCGTTCCAGTCGCCCTTCGTGAAGCCGTTGATCATGAAGACGACCGGGACCATGACGAGCATGAAGCGGATCAGCAGGAGGCTGACCCGGCGCACGCCGGTGTCGAAGTTGGTCTGCGGGCGCTCGCCCACCAGGGAGCCGGCCATCGAGCCGAAGTAGGTGTCGGAGCCGGTGGCGACGACGACGCCGGTGGCGGTGCCGGAGGTGACCGAGGTCCCCATGAGCACGAGGTTGTCGGCCTCGACCGGGTCGGTGGTCCCGGGCCGGCCGAGGTCCTCGGTCCGGGTGTCGGCCTTGGCGACGGGCAGGGACTCGCCGGACAGGGCGGCCTGGCCGACCATCAGGTCCTTGGACGTGATCAGCCGCAGGTCCGCCGGGACGAGGTCGCCCGCGGCCAGCTTGACCATGTCGCCCGGGACCACCTGGTCCATGGGCACCTCGAACGTGGTGGGGCCGGAGCCGCTGCCGGCCCGGCGCTGCACGGCGCAGGTGGTGGTCACGAGCCGGCCCAGCGCGCCGGCGGCCCGGCCGGACCGGAACTCCTGCCAGAAGCGCAGCAGGCCGCTGATCGCCACCATCACGCAGAGGATGACGACACCCGGGTCCCCCGGGTCCTGCCAGTACATGACCGCGGCCAGGAAGACCAGGACGCCGATGAAGGGGTTCCGGTACGCCATCGCCAGCTGGAGGTACCAGCGCGGGGTGCGCTCCTGGGCGACGGTGTTGGGGCCGTGCCGCTCCAGGCGCAGCGCGGCCTCGGCGTGGGTGAGGCCGTGGCGCGAGGCGTCGGCGGACCGGAGGACCCGGACGGCAGGGCGGGCGCTCGTCGCGGCGAGCCGCTCGCCGACGAGCCGGGTACGGGCCTCCAGCTCGGCGGCCTTGCGCTCGCGGCGGGTCCGGCCCGGCGGTGCGAGCTTCGCCGGGGAACGGGGGGTGAGCATGGTCATGACGAATACCTCCCTCCACGGTGTCCGGGCAGCGCGGAGCCGTACGGTCACGTGGAGTGATTATGGGTCGGCGCGCGACGGCATGGAACGGCCGCGGCGCACGCCGGTGGGCATGGATGACGCAGGCCCGACGGAGCCGTCAGGGCATGCGGAGGGGAAGCGGGGGCAGGCTGAGGCGGAACGCGTGGAGGCGACCACGGGGTGCCGCGGCCGTGCGCACTCGGGGAAAGGGGCGGCCGAGCCGGAGATCAGCCGACGGGAGCGCTGCAAGGACTTCGGTCGGGACTCATCCCGAACACCTCCTTGCGTAGAGCGCTGTCATCACGAGCGCCCGGTCCGGCCGGAAAGGCCGCAGAGGATCGGCGCCTTTGCGACCGTAGCACGATCAGAGCGACCGTTCCCTCCCCCTTCCGGCCGGTAGTGGCCGATTCGTGCTGCGTCAGCCTCTTGACGTCTGGAGGCGCAAAGGCTCGACTTAAGGTTCACAAGTTGGAGAGACGCCGGGGTCTCGGAGCGCCAAGCCGTCAGGGCCCGGCTCGGGGGGCGACGGCTTGCCGTCGCTTATGGGCAGGAGTGGATGAGTCGTGCAGACTCCCGGATCGCAGTCCTCGCTGCATCGAGCGAATCTGGAACGGGTCGTGCGGGCCGTGCGGCTCGCGGGATCGCTGACCCAGGCGGAGATCGCCCGTGCCACCGGACTGTCGGCGGCCACGGTCTCCAACATCGTCCGGGAACTCAAGGAGGCCGGGACCGTCGAGGTCACGGACACGTCGGCGGGAGGCCGGCGGGCCCGGAGCGTATCGCTCAGCGGGGACGCGGGCATCGTCATCGGCGTCGACTTCGGCCACACCCACCTGCGCGTGGCGGTCGGGAACCTCGCCCACCAGGTGCTGGCCGAGGAGGCCGAGCCACTGGACGTGGACGCCTCCTGGGCGGACGGCTTCAACCGGGCGGAAACCCTGGTCGGACGGCTGGTCACCGGCGTGGGGGTGGGCCTGGACAAGGTCATCGGCGTCGGGCTGGGCGTGCCGGGGCCCATCGACGTGGAGTCCGGGACCCTGGGCTCGACCGCGATCCTGCCGGGCTGGGCCGGGATCAACCCCCGCCAGGAGCTGTCGCAGCGCCTCGGCGTGCCCGTGTACGTGGACAACGACGCCAACCTCGGTGCGCTGGGCGAGCTGGTGTGGGGGAGCGGCCGGGGGGTCAAGGACCTCGCGTACATCAAGGTCGCCAGCGGTGTGGGCGCCGGACTGGTGATCAACGGCCAGATCTACCGGGGGCCGGGCGGCACCGCCGGCGAGATCGGGCACATCACGCTGGACGAGTCGGGCCCGGTCTGCCGCTGCGGCAACCGCGGCTGCCTGGAGACCTTCGCGGCCGCCCGGTACGTCCTGCCGCTGCTCCAGAGCACGCACGGGCCGGAGCTGACGATGGAGCGGGTGGTGGAGCTGGCCCGCGGCGGCGACCCCGGCTGCCGCCGGGTGATCACGGATGTGGGCCGCCACATCGGCAGCGGCGTGGCTAGCCTCTGCAACCTCCTGAACCCGAGCCGGGTGGTCCTGGGCGGATCGCTCGCGGACGCCGGTGAACTGGTTCTGGCCCCCATCCGTGAATCAGTGGGGAGGTACGCGATCCCGAGCGCGGCCCGGCAGTTGTCGGTGCTCACGGGATCGCTCGGAGGACGGGCCGAGGTGCTGGGGGCGCTGGCCCTCGTACTCAGCGAGATGGGCGATTCGACACTTTTGTCGGACCATGGAAGTGGAGTCCGAGCGCCAGTCGTCTTGTCTTCAGGTAGATAACGGATGGCACCGTTGTCATCTCGTTAAGGATTCACTCCTTGACGGCAAAACGCGGCCGGGGTTGACTCACATCCACCTCGGCCGCAGTGTTGCGGCCTCGTCAGGGAGGTTCAACTAATGAACACTCGTATGCGTAGAGCCGCCGTAGCCGTTGCCGCCGGCGCCATGGCCGTCTCGCTTGCCGCTTGCGGCAGTGCGAAGGAGGCAGGCGAGAAGCCGAAGGACTCCGCCGCGGTCGGCGACGCCATCAAGGTCGGGCTGCTCCTTCCGGAGAACCAGACCGCGCGGTACGAGAAGTTCGACAAGCCGCTGATCGAGAAGAAGGTCGCCGAACTGACCCGCGGCAAGGGCGAGGTCGTCTACGCCAACGCCAAGCAGGACGCGACCACGCAGAACTCCCAGGTCGACACGATGATCACCAACAAGGTGAACGTCCTCATCGTGGACGCGGTGGACTCCAAGGCCATCGCCGGCGCGGTCAAGCGCGCCAAGGACGCCGGCATCCCGGTCGTCGCCTACGACCGCCTGGCCGAGGGCCCGATCGACGCCTACACCTCCTTCGACAACGAAGAGGTCGGCAAGGTCCAGGGCAAGGCGCTCCTGGAGGCCCTGGGCGACAAGGCCAAGGACGGCCAGATCGTCATGATGAACGGTTCGGTCACCGACCCGAACGCCAAGCTCTTCAAGTCCGGTGCCCACTCCGTCCTCGACGGCAAGGTGAACATCGGCAAGGAGTACGACACGGTCGAGTGGAAGCCGGAGAACGCCAACACCAACATGGCGGCGGCCCTCTCGGCGCTCGGCAAGGACAAGATCGTCGGCGTCTACTCCGCCAACGACGGCATGGCCGGCGGCATCATCACCGCCCTCAAGGCGGCCGGCCTGTCCACCCTGCCCCCGGTCACCGGCCAGGACGCCGAACTCGCCGGTGTGCAGCGGATCGTGGCGGGCGAGCAGTTCATGAGCGTCTACAAGCCGTACGCCCCCGAGGCCTCGGCCGCGGCCGAGATGGCCGTCGCCCTCGCCAAGGGCGAGAAGATCGACGGGATCATCAACCAGAAGATCGACAGCCCGACCACCAAGGCCGTCCCGTCCGTCCTGATCCCGGTCGTCTCGCTGACCAAGGCGAACATCAACGACACCGTCGTCAAGGACGGGGTCTACAAGGTCGAAGAGATCTGCACCGACAAGTACGCGGCCGCCTGCGCCACCGCCGGCATCAAGTAAGGCCCCCGTCGCCCGCTCGCACGGCGACCCCCACACCTGCCCGGCGCTCCGCCCCTTCTTACCCCGCCACTCGCGGGGCGCCGGGCAGAAACGTTTCCCCCGCTGTACCCCCCATTCGCCCCGCTCCTGCTCTTTTGCACGACATCCCCGCCGGTCAGGCGGCGAAGGAGATGGTTCATGTGTCCGCTGCGCCCGTGCTGGCGTTGCGAGGGGTCTCGAAGCGGTTCGGCGCCGTTCAGGCCCTGACCGACGTAGAACTCGAGATCCACTCCGGTGAGGTGGTCGCCCTGGTGGGCGACAACGGCGCCGGCAAGTCCACGCTGGTCAAGACGATCGCCGGCGTGCACCCCATCGATGACGGTGTCATCGAGTGGGAGGGCCGCCCGGTCTCCATCGGCAAGCCCCACGACGCCCAGAACCTGGGCATCGCGACGGTCTACCAGGACCTCGCGCTGTGCGACAACATCGACGTCGTCGGCAACCTCTTCCTCGGCCGCGAGCTCAAGCGCCGCGGTGTCCTCGACGAGGTGGAGATGGAGCGCCGCGCCCGCGAGCTCCTCACCACCCTGTCCATCCGGATCCCCAGTGTCCGGATCCCCATCGCCTCGCTCTCCGGCGGCCAGCGCCAGACCGTGGCGATCGCCCGCTCGATGCTCGGCGAGCCCCAGCTCGTCATCCTCGACGAGCCCACCGCCGCCCTCGGCGTCGAGCAGACCGCACAGGTCCTCGACCTCGTGGAGCGGCTGCGCGAGCGCGGCCACGCCGTGATCCTCATCAGCCACAACATGGCCGATGTGAAGGCCGTCGCCGACAAGGTGGCGGTCCTGCGGCTGGGCCGCAACAACGGTGTCTTCAGCGTCGCCGACACCTCGCAGGAAGAGATCATCTCCGCCATCACGGGAGCCACGGACAACGCCGTGACCCGCCGCGCGGCCCGCACCGGGGAGGCCCGCAAGTGAGCACCGAGAACCCTGCCCCGCTGCACAAGACGACGGACGGCGCCGGCGGCCACACCGTGGTCAACCCGGCCGCCGCGGCGGACGCCATCCCCGCCGTGGACCCGCGCCTGCTCGTCCGCGAGCAGGGCCTGGCCGGATACCTGAGCGAGTTCGGCCGCAAGATGAAGGCCGGCGACCTGGGATCCATCCCGGTCGTCATCGGCCTGATCATCATCTGGGGCATCTTCCAGGGGCTGAACGCGAACTTCCTCTCCCCGGAGAACCTCACCAACATCGCGATCACGATGACCGCCACCGGCATGATGGCCGTCGGCATCATCTTCGTGCTGCTGCTCGGCGAGATCGACCTGTCGGTCGGCTCGGTCAGCGGCGTCTCGGGCGCCATCGTCGCCGTCCTGTCGGTCACCCACGGCATGAACGAGTGGCTGGCCATCCTCGCGGCGGTCGCGGGCGGCGCCCTCATCGGTTCGATCCACGGCTTCTTCTTCGCCCGGATCGGTGCCCCGGCCTTCGCCGTCACCCTGTCGGGCCTGCTGTTCTGGTCCGGCGCGATGCTGCAGATCCTCGGCAGCAACGGCACGATCAACCTGGACTCCGACGGTGTGGTCGGCAAGCTGACCACGTACTTCTTCTCGGACGTGGCCGTCGGCTACGCCCTGGCGGCCCTCGCGGTGGCCGGCTACTTCCTCGGCTCCTTCTTCGACGCCCGGCGTCGAGAGGCCGCCGGAGTGCCGTCCCGGCCGCTGGGCGAGATCCTGCTGCGCACCGGTCTGCTCGCGGTGTTCACCTTCGGTCCCGCCCTCGTGTTCAACCAGTACAAGGGCCTGCCGCTCGCGGTGGTGCTCTTCATCCTGGCCCTGGTCGGCACGGACTTCCTCCTGCGCCGCACCACCTTCGGCCGCCAGGTCTTCGCGCTCGGCGGCAGCGTCGAGGCCTCCCGGCGCGCCGGCATCAACATCAACCGGGTCCGGATCACGGTCTTCGCGATCGCCGGCACCTTCGCCGCCATCGGCGGCCTCTTCTGGGCCTCCAAGATCGCGGCGGCCAACCAGAGCGCCGGCGCCGGCGACCTGCTGATGAACGTCATCGCCGCGGCCGTCATCGGCGGCACCAGCCTCTTCGGCGGCCGGGGCCGGACCTGGAACGCCCTCCTCGGCGTCATGGTCATCACCTCGATCCAGTACGGTCTGGCCCTGGAGGGCATCGCGACGCCGATCCAGTACATGATCACCGGTGCGGTGCTGCTGGCCACCGTGGTGATCGACTCGGTCACGCGCAAGACCCAGAAGACCGCCGGACGTGCCTGACCGCATGCCCGGAAGCGACACCCGCCGGTAAGACCGGTCACAGTGCCCGGTGCCACGTCCTGTGGCACCGGGCACCGGTGCGTGTAAATACACGTACACCTGTGCGGGTATACGCCCGTTTGGGATGTGTGACCGCACAGCGGTGTGTACATGTATGACAAAGGCGTGACACCGCCGGGACGGCCCGATGACCGCGCCCGCGAGCGGAACATTAGACTCGTCAGACCAGCTGGCGATTGCAAGGAGGCACGGGTGCTGCTGACCCGCATCAAGGGACCGCGCGATCTGGACCGGCTCGGCAAGGAGGAGCTCGACCAGCTCGCCGCCGAGATCAGGTCCTTCCTCGTCGATGCCGTCTCCAAGACCGGCGGGCACCTCGGCCCCAACCTCGGGGTGGTCGAACTGACGATCGCCCTGCACCGGGTCTTCGACTCGCCCAAGGACAAGATCCTCTTCGACACCGGCCACCAGGCCTACGTCCACAAGCTCCTCACCGGCCGCCAGGACTTCGGCGGGCTGCGCACCAAGGGCGGCCTGTCCGGCTACCCCTCGCGCGCCGAGTCCGAGCACGACGTGATCGAGAACTCGCACGCCTCCACCGTGCTGGGCTGGGCCGACGGTTTCGCCAAGGCCAACGAGGTGCTCGGCCGCGAGGACCACCACGTCGCCGCCGTCATCGGCGACGGCGCGCTCACCGGCGGCATGGCATGGGAGGCGCTGAACAACATCGCCGCCGCCAAGGACCGCCCGCTGGTCATCGTGGTCAACGACAACGAGCGCTCGTACGGCCCCACGATCGGCGGCCTCGCGAACCACCTCGCGACCCTGCGCACCACCGACGGCTACGAACGCTTCCTGGCCCGCGGCAAGGACCTCCTGGAGCGCACCCCGGTCGTCGGCAAGCCCCTCTACGAGACCCTGCACGGCGCCAAGAAGGGCCTCAAGGACTTCATCGCCCCGCAGGGCATGTTCGAGGACCTCGGGCTCAAGTACGTCGGCCCCATCGACGGCCACGACATCGAGGCGCTGGAATCGGCGCTGCAGCGCGCCAAGCGCTTCGGCGGACCGGTCATCGTGCACTGCCTCACGCAGAAGGGCCGGGGCTACGAGCCGGCCGTCCAGGACGAGGCGGACCGCTTCCACGCGGTCGGCGTCATCCACCCGGACACCGGTCTGCCGGTGAAGACCGCCGCCGCCAGCTGGACCTCCGTCTTCGCCGACGAGATGGTGAAACTCGGCAAGGAGCGCAAGGACATCGTCGCGATCACCGCGGCCATGCTCCAGCCGGTGGGCCTGAAGAAGTTCGCGGACGCCTACCCGGACCGCATCTTCGACGTCGGCATCGCCGAGCAGCACGGCGCCACCTCCGCCGCGGGCCTGGCCAGCGGCGGCGTGCACCCCGTCTTCGCGGTCTACGCGACCTTCCTCAACCGCGCCTTCGACCAGGTCCTGATGGACGTGGCCCTGCACAAGTGCGGGGTGACCTTCGTCCTGGACCGCGCGGGCGTCACCGGCGACGACGGCGCCTCCCACAACGGCATGTGGGACATGTCCATCCTCCAGGTCGTCCCCGGCCTGCGCCTCGCGGCCCCGCGCGACGCCGAGCAGCTGCGCGCCCAGCTCCGCGAGGCCGTCGCCGTCCAGGACGCCCCCACCGTCGTGCGCTACTCGAAGGGCGTCGTCGGCCCGGCCGTCCCGGCCGTCGGACGCGTCGGCGGCATGGACGTACTGCGTACCCCGGCACCCGAGGTCACCCGACCGGACGTACTCATCGTCTCGGTCGGCGCACTCGCCCCCATGTGCCTGGAGATCGCCGCCCTGCTGGACAAGCAGGGCATCACCTCGACCGTCGTCGACCCCCGTTGGGTCAAGCCGGTGGACGAGGCCCTGGCCCCGCTGGCGGACGGCCACCGGGTGGTCGTCACCGTCGAGGACAACGGCCGCACCGGCGGCGTGGGCGCCGCCGTCTCCCAGGCCCTGCGGGACGCGGGCGTCGACGTACCGCTGCGCGACTTCGGCATTCCGCAGCGCTTCCTGGACCACGCGCTGCGCAAGGAGATCCTGGCCGAGATCGGTCTGACCGCTCCGGACATCGCCCGGCAGGTGACGGGCCTGGTGGCCAAGCTCGACGGGCGCTACGACACCGAGCCGACGGCCGTCGTCGACTGAGCCGGCGGACCGCCGAGCGGTTGCACGTCGCGGGCCGGGAGATCACCCTTGGAGAGGGCCTCCCGGCCCGTTCGCGTGCATAGACACCTGTTCGGAGGCGCGTCGGTGAGTAGGGATACGAGCAGCCCCTTCCGCACCAAAACGGTGGAGCAGTCCATCCGCGACACGGAGGAGCCGGAACACGCGCTCCGCAAGTCGCTCTCCGCCTGGGACCTGACGGTGTTCGGTGTGGGTGTGATCATCGGCACCGGCATCTTCGTCCTCACGGGCATCGCGGCCCGGAACAACGCCGGGCCCGCCACGGCCCTCGCCTTCGTGGCAGCGGGCATCGTCTGCGGCCTCGCGGCGCTCTGCTACGCCGAGTTCGCGTCCACCGTGCCGGTGGCCGGCTCGGCCTACACCTTCGCGTACGCCTCGATCGGTGAGCTGCCCGCCTGGATCATCGGCTGGGACCTGGTGCTGGAGTTCGCGCTCGGCACCGCCGTCGTGGCGGTCGGCTGGTCCGGGTACGTGCGCAACCTCCTGGAGACCAACCTCGGCTGGAACATCCCCACCGCGCTGGCCGGGCCCGACGCGGGAGGAACCTTCGACCTGCTGGCCTTCCTGCTGATCCTGGCGCTGACCGCGGTCCTGGTCGTCGGGACGAAGCTCTCGGCCCGGATCACCGCGATCGTGGTGGCCATCAAGGTCACCGTGGTGGTGCTCGTCATCATCGCGGGGCTGTTCTTCATCAAGGCCGACAACTACTCGCCGTTCATCCCCCCGGCCCAGGCGCAGGAGGCGGGCAGCGGCCTGCACGCGCCCCTGGTCCAGCTGCTCTTCGGCTACGCGCCCACCAACTTCGGCGTCATGGGCATCTTCACCGCGGCCTCACTCATCTTCTTCGCCTTCATCGGCTTCGACGTGGTGGCCACCGCGGCCGAGGAGACCAAGAACCCCCAGCGGGACATGCCGCGCGGCATTCTCGGCTCGCTGCTGGTCTGCACGGTGCTCTACGTCGCCGTGACGCTGGTGGTCACCGGCATGCAGAAGTACTCGGAGATGTCGCCCACCGCCCCGCTCGCCGAGGCCTTCAAATCCGTGAACCAGCCGTTCTTCTCCGGCGCCATCAGTCTCGGGGCGTCCATCGGTCTGATCACCGTGTGCATGATCCTGCTGCTCGGCCAGACCCGGGTGTTCTTCGCGATGAGCCGTGACGGGCTGCTGCCGCGCGTCTTCTCGGTCACCCACCCCAAGTACCGCACCCCCTACCGGGCGACCGTGCTGCTCGGTGTGGTCATCGCGGTCGTCGCGGGCTTCACCAGTCTGGAGAAGCTCGCCGAGCTGGTGAACATCGGCACCCTGTTCGCCTTCGTGGTGGTCGCCCTCGGTGTGATCGTCCTGCGGCGCACCCGCCCCGACCTCCACCGGGCGTTCCGCACCCCGTGGGTGCCGTTCGTCCCGATCGTCTCGATCGCGGCCTCGCTCTGGCTGATGCTCAACCTGCCGGCCGAGACCTGGATCCGCTTCGGGGTCTGGATGGCGATCGGCGTCGTCGTCTACTTCCTGTACGGCCGCCGCAACAGCCGCCTCGGCAAGGCCGGCGCGAACGCCAAGTACTAGGCGGTCCCTTCCGGATCCGTGCCGGGTCCGCGCCGCCCGGATCCTGCCGGGGCGCTGCCCGGCAGGAAGCCGGCCGTACGGGTCGCCCGTGCGGCCGGCTCCGTGCGCGCGGCCCGACGGTCAGCCCTTGGCGGGGGAGTTCTTCGCGGAGGCGGGGATCTTCTGGTCGTTGCGCAGGGCCTCCCACAGCTGGGTCGCCTGCGGCTCCGCCGTGATCACGCGGTTCGGGTCGACCTTGTCGTAGGCGACCGGGAGCATGATCGTCTCCATGGTGTCCGGGTCCACGCCCTTCATGCTCTGCGCGAAGTCCGAGAGCGCGGTGAGCGAGGCGAGATCGGAGTCCGTGGTCAGCGACTTGGTGCCGGCGTCCGCGAGCTTGTAGAGCCGGGCCGGGTTGCCGAGGGCGTCCTGCTTCTTGATCTCGGACAGCATCGCCATCATGAACTGCTGCTGCAGACCGATCCGGCCGAGGTCGCTGCCGTCGCCGTAGCCGTACCGGGTACGGACGAACTTGAGCGAGTCGGTGCCGTTCAGCCGGTGGGTGCCCGCGTCGAGCTTCAGGCCGCCCTTGGCACCGGTCATCGGCTTGTCGAGGGTGACCGTGACCCCGCCGAGCGCGTCCACCAGGCCCTTGAAGCCGGCGAAGTCCACCTCGACGAAGTGGTCGACGCGAACGCCGGACATGGCCTCGACGGTCTTGACGACGCACGCCGGGCCGCCGGTGCTGTAGATGCTGTTGAACATGGCCCGCTTCTGCGCCGGGGCCGTCTTGCCGTCCGCGCCCTTGCACTCGGGCCGGTTGACCAGGGTGTCGCGCGGGATGCTGACCGCGGTCGCCTTGGCCCGGCCCTCGGGTATGTGCATCAGCATGGTGGTGTCGGAACGGGCCCCGCTGACGTCGCCGTGGTCCAGGTCGCCGTTGGCCCCGGCCCGGGAGTCGGAGCCGAGCACCAGGACGTTCTGCGCCCCGGCGACGACCTTCTTCGGCCGGTCGTCCCCGATGGCCCGGTCCAGGTCGACGCTGGAGATGTTGCCGTTGAGGCTGCTATACATCCACCACCCCGTCCCGCCCGCGGCGAGGATCAGGAGCGCGACCGACAGCAGGACGATCCACAGGACGCGCTTGCCGCGACGCGGCTTGCGCCGACTGGTGCGCGAGGGTGCGGCAGGCTGGTCGGTCATGGAGGCAGAGCCCTTCTGCTATAGATGAATGTGAATAATAGACAGACTTTCGAGTGGGTCGGTCCGGGGGTGAACCGGAGCGGACGCTCACACGACAGACGGCACATGGCGGAAGGACGGACGGCGTCGTGAACCGAGGCAGGGGCGGCACCCGGGCCGCCCATCCGGGTCGCGGGGCGCAGGAAGCCGCGCCCGGCGCGGCCGGTCCCGCCCACTCCTCGGCCCCCACCGGAAAGTGGCTGTTCAGGGGCAACGACGGCCGTCTGACGGCCTACGCGTGCGCCGCCGGGGGATTGCTCCGCTGGACCGAGACGCACGCCCCCGGAACCGGCTGGACGGGCCCCGAGGAACTGGAAGTACCGGGCTGGACCGGGTCGGCGGCCATGGCGCAGAGCCACGAGGGCTACATCCATTTCGTTACCCTCCGGACGCCGTCGGACGACTCCGGCGGCCCCGAAGTCGCCGTCGCGACCCAGTTCCAGTCCGGCCGCGGCCTGACCGCCTGGCGTGGTCTCGGCGTTCCCGGCGTACGCGGCGGGCCGGAGGGCGACCGCCCGGTCCGGCCGCCGTGCGTCGTCGTCAACCAGCGCTCCGGCAGCGTGCACGTCATCGTGTCCCTGCGCCTCGGCGGCATCGTGCGGCGCAGCCGCAACGCCCAGGGCACGTGGGGCGGGTGGAAGCAGCTGGCTCCCGAGCCCTACCTGGGCGGCGTGACCGCCCTGATGCCCGTCGGCGGGCCGCTGGAGGTCCTCGCGGCCGGGCGGGCCGGGGTCGACCGCTGGGTGGGCGCCGGGCAGGGGCAGTTCCGCCTCGGCGACCGCGTCGCCACGCAGATGGGCGGAGCCCCCGTCGGGTGCGAGACGGGCGCGCGCAGGGCGACGTACTTCTGGCGGTACCCGGGTGACGGTTCGCTGGTCGCCTGGCGCGCCGACGCACAGGGGGTGCAGAGCGGCATGATGGGGCTCGGCGGGGCGGGCGGCCACGGCACGCCCGGCGTCGGGCAGGCCGTCATTGGCGGCTACGACTGCACCGTCCTCGCGCAGAACGGCGCCGAGGGCGACATCGAACTCACCGCCTACGTCAACGAGAACGAGGGGTACGGCACCTGGTGGGCCTCCCTCGGCGGCCACGGCCTGCACTCCCCCCAGGTCGCCGTCGACGCGGCGGACCGCGTCGTGGTGGCCGCGCTCGACCGGGACGGCGCCCTGGTCGTCACGCGCCAGGAGACCGACCGGGAGGGCCTCGCCTTCGGCCCCTGGCACCGGGCCTGACCCACCGGGGGCCGGCCCGGTGGGCCGGCTGCCCGGTGGCGTCGCGCGGACCGGCGGCCGCCGGACCCGACGTCAGCCGCGGTCCGGCAGCGGGGTGCGCTGGGAGATCTCCACGCTGAGGCCGCCGGACTTGGTGTAGTACGGCGTGGCCACCAGCTCCAGGCCCTGCGTGCCGGGCGCCGGGGCGACCACCACCGGCTGCCGGGCCGTGGTGTCCAGGTCGTCGGCCCGGCGCTCGCCGAGCCGCACCTCCTGGGTCACGCCCTCGAAGGAGACGGCCAGGTGGAAGTCCCAGACGCCGGGCGGGACCGGCCAGCCGCTGGAGGTCTGCGCCAGGTTGATCCGGGTCGAGAAGCGGCCCATAGCCCGGGTGTTGCCCTTGGCGTTGGTCAGGGTGTCGTCGCGGCGGGCCGTCACGGAGAAGCCCTCCTCCGCACCGCTCGACCGCTCCCGCATCACCACGCGGGTCGCCCGGTCCTTCGTCGACAACTGCTCGAAGAAGGCGAAACCGTCCAGGAGCAGCATCGGACCGTCCCAGCCCACGCTTTGCAGCTGGTGGCTGACGGTCATGTCGCCGGTGATGTCGAACAGCTCGTCCTCCAGCCCCACCTGCGGGTCGCGGAAGAACGGCAGCGTCGTGAACACCTTGCCGCCCTCGACCGTCTTGCGGACGCCCGGCCGGTCCTTGTCCGCCTCGAAGGCGGCCATCGTCGCCGCTTCGGCGACCCGGCCCCGCACGAGCAGCGCGTACCGTACGGCCAGCATCCGCGGCAGCAGCGCCAGCGCTCCGGGCGAGACCTGGGAGCGCAGCACCTCGGCTGCGGCCCACAGGGTCTGCTCCCGGCCCGCCGGGTCCTCGGCGGTCAGCAGCGCGGCCGCGGTCGCCTTGCCGAGCTCGACCTCCAGGTGCCGTGCGTGCAGCCGGTCGCGGCGCGGCCCCTCCGGAAGCTGCGAGCTGACCAGTGCCAGCATCCGCGACACCAGGGCGACCCGGTCCGGCAGCGCCGCCGGAAGCGCCTGCGAGGGGCCCTTGACCACGCACGTGCGGTCGCCGACCACGGAGACGTTGTCCGCCCCGATATACGCGGCGGCGGTGAAGGCCTGCTCCTCGCCGAACGGCATGTCGGTGGGGAAGGCCAGCCCGCGCCGCTGGAGCAGGCTGGTGCGGAACAGCTTGTCCGGCGTCAGCGACCAGTAGGCGCGCGAGCTGTAGATGTCGCTGTGCGTCTGGTTCTTGCGGAACATCGACGTCGCCACCGTGTGCCGGCCGGAGCTCTCCAGCCTTCCGAGCACGATGTCGGCCTCGTTCGCGTCGGCCGCGGCCACCATCCGCTCCAGGGCGTCGGGCACGAGGCGGTCCATGGCGTCCAGGAAGATGACGTACCGTCCGCGGGCCTGGCTCAGCGCCCAGTTCCGGGCCGAGGCCGTGCTCAGCGCGCGCGGCACCTGGCCCACGCGCAGCAGCGCCGGGTACTGGTGGGCGGCGCGGGCCAGCAGGGCCCCGCTGTCGTCGGTCGAGCCGTCGTCGACGGCGATGACCTCCAGCCGCTCCGGTCCGATCGACTGCGCGACGAGGGAGTCCAGGCACGCTTCGATCGAGGCGGCCTGGTTGCGGACCCGCAGCGCGACCGTCACGTCTCGGATGTCGGCGGCGTGCACGATCGCTTGGTTCATGATCCGTTGATCCTCATCGGTTCCGCTCGGACTGGTCGGGCCGGGGCCAGGGCATCTCCCCGACGAGCTCGGGCCACTGCCACGGGCGGAAGGCGACGTCCGTCGTGTGCTGCGGGAACACACCCGGGATGTGCGCCGTCGGCCCCACGAAGACGTTCACGTGCGAGGTCAGCTTCGCGGCCGCGGGCGTGCCCACCACGTACTCGAACCGGTCGTAGCCGGTGAAGCCGGGGGCGGGCGTGTAGGTGACCCAGCCGTCGTAGGACAGCTGGGCGTCACCGTTGACCGGCTGGGTGACGGAGATGGCCGTACTGCCCGCGGGGGCGGCCGACAGGATGTTCACCGAGCCCGGCCGGCCCGGTTCGGCCTCGATGCGCAGGCTCCGGGCGGCGGGTGCCCGCAGTCGCAGCGCCTCGTCCGAGAGCTTGCCGGTGCGTACCAGCCTGCGCCCGGTGGCGTCGGGAACGCCCACCGTGATCTGCGGGCGCAGAACGGGAGCGGTGACCGATTCTCGCAGCCGCAGGTGCAGGACGCCCGTGGCGGTCTCGCCGGCATCCGCCCGGACGCGGTACCAGCGCTGCCGCGGGAAGTACTCCAGCCCCTGCAGCGCCACGACCTCGGCGATCCCCTTCAGCGGCGCCTCCAGGAGGTACGCGCAGCCGCGCGAGGCGTTCTGGTCGGGCGCCACGGACAGGCCGAGCTGGAAGGTCTCGCCGGGCACGACGCCGCGCCGCGGGTCGGCCGAGCTGTAGAGGGCGGCGTAGACGACGCCCAGGGACGGGTCGTCGCCGAGGGCCCGGCCCCGGCACAGGAGATTCACGCGCCGGACTCCTCAACTACTGGGGGACATGGACACACGGGACTTGGTGTTGTGGGCGAACGTCTCCTCGTCCAGCCAGCCCAGTTCGTCGTACGAGAACCGGCGGCGGTCGAGGTCCCGTCCCCAGTGGGACGGGATGATGCCCTGCTCGATCATGCTGCGGGCGATGAAGCGGGCGCACTCGATGGCACCCTCGGCCCGCAGGTGGACGTTGTCGCCGTCCTGGACGTGCCGCTGGAGCGGCTCGCCCGGCCGCAGGTAGGTGAAGACGCGCTTGGACGCCTCCGGACCGAGCTCCTCCCACCACTGCAGGCTCTGGCGGTACAGGTCGACGACCGGGACGTGCTCGTCCTCGGCCAGCTGGCGGGCTGCGAGCGGGTAGTCGCCCAGGAACCGGGCGACGTTGCCGTGCCGGTCGATGCGGCGCCGTTCGTACGGCAGCAGGATCACCGGGTGGGCCTGCCGCTCGCGCGTGCCGTGCACGTAGGCGGCCATGTGCTCCAGGAAGGTGGAGAACGGCTCCGTGTGCAGGCCCGGGTCGGGCTTCCAGTCCGTCTGGCCGAAGCCGAACAGGAGGTAGTCGCCCGGCTGCATGGTGTCCAGGATCCACTGGAGCCGCCCGCGCTCGCGGAAGCTCTTCGAACTGGCCCGCGCGCGGGCGCAGTTGACGACCTCTACCGCGTCGGTGAGGAAGAGCGGCAGCGCCTGCGTCCAGCCCGCCATCGGAAGGAAGCTGTACGGGCGGCCCACCGCGTTCGAGCCGCCGGCCACGAAGATCCGTGGGCGCCCGCCCTGCTGGTTTCCGGGTGCGTACGTCACGCCTAGACCTCCTGCTCCTCCGCGGTCTGGGTGAGTAGCACCGACTCCAGCGCCGCTTCGAAGGCCGACCGCTGGGCGGGGGACGAGGTCGGGTCCTGCTTGCGCACGTCGATGACGTGCCCGGTCATCTCGGACAGCAGGACGTCGAGGGAGCTGAGGGCCACCGACTCCGAGGTCAGCAGGGAACCGGTGGGCTCCTGGCCGAAGGCCTTGGTCCGCATCGGGGTGGCGGTGCGCTCGGGGTTCACGCAGTTGACGCGGATCCGGTCGCCGGCCCACTCGTCGGCGAGCGCCTGCGTCAGGTTGACCATGGCGGCCTTGGTGGAGGAGTACAGGCTGTACTCGGCGCGGCCGCGGGTGTAGCTGCTGGAGGTGAACAGCAGCAGCTGGCCCTCGGTCTCGCTCAGGTACTTGTACGAGGCGCGGGCGATGTTCACGGGGGCGAGGTAGTTGACCTCCAGCGCCTCCCGGATCGTCTCGTTGTCGGTCTCGTCGAGACGGCCGACGCGCAGCACGCCCGCGGTGTTCACGACGTAGTCGATGCGGCCGGTCTCCGCGTACGCGCGGGCGAGGGCCTCCTCGACGTGGTCGAGGTTCTCGACGTGGGTGCCGGTCGTGGAGCGGCCCAGGGCGAAGACGCGGGCGCCGAAGCCCTCGGCGATCCGCGCGATGTCGGCGCCGATGCCGTAGGAGCCTCCGAAGACGAGCAGGGTCTTGCCGGACAGCTGCTCGCGGTAGGCGTCCTCGCCGGCCTGCGCGGGCGCGGTGTGCGAGGCGAGCTGGAACAGCTTGTCGGCGATGAACACGTCGACGGGCTGGGTGACCTTCATGTTGTACTCGTCGCCCTGCACGACGTGCACGGGCACGTCCGGCAGGTACTTGACCACGACGGAGCAGTCGTCGGTGGCCTGGAACGACGGGTCGGCCTCGGCCCGGTCGTAGGCGGCGCGGATCGTGGAGAGCCGGAAGCCCTGCGGGGTCTGGCCGCGGCGCAGCCGGGAGCGGTCCGGCACCTCGGTGATGAACTCGCCGTCGTCACCGTGGGTGCGCGTGACGATGACGGTGTCGGAGGAGGGGATGGCCACGTCGACGGCCTGGAACTTCTCCAGGGCCTCGACGCACTCCTTGACCACGCGCTGCGACAGCAGCGGACGGACCGCGTCGTGGAAGAGGAGGTTGACGTCCTCGCCGGCCGCGAGGTCCTCGGCCGCCGCGCGGATCGCGATGCGGGTGGTCTCGCTGCGGGTGGAGCCGCCCGCCAGGACCCGGGTCACCTTGCCGAGGCCCGCGCGGTCCACGATGCGCTGGGCGTCCTCCACGTAGGCGGGCGTCATCAGGAGGATGACGTCGTCGACGTCCGGAGCGGTCTCGAAGATGTGCAGGGTGTGCTCGAGGATCGGCTTACCGGCGATCTTGAGCAGCTGCTTCGGTATCTCTAGACCGATGCGCTGACCGGTGCCACCGGCGAGGACGACGGCAATGGTGCGGCGCGGGGTGGCACTGGAGGACAAGGTCTCCTTCTTCCTGGCAGGGGGATGGGGCACGACGTGCTCGGGAGGGGTCCGGCTACGCGGGCAGGTGCGTGTGTTCCGGGTATTCCACGGGGAAATCGAGCAGCCCCCGCCGGTACAGGTTGTTGGCGGCGGCGTTGAAGCGGACGCCGGAGGGCGGGTACTCCGGGCCGAGGAGGTATTCCTTGAGCTGCTCGCGGTAGGGCGCCATGACGTCCTCGCGCGGATTGAGCATGGCGTCGATGGCCGTGCTCAGGCCGTTGCAGTCGGGGTCCAGGAGGTACGAGGCGTACGCCGTCCGCTGTTCGTTGCGGAACTCGGCGTCGGGCAGCCCGTCGAGATTGAAGATCGCGTACGGCTTCAGCGTCGCGACGAAGTCGGACACGACGCTCGACATGTCGCCGATGAGCAGGTCGGACTGGTTGAAGCAGTCGTACAGGGCGGGGATCCGCTCGGTCACCACGTGGTGGGCGGTGTCCGGGATGGCGCTCCAGTACAGGGTCGCGGCCTGGTTGCGGCTGCGCCGGATGCGGGCGGTCCGCTCCTCCTCGGTCAGGTCCGGGAACTTGGAGCGGACGCCGCGCTCGGAGAGGTCGGCGATCCGCTGGTCGATCCGGGCCAGCTTCCTCGCCGCCGACTTGGAGTCGGTGGCGTTGCGGCCGAAGCGCCGGGCGTTGTCCTCCTGGAGCATGGCGATGACGCGGCGGTGCGCGGCGGCGGCCTCGGCGGAGCGCGAGCCGGTGAGCGGGTGCGGCTTGTAGATGATCCGGATCTCCTGCTCGTGGTCGAGCAGGGCCTGGATCAGGGTCTCGCCGGCCGGGATGACGGAGGTGTAGCAGGCGTCGTCGGTCCAGCCCTCCCAGGTGGGGGCGTAGATGACGGTGGGCATCGGGCCGGCGACCTTGCCGGTCCAGCGGTGCAGCGGCATGAGCTGCGGCCGGCCGACCTCGACGATCTGGTTGTGCGTCACGGCGTGCTTGATGCGCTCGTAGCGGTCGCGGCCCGCGCGCCCGGCCACCCATATCTCGTCGAAGACCTTGCTGACGCGGTTGCTGCTCGCGAGTTTGTCGCTGTCGCCGTGGCCGATGAAGACGTGCTTGACCTCGGCGCGCTGGAGCATGTGCACGTTCTTGCCCGCGTTGCCGGGGTAGAGGGCGACGCGGAGCTCGTTCATCTCGATCCGGGCCAGGTTGTCGGCCTTGGGAACGCAGATGACGGGGATCGACGTCGCGTCCAGGTAGCGCAGGGTGGCGCGCTCGCGCAGCACGATGATGGGCCGCAGGTCCAGTTCCTCCAGCGCCTCCAGCCACATGTTCACCTGGTACATGAAGTCTTTGGAGATGGCGGCGAAGGTGAAGTAGAGCGCGACCTGGGGGCGGTACTCGGCCAGCTGGTGGTTGAGCTCGTCGAGGGCCTCGTCGACGGTGGGCAGCTTGAGCGCGTTGCGCGCGTCGGGCACCAGCACCAGCAGGGAGAGGTAGGCGAGGAAGACGGTCGCGATCATGCCGTAGGTGACCCAGCGCCAGTTGTCCGTCGCGATGGTGGCGAGTGCGCCGCCCATCAGCGGGATGTCCATGTGCAGGGTCTTGCGGACGTGCTTGTCGACCAGGAACGGGTGTGGCATGCGGCGGATGCCGAGCGCCTCGAGGTCCAGCCCGCGGCTGGTGAACGGCAGCTCGTTGCGCATCTTGCGGACGTGCTTGAGGAGCGCGCCGTACGCGAGCTGGAGGATGAAGAGCAGCAGCAGCCCGATGGTCGTCATCTGCGCCACGAAGGACTCGATGTCGGCGATGGCCCCGCACAGGCCGAGCAGCAGGAACTGCCGGATGAGGAAGCGCATGGTGAGGCCGAAGCGCGAGTCGCGCAGCCGCTCCAGCGTCGTCGATTCGCTGTTGTGGAGCAGTAGGTCGGAGGCGTAGCTGACGGCCGCGCAGTACGCGAACATCGGGAGGGAGGCGAGGGCGACGGCGGCCATCATGCCGACGAAGCTGAGAATCAGCCCGGCGGTGATCAAGATGCCGAGAACGGCTTGCCGTCGTTTGGAGCCCATGGTGCGGTGCCTCCCCCGAGGAGGTTTGAGAATCCCGTGAAGTGTCGGAGTAGTATAAGCAGCCTTATGGAGGGCTGAAGAACTACAGGTGAACCCCGGGCCAATGCTTGGACATGACCCTCTGTAAAGGTCACATAAAGGTAACGGGGTCTTCGTCGGGCGCGGATGACGGGCCTTCGATCCGAAGGCGGCATCTCACCCGGTGAAGCGATAGAGCGTCAGTTCTCGACGGTCTTCGTTCTTCACGGAAAAGCCGATGCACAATCCCGCCCGGCCTCCCGCCAGGGTGACGGCCATTCCCTCGGGCTCCCGGTACGGGAGATCGGGCGCCACGGTGACGCGATGACGGCCCTGCGCCTTTCCGGTGGTGATGTCGATCGCCGAAACGTACGTATTGCCGCCGTACTTCCGGGGATTCTTGCCTTTTTTGTCCGTATACGGGTTTCCGGTCAGTATGTAGATGAAGTTCCCGTGCAGGGCGCAGCCCTGGAACCATTCCTCTTCCTTGACCTGGACGCCCGCTTTGACGAACTGTGCGGATTCCGTGCGCCCGGCGAGGAAATCCTCCATCTGGTATACGGCGAATCGCCGTTCACCGCCCCGTTCGTGACTCACCAGCACCCGGTTGCCGGCCAGGTCGAGGGAGGGGGAGACGTCGGAGGCGCCCGGCACCGGATCGAAGTGGGTCACGGCCGAGTCCGAGCTGTCCAGGATCGCGCCGTCCTTGAACGGCATACGGGCCACCGAGCGGCCGTAGCCGGTCCGCGGGTCGGCCTTCCCCTCCACCCACAGGTAGGTGCGCTTGCCCGCCGGCTCGACCGCGAAGGAAATTCCGTGCCCGAAACCGCGCAGATACATATGGCCGGAGACCTTCCCGGCCGCGGTCAGCCGCGTCAGACACATGTCCCCGGCCTCCTTGCGGTCGGTGGCGGCCAGCGGTTCGTCCTCGTCCGAAAGCCGGATTCCGGCCTGAAGGGTCTGGAGCGTGTAGACGAGACCGTTCGCGTCGTCGAACGCGAATGACTGCGGACCCGTCGTGTTGAAGAGGCGCACCGGCGCCAGCACCTCGGTGCCGGAGCGTATGTCGAATTCACCGGCGATCGCCGGAAGCCCGTTCTGCTCGTCCGTTAGGTCCGGCTCGTCCGGTTCGGGGCCCCGGGGCCAGGCCAGGCTGCCCGCGGTAATTCCGGCGGCAACGGCGCCCCCGGCGAACAGGAGGGTCCGCCGGCTGAAAGGTGTCTGGTTGTCCGCCATGTCCGGCATTCTGTCATCAGGCCCGGCCGGCCCCCGCATCGGCCCCCGGCCAGGCCCTATCGCAACGGCAACGGGCGTCCGTTCCCCGAGGGGGACGGACGCCCGCCGTGCATTCACCTCGTTATGCGGCGGTATGTCAGGCCAGAACCCGCCACACCGCGATTCCTCAGACCGGGACGCTCGCCAGGCCGGGGGCGAGGAACTTCTTGCCGTTCACGCGCTCCGAGACGCCCTCGCGGTCCAGGTACGGCGTGATGCCACCCAGGTGGAAGGGCCAGCCGGCGCCCGTGATGAGGCAGAGGTCGATGTCCTGGGCCTCGGCCACGACACCCTCCTCCAGCATCAGGCCGATCTCCTGGGCCACCGCGTCCAGGACGCGGTCGCGGACCTGCTCCTCGGTCAGGACGCTGTCGCCCTGGACCAGGAGGGCGGCGACCTCGGGGTCGAGCTCCGGCTTGAAGCCGTTCTCGGCCGAGTAGACGTAGAAGCCGCGCTTGCCGGCCTCGACGACCCGCTTCAGGTTGGGGGAGACGGTGAAGCGCTCCGGGAAGGAGCGGTTCAGGGTCTCGGAGACGTGCAGCCCGATCGCGGGGCCGACGAGCTCCAGCAGCACCAGCGGGGACATCGGCAGGCCGAGCGGCTCGATGGCCTTCTCGGCGGTGGCCACCGGGGTGCCCTCGTCGATGACGTTCTGGATCTCGCCCATGAAGCGGGTCAGGATGCGGTTCACGACGAACGCCGGGGCGTCCTTGGTGAGGACCGCGGTCTTCTTCAGCTTCCGCGCCACACCGAAGGCCGTGGCCAGCGAGGCGTCGTCGGTCTGCTCGCCGCGGACGATCTCCAGCAGCGGGAGGATCGCGACCGGGTTGAAGAAGTGGAAGCCGACCACGCGCTCCGGGTGCTGGAGCTTGGAGGCCATCTCGGAGACCGACAGCGAGGAGGTGTTGGTGGCGAGGATCGCGTGCGCCGGGGCGACCGCCTCGACCTCGGCGAACACCTTCTGCTTGACGGACATCTCCTCGAACACGGCCTCGATGATGAAGTCCGCGTCCGCGAAGCCCTCGGCCTTGTCCAGGACGCCCGTCACCAGGGCGGTCAGGCGGTTGGCCTTGTCCTGGTTGATGCGGCCCTTGCCCAGCAGCTTCTGGATCTCGGCGTGGACGTAGCCCACGCCCTTGTCGACGCGCTCCTGGTCGATGTCGGTGAGGACCACCGGCACCTCCAGGCGGCGCAGGAACAGCAGCGCCAGCTGCGAGGCCATCAGGCCCGCGCCCACGACGCCGACCTTGGTGACCGGGCGGGCCAGGGACTTGTCCGGGGCGCCGGCCGGGCGCTTGGCGCGCTTCTGGACCAGGTTGAACGCGTAGATGCCGGAGCGCAGCTCGCCGCCCATGATGAGGTCCGCGAGCGCGGTGTCCTCGGCGTCGAAGCCCTTCTGCAGGTCGCCGTCCTTGGCGGCCTCGATGATCTCCAGGGCGCGGTAGGCGGCCGGGGCCGCACCGTGCACCTTGGAGTCCGCGATGGCACGGCCGCGGGCGACCGCAGCGTCCCAGGCCTCGCCGCGGTCGATCTCGGCGCGGACGACCTCGGTGGTGCCCTTCAGCACGCCCGCGGTCCACAGGAGCGACTGCTCCAGGAAGTCCGCGCCCTCGAACAGCGCGTCCGCGATGCCCAGGTCGAGGACCTGCTTGCCGCGCAGCTGCTTGTTCTGGTTCAGCGAGTTCTCGATGATCACCGAGACCGCGCGGTCCGCGCCGATCAGGTTCGGCAGCAGGGCGCAGCCGCCCCAGCCGGGAACCAGTCCGAGGAAGACCTCGGGCAGCGAGAAGGCCGGGATGGCCTTGGAGACGGTGCGGTAGGAGCAGTGCAGGCCCACCTCGACACCGCCGCCCATCGCCGCGCCGTTGTAGTAGGCGAACGTCGGGACGGCCAGCGCGGAGAGGCGCTTGAAGACGTCGTGCCCGCCCTTGCCGATGGCGAGCGCCTCGTCGTGCTTCTTCAGCAGCTCGACGCCCTTGAGGTCGGCGCCCACCGCGAAGATGAACGGCTTCCCGGTGATGCCCGCGCCGACGATGGAGCCCGCGGCGGCCTCCTGCTCGACCTGGTCGATCGCCGCGTTCAGGTTGGCGAGGGACTGCGGGCCGAAGGTGGTCGGCTTGGTGTGGTCCAGGCCGTTGTCCAGCGTGACGAGCGCGAAGCGCCCGGCGCCGAGCGGCAGGTCCAGGTGGCGGACGTGCGCCTGCGTGACGACCTCGTCCGGGAACAGCTCGGCCGCGCCCTTCAGGAGCTCAGTGGTGGTGCTCACTTGGCGTCTCCCTCGGTGGTGAAGTGCGGGTTCTCCCAGATGACGGTGGCGCCCATGCCGAAGCCGACGCACATGGTGGTCAGGCCGTAGCGGACGTGCGGCTGCTCCTCGAACTGACGGGCCAGCTGCGTCATCAGGCGCACGCCCGAGGAGGCGAGCGGGTGACCGAAGGCGATGGCGCCGCCGTACTGGTTCACGCGCGCGTCGTCGTCGGCGATGCCGTAGTGCTCCAGGAAGGCCAGGACCTGTACGGCGAAGGCCTCGTTGACCTCGAAGAGGCCGATGTCGTCGATCGTCAGGCCGGCCTGCGCGAGGGCCTTCTCGGTGGCCGGGATCGGGCCGTAGCCCATGACCTCCGGCTCGACGCCCGCGAAGGAGTACGAGACGAGGCGCATCTTGACCGGGAGGTTGTTCTCCCGGGCGAAGTCCTCGGACGCGATGATCGCGGCGGTGGCGCCGTCGTTGAGACCGGCGGCGTTGCCCGCGGTGACGCGGCCGTGGGCGCGGAACGGGGTCTTCAGGCCGGCCAGGTTCTCCAGCGTGGTGCCCGGGCGCATCGGCTCGTCGGTGGTGACCAGGCCCCAGCCCGTCTCGCCCGCCGCCTCGTTGGTGTTGCGCACCGACACCGGTACCAGGTCCTGCTGGATCTTGCCGTCGGCGTACGCCTTGGCGGCCTTCTCCTGCGAGCGCACGGCGTACTCGTCGGCGCGGAGCTTGGTGATCGTCGGGTACCGGTCGTGCAGGTTCTCGGCGGTCATGCCCATGAACAGGGCGGACTCGTCGACCAGCTTCTCCGAGACGAAGCGCGGGTTCGGGTCCACGCCCTCGCCCATGGGGTGGCGGCCCATGTGCTCGACGCCGCCGGCGAGGGCGACGTCGTACGCGCCGAAGGCCACGCCGCCCGCGACCGCGGTCACGGCGGTGAGCGCGCCGGCACACATGCGGTCGATGGAGTAGCCCGGGACCGACTGCGGGAGGCCCGCGAGGATGCCGGCCGTACGGCCCAGCGTGAGGCCCTGGTCGCCGATCTGCGTGGTCGCGGCGATGGCGACCTCGTCGATCTTCTTGGGGTCCAGGTCCGGGTTGCGGCGCAGCAGCTCCCGGATCGCCTTCACGACGAGGTCGTCGGCCCGGGTCTCGTGGTAGATGCCCTTCGGGCCCGCCTTGCCGAACGGGGTGCGGACGCCGTCGACGAAGACGACGTCCCTGACGGTACGAGGCACGTTGGCTCTCCTCCAGGTGCGGGGTTGCACTGCTGCGCGGGAACGCGCTCGGCGGGTGCCGCTGAGCGCGCGCTCACCTCGCCCATGCTACTTGCGGGTAACTCATGTGGACACCCCCTCCGGGAGGAGCGGCGAAGGTCACACTCGGACGGCCCCGGAACGAGCGGAGCCCCCGGCCGGTGGGCCGGGGGCTCTGCCCGTACGGAACGGTGCGGATCGGTGCGGAGCGGCGGTGATCAGTCCGCGGTACCGGGCTGGTCGGCCGGCTCGGGGGCCGGCGGCGCCGTCGCGGCGAGGGCCGTGACGAGCGCCGGGGTCACCTGCTCGATCTGCCAGGGGCGGGCGCCGTGGCCCGCCAGGGCCTCCGCGATCACGGCCGGGTCGAGCCGCGACGGCGGCTCCCAGCACAGCCGGCGGACCGTGTCCGGGGCGATCAGGTTCTCCTGGGGCAGGTTCAGCCCCTCCGCGATCGCCGAGACGGCGGTGCGGGCCGCCGACAGGCGGGCCGCGGCCTCCGGGTCCTTGTCCGCCCAGGAGCGCGGCGGCGGCGGACCGGCCGCGCTGGCGCCCGGCTGCGGCAGCTCGCTCTCGGGCAGACCCTTCGCCCGGTCCACGGCGGCCATCCACTGGTCCAGCTGGCGCCGCCCCATCCGCTGCCCGAACCCGGGGAGCGCCGACAGCGCCTGGACGTTCGCGGGCAGGCCGAGCGCGGCCTCGACGATCGCCCCGTCGCTCAGCACCTTGCCCGGGGACACGTCACGGCGCTGCGCGATCCGGTCCCGGGACTCCCACAGCTCCCGAACGACCGCCATCTGCCGGCGCCGGCGCACCTTGTGCATGCCGGACGTACGGCGCCACGGGTCCTTGCGGGGCGGGGCGGGCGGGGCCGCGGCGATGGCGTCGAACTCCTGGCGGGCCCATTCCAGCTTGCCCTGCCGGTCGAGCTCCTTCTCCAGTGCGTCCCGCAGGTCCACCAGCAGCTCGACGTCCAGCGCGGCGTAGCGCAGCCACGGCTCCGGGAGCGGGCGGGTGGACCAGTCGACCGCGGAGTGGCCCTTCTCCAGGGCGTAGCCGAGCACGCCCTCGACCATCGCGCCGAGGCCGACCCGGGGGAAGCCCGCGAGGCGTCCGGCCAGCTCGGTGTCGAACAGGGAGGTGGGCACCATGCCTATGTCCCGCAGGCACGGCAGGTCCTGGGTGGCGGCGTGCAGGATCCACTCCGTGCCGGACAGGGCCTCGCCGAGGTCGGACAGGTCGGGGCAGCCGACCGGGTCGATCAGTGCGGACCCGGCTCCCTCACGGCGCAGCTGCACCAGGTAGGCGCGCTGCCCGTAGCGGTAGCCGGAGGCGCGCTCGGCGTCCACGGCCACGGGGCCGGTGCCCGCGGCGAAGGCCGCGACCACACGGGCGAGGGACTCCGCGTCGGCGACGACCGGGGGGATCCCCTCGCGGGGTTCGAGCAGGGGGATCGGCGGCCCGTCGGACGGAGCTCGTTCGTCCGGGGGGCCGCCCCCGGTGGTGGTGCGCGCGTCTGCTGCGGTCTCTTGGGCGTCGGTCACCGGTCAAGGGTATCCGTGGATGTGACGCACCCGTCGCCGGAACGTTCCGGCGACGGGTGCGGAGGGTGGGGGCGGACGGCTCCCCGGGCTTCCCCGGGGGCACCCCCGGCCACCGCTGGAGTTCGCCCGGGAGCCTCGGGGCGGGATCAGTGGATGATTCCGGTCCGCAGGGCGACGGCGACCATCCCGGCCCGGTCGCCGGTGCCCAGCTTGCGGGCGATCCGGGCGAGGTGGGACTTGACGGTCAGGGCGGACAGGCCCATCGATACGCCGATGGCCTTGTTGGACTGGCCCTCCGCGACGAGGCGCAGGACCTCGACCTCGCGGCCGGAGAGCTCTCGGTAGCCGCCCGGGTGGCTCGGGGCACCCGGGGGGCGGCGGTGCATGCGGGCGGCGGCAGCGCCGATGGGGGCGGCGCCGGGCCGGGTGGGGAGCCCGATGTTCGTCCGGGTACCGGTGACGACGTAGCCCTTCACTCCGCCCGCGAGGGCGTTGCGGACGGCGCCGATGTCGTCGGCGGCGGACAGGGCCAGGCCGTTGGGCCAGCCGGCGGCGCGGGTCTCGGAGAGCAGGGTGAGACCGGAACCGTCGGGCAGGTGGACGTCGGCCACGCAGATGTCGCGCGGGCTGGCGACGCGGGGACGGGCCTCCGCGATGGACGAAGCCTCGATCACGTCGCGAACTCCGAGGGCCCACAGATGGCGGGTCACGGTGGAACGCACGCGCGGGTCGGCCACGACGACCATGGCCGTCGGCTTGTTCGGGCGGTAGGCGACCAGGCTTGCGGGCTGCTCGAGAAGAACGGACACCTAGGCCTCCTGGGGGAGTGGCGGGACGGCCGGCTAGGGGAAGGAAGCCGGTGCGAACCGTGCGGATGGTCACTGACTCCTTCGGCACGTCACCCGCCCGGCTTTAGGGAATGATCACGATTTGGTGAGTAACAATTCGGGCAATTCGGACGGACGATCGATCATCGGGTGATCAGAAGCCCACAACGGACGCCCGGATCTGCCACTCGGTTCCGGGTTTCGAGCGGCCGTACGAGGCCGCCCGCGGATCCCACCCGGCCCGCAGGGGCTCCGCACGGCTCCGGGCCGGGGCCCGGGTACGGGTCCGCGCACGGACTCCCGCGCGCCGCCGTACGGCCCCGCGCCTACGGGTGGTGCGGACCGCGCCGCTGTGGCAGGGAGACCACGCCGGTGACCGTGTCCGTCGGGCCCACCGGGGGCAGCCCCGCGATCTGGCACAGCAGCTCGCACCACGCCGACAGGTGCGCCGAGGTGTCCGGCACCCCGCCCGCCCCCTCGCGGGGCGTCCACGAGGCCCGGATCTCGATCTGGGTCGCCGGCCGCCGCTCCGCGAGCCCGCCGAAGTAGTGCGAGCTCGCCATGGTGACGGTGCCGCTCGGCTCCCCGTACGTCAGCCCGCGCGCGTCGAGCGCCCCGGTCAGCCAGGACCAGCACACCTCGGGGAGGAGCGGGTCGGCGGCCATCTCCGGCTCCAGCTCGGCCCGTACCAGCGTCACCAGGCGGAACGTCCCGTGCCAGGCGTCGTGCCCGGAGGGATCGTGGAGCAGGATGAGCCGGCCGTCGGCCAGGTCGTCCTCGCCGTCGACGACCGCCGCCTCCAGCGCGTAGGCGTGCGGAGCCAGCCGCTGGGGTGGTTTCGTGGGGTCGATCTCGATCCCCGCACGCAGCCGCGCCTTCTTCAAGCCGTCGACCGCCCGCCGGAACGGGAGCGGGACGGCGCTCTCCTTCGCGCTGTCCGTACCGTCAGCGCCATCTGAAAATCGTCCCTGAGCCGCAGCCATGCGGGGAAGACTAGGCGGAACGGGAGCCCGTACGGCGCAGGGACACCCGCACCGGGCCGGGCACTTCGTCATACGTGCGAGGATTCGGGGCGTGAGTGCCAACGACCTTCCCCTCGCTCGAGGCTCCGCCCGAGCTGGGGAGACCCCGACCACGGGCCAGCCGAGTCAGACGTACGATTCCGCCTTCATGAAGGCGTGCCGGCGGGAGCCGGTGCCCCACACCCCGGTGTGGTTCATGCGGCAGGCGGGGCGCTCACTGCCGGAGTACCGCAAGCTGCGCGAGGGCACCCAGATGCTCGAATCGTGCATGCGTCCGGACATGGTCACCGAGATCACGCTGCAGCCGGTGCGCCGCCACAACGTGGACGCGGCGATCTTCTTCTCCGACATCGTGGTCCCGCTGAAGGCCATCGGCATCGACCTGGACATCAAGCCGGGCGTCGGCCCGGTCGTCGCCCGGCCGATCCGCCGCCGCGAGGACCTCGCACAGCTGCGCGACCTCACCCCGGAGGACGTCTCGTACGTCACCGAGGCGATCGGCATGCTCACGGGTGAACTGGGCTCCACTCCGTTGATCGGATTCGCGGGTGCTCCGTTCACCCTCGCGAGCTACCTCGTGGAGGGCGGCCCGTCCCGCAACCACGAGCACACCAAGGCCCTCATGTACGGGGACCCGCAGCTGTGGGCGGACCTGCTGGACCGCCTCGCCGAGATCACCTCGGCCTTCCTCAAGGTCCAGATCGAGGCGGGCGTCTCCGCCGTCCAGCTCTTCGACTCCTGGGTCGGCGCGCTGGCCCCGGCCGACTACCGCCGCTCGGTCATGCCCGCCTCGGCGAAGGTCTTCGAGTCCGTCGCGTCGTACGGCGTCCCGCGCATCCACTTCGGGGTGGGCACGGGCGAGCTGCTGGGCCTGATGGGCGAGGCCGGCGCGGACGTCATGGGCGTCGACTGGCGCATCCCGATGGACGAGGCCGTCCGCCGGGTCGGCCCCGGCAAGGCGCTCCAGGGCAACCTGGACCCCGCCGTGCTCTTCTCCACCCCGGAGGCGGTCGAGGCCAAGACGGACGAGGTCCTCGCGGCGGCCGCCGGCCTGGAGGGGCACATCTTCAACCTCGGGCACGGCGTCCTCCCGACGACCGACCCGGAGGCCCTGACGCGCCTGGTGGACTACGTCCACACCAGGAGCGCCCGCTGAGCCGGACGGCACCGACACAACCGGGACGCCGGTACCGCACCGTGCACGACACGGCGCGGACCGGCGTTCCGCGCGTCCGGCCACCGGCCGAGCCGCCCGCCGGGTCCGCCGTCCCGCCGGGTCCGCTGCACGCCGGATCCGGTACACGCCGGGTCCGCTACACGCCGGCGGCGCGCACCGCCGAGACCGCCTTGCGGGCCGCCACCAGCACCGGGTCCCAGACCGGGGAGAACGGCGGGGCGTAGCCCAGGTCCAGCGAGACCATCTGGTCCACCGTCATGCCCGCCGTGAGGGCGACCGCCGCGACGTCCACGCGCTTGGCCGCGCCCGCGCCGCCGACGATCTGCACGCCGAGGAGCCGGCCCGTGCGGCGCTCCGCCAGCATCTTCACCGTCATCTCCGTCGCGCCCGGGTAGTAGCCCGCCGTGTTGGTCGAGGTGATCGTCGCGGTGACGAAGCGCAGGCCCACGTCGAGGGCATCCTTCTCGCGCAGGCCGGTCCGGGCGATCTCCAGGTCGCAGACCTTGCTCACCGCGGTGCCGACCACCCCGGGGAACGTGGCGTAGCCGCCGCCGACGCCCGAGCCGATGACCTGGCCGTGCTTGTTGGCGTGCGTGCCCAGCGGAATGTGCCGGGTGCGGCCCGAGACCAGGTCCAGGACCTCCACGCAGTCCCCGCCCGACCAGATGTTCCCGTGGCCGCGGACCCGCATCGACAGGTCCGTGAGCAGGCCGCCCGACAGGCCGAGCGGCAGTCCGGCCGCGCGCGCCAGCGCGGTGCGGGGCTCCACGCCGATGCCCAGCACGACCACGTCCGCCGGGTACTCGTCGCCCGCCGCCGTCGCCACCGCCCGGACCCGGCCCTCGTCGTCGGTCAGGATCTTCGTCACCTCGGCCCGGGAGACCGTGGCGATGCCCATGCCGTTCATCGCGCGGTGCACCAGGCCGCCCATGTCCGGGTCCAGGGTGGCCATTGGCTGCTCGCCGCGGTGCAGGACGGTGACGTCGAACCCGCGGCCGACGAGCGCCTCCGCCATCTCCACGCCGATGTAGCCCGCCCCGACGACGACCGCGCGCCGGCCCTCCGTGCGCTCCAGGCTCGTCATGAGCCGCCGGCCGTCGTCCAGGCTCTGGACGCCGTGCACCCCGTGGGCGCCGATGCCGGGCAGCCGGGGCCGGACCGGGCGGGCGCCGGTGGCCAGGACGAGCTGGTCGTAGCCGGTCCAGGACTCGGACCCCGATTCCAGATCCCGGGACCGGACCCGCTGCCCGGCCAGGTCCAGTTCCACGACCTCGGTACGGGTGCGCACGTCGATGCCGCGGGCCCGGTGCTCCTCGGGCGTACGGGCGACGAGGTCCTCCGCCCCCGCGACCTGGCCGCCGATCCAGTACGGGATCCCGCACGCGGAGTACGAGGTGAAGTGCCCGCGCTCGAAGGCGGTGATCTCCAGCTCCGCCGGGCCCTTGAGCCGCCGCGCCTGCGACGCCGCGGACATCCCCGCCGCGTCGCCCCCGACCACCACCAGTCGTTCCGCCGCCATCGCCCGTACCGTCCTTCCGTCACCCGTCACCGTCGTCCGGGGGAACACGCTACGGGCGAAGGCGTGTTCCCCCTACCCGGCCGGCCTCAGGCCTGTCCGTCCGCCCCGGACCCGGTGCCGCTCCCGGCGGGGGAGTCGGCGGAGGAGTCGGCGGGGGACGAAGCCCTCGCGCGGGACGGAGCGGCACCGGGGGCGCCCGCCGGCGGCGCGGGCGTGCCCCACGGCCCGGCGGCACCCTGCGCGGGGACCAGCGCGGCGGCGGACGCCGGGCGCGGCTTCGCGGGCCGCAGCCTGCGGTAGACCCGGAACGCCAGCGCCAGCAGCGCCGCCGCGACCGCGAACGGCAGCACCGCGGCGATCGCGAGGACCAGGTACCGCACCAGGGTGGAGAAGACGTCCCAGCCGCCGCGCAGCGCGTCGGAGAAGCCCGCCTCGTCCTCCTTCTTCTCCGCGGCCTTCGGGGCCGGTTCGGACACCGAGAGGGTGATCGTGCCCAGCGCGGTCCGGTCCTTCAGCGCGCCCTGCTGGGCCAGCAGCGACTCCAGATCGGACTGGCGCCGGCTCAACTCGCCCTCCAGCATCACCACGTCGCTCAGCGCCGAGGCCCGGTCCATCATTTCGCGCACCCGGACCACGCTGGCCCGCTGCGACGTGACCCGGCTGTCGATGTCGGCGACCTTCTCGCCCACGTCCTGCGTCTCGACCTTGCGGTTCAGCAGCTTCCCGCCGCCCTCCAGCGAGCCGATCACGGCGTCGAAGCGCTCGCCCGGCACCCGCAGCGTCACCGTCGAGGTGACCAGGCCGTCCTTGCCGCGCCCCGTGGACTCGTCGCTCACGTAACCGCCCGACCGCTCCGCCTCCGTGCGGGCCGCCGCGAGGGCCTTCTGCGGCTCCTCCGTCTCGATGGCCAGCGTCGCCGTGCGGATCACGTGGGCGCGGACCGGGGCGGGCTGCGGCTGGGCCTTGGCGTCCGCCGCCGGGGGCGCGGCGGTTCCGGCACCCGGCTTGACGGCGGCCGCCCCGCCCTCCTGCGCCGCGCCGTCCTGCGGACCGGCCGCCGGGGCCCGGTCGGCGGCGGCCGGCCGCGCGGCGGACCTGTCCTCGGCGGAGCCGGCCCCGCAGCCGGTGAGCGCGAGCGCCGCGGCCAGGGAGAGGACGGCCAGAGCGGCCGCGGAGCGGTGTCCGCGCACGGAATGCATGATGGTGAACCCCCGGAGATCGGCTGGTGTTGCCGGTTCGACGTCCGGGGGCCAGGTGCGGGTTTCACCCGCGCGGTTCCGGCCCGGTCCCGATGCGGTCACGGTCCGGCGTCGGTGATCGGTCTGAGACGATGTGTCCATGCACGAAGCGGACATGCGTACGGACCGGCCGGACGTCCCCGGGGCCCCGGACGGCTCCCCGGGCCACGTCGTCGTGGTCGGCGGGGGCATCGCGGGCCTCGCCGCCGCCCACCGGCTGCTCGCCGACGGCGTCCGCGTCACCCTGGTGGAGGCCGGACCACGGCTCGGCGGCAAGCTGCGCGCCGGCGAGCTCGCCGGCCTGCCCGTCGACCTCGGCGCCGAGTCCGTGCTCGCCCGCCGCCCCGAAGCCCTCGAACTGGCCCGCGCGGTCGGCCTCGGCGAGGCCCTGCAGGCGCCCGCCACCGCCACCGCCCACCTGTGGACCCGCGGCGAGCTGCGGCCGATGCCGCGCGGGCACGTCATGGGCGTCCCCGGCGACCTGGGCCCGCTGGCCGCGTCCGGGGTGCTCTCCCCGGAGGGCCTGGCCCGGATCGGGGCCGAGCACGAGCAGCCGCCCACCGAGATCGGCGAGGACGTGGCCGTCGGCGCGTACGTCGCCGCCCGGCTCGGCCGCGAGGTCGTCGACCGGCTCGTGGAGCCCCTGCTCGGCGGGGTCTACGCCGGCGACGCGTACCGCATCTCCATGCGCGCGGCCGTCCCCCAGCTCTTCGAGGCCGCCCGCACGCACGCGCTGCTGGGCGACGGCGTACGGGAACTGCAGCGCCGGGCGGCGCAGCAGCCCCAGGCGGCCGGGCCCGTCTTCGCCGGCATCGACGGCGGCATCGGCCGGCTCCCGCTCGCCGTGGCCGACGCCTGCCGCGCGGCCGGGGCGCGGATCCTCCTGGACACCCCCGTCCGCGAGGTGACCCGTACCGCCGGGGGCTGGCGGGTGGTGGCGGGAGCGGAGGCCGTCGAGGCCGACGGCGTGATCCTGGCCACGCCGGCCGGAGCCGCCGCACGCCTGCTCGACGGGACCGTCCCGGCGGCCGCCGCCGAGCTGCGCTCCGTCGAGTACGCCTCGATGGCCCTGGTCACGATGGCCTTCCGCCGCTCCGAGCTGCCGGCCTCCGTCACCGGCGGCGGTGCCAGCGGCTTCCTGGTCCCGCCCGTGGACGGCCGCACCATCAAGGCCTCCACCTTCTCCAGCAACAAGTGGGCCTGGGCCGGGACCGACCCCGAACTCTTCCTGCTGCGCACCTCCGTGGGCCGCCACGGCGACGAGGCGGACCTGGCCCGGGACGACGCGGACCTGGTCGGCGTCTCCCTCGCCGACCTCGGCGCGGCCGTCGGCCTCGCGGCCCGCCCGGTCGCCTCCACCGTCACCCGCTGGGACGGCGGCCTGCCCCAGTACCCCGTGGGCCACCTCGCCCGGGTCGCCCGGATCCGCGACGCCGTCGCGGCCCTGCCCGGCCTCGCGGTGTGCGGGGCGCTCTACGACGGAGTGGGCATCCCGGCGTGCGTCGCCAGCGCGCACGCGGCCGCCGACGCGGTGACCGCCGTGATCGGCACCCCTGGCACCGACCACTGATCAGCACACGGGACAATGGACACATGACTGCACCAGAGAAGATTCCCAACGCGGGGAAGAAGGCGAAGGACCTCAACGAGGTCATCCGCTACACCCTGTGGTCCGTCTTCAAGCTGAAGGACGTACTCCCGGAGGACCGCGCCGGCTACGCCGACGAGGTCCAGGATCTCTTCGACCAGCTGGGCGCCAAGGACATCACCGTCCGCGGCACCTACGACGTGTCCGGCCTGCGTGCCGACGCCGACGTCATGATCTGGTGGCACGCCGAGACGGCGGACGAACTGCAGGGCGCCTACAACCTGTTCCGCCGCACCAAGCTGGGCCGCGCGCTGGAGCCGGTGTGGTCGAACATGGCCCTGCACCGCCCGGCCGAGTTCAACAAGTCGCACATCCCGGCCTTCTTGGCCGACGAGAACGCACGCGACTACGTCAGCGTCTACCCCTTCGTCCGCAGTTACGACTGGTACCTGCTGCCCGACGAGGACCGCCGCCGCATGCTCGCCGACCATGGCAAGATGGCCCGCGGCTATCCCGACGTGCGCGCCAACACCGTCGCCTCCTTCTCCCTCGGCGACTACGAGTGGATGCTGGCCTTCGAGGCCGACGAGCTGTACCGCATCGTCGACCTCATGCGCCACCTGCGCGCCTCCGAGGCCCGCATGCACGTCCGTGAAGAGGTGCCCTTCTACACCGGGCGCCGCAAGTCCGTCGCCGATCTGGTGGCCGGACTCGCCTGATACCTCCCCTGGGGGGAAGAACCGGCGTGCGCCCCTGACTGAGGCGCTGCCGGTGGATCGGGAGGCACAGCCCCCGAGTCGACGCAGCCGGAGACCCCGCCCGGAAGTTCAGACGGCAGGCGGCAGAAGTGCCCCGCGGGCACTCGCTGCTCGGCCGTCCAGCGACACCGGTGCGGGCTCCGGATGCGGTCCACACGTGACACGCCGTCCCGCGGCGTCACCTGGCAGCAGGTACCGCTCCACGTGACGGTCCACGCAGTCGTCGCGTCCGCCGACCACTCCGTGGTGGCCCGAGTCCCGCCCCGTGACCAGCACCGCCCCGGCGCCGAGACGCCGCCGGAGCTCCGGCGCCCCCCCCGGCCGTGTAGCCGGCCGTCGCGTTCTCCGCCGCCGCCGCCGCGCCCGCCTCCGAGGAGTCCGGGGCGGCCTGCGCGGCCGGCGGGCCCGGGTCGCCGCACAGCAAAGCCGCCAGGGCCGGTTGCCGTACCCGCGGACCGTCGTGACGGGCGTTCAGGAACTGCTGGAGCAGCTGGAGCCGGACGAGCTGCCGCAACTGGACCCGGAGCTGCTCGAAGAGTCGGACCCGCTGCTCCCGCAACTGCTGCCGCCCCCGCCCCCGCCGCCGCCCGAGGAGCCGCAGCCGGAGCCCGAGGAGCAGCCGGCGCCGCCCCCGGAGCAGCCGCCCGAACCGCCGCCGCCCCCTCCGCCGTCGCTCCCGGCGCACCAGAGGACCGGCAGGACGTCGGCCGACGACCCGTGGTCGTGGGACCCGTGGCGGCCGCGGTGACCGCGCGCCTGGGCCGCCGCGAGCCGGGTGCCGCGCGCCGCCGGCACCAACTGCTGCCGCAGGAACGGGTCGCGCAGGCCGCGCAGCCCGAACAGCGCGGTCTGCACGTGCGGGGTCGGGTCGTGCGCGTACGAGCCGCGCAGCTCGCGCAGCGCCCGGACGCCCGCCGGGGTCAGCCGGCTCCGGGCCCGGGCGGAGCCGATCAGGCCCGCGACGATCCCGCCCAGCAGCGCGGGCACCACCTTCACGGCGAACGGCACCGCCGGGCCGGGCTCCAGGACGTACGCGAGGAAGGTCAGCGGCAGCGAGAGGGGGATCAGCACCGCGCACACCACGGTCTGGACCAGCCCCCAGCGCCGCCAGGTGCGCCCGGCGCCGGGCGGGGACAGCAGCCCGCGGGCGGCCAGCGCGTCGCCGGTCTCCTGGACGCCGGGGTCGAGCATGGCGGCGTACCGGACCTGGTAGAGCCAGCCGGAAGGGGCCCACTGGTGCGCCTGGAGCACGGCGCGCTCGGCGATGTCGCCGGCCCGCGCCCCGGGCCGTACGTGGACGATGCCCGGGCCGCCGACGACCAGCCGGCCGTCCCCGAGGAGGGAGACGAGCGCGGTGTCCACCACGCCGCCGGGCCCGCCGGACAGGAACGCGGCCTCGGACAGGTCGTGGAGGCCGGCGACCGGCCCGGCCGCCGGGGTCCGGGAGCGGCGCAGGCCGCGGAAGAGCAGGACGGTGGAGGCGCCGACGCAGAGCCAGACGGCCAGGGCGAGGAGGTTCATGCCGCTCTCCCCATCAGGGCGCGGGCCCAGCGCACGATGCGGCCGGGCGGCCGGGCTCCGGCCCGGTCCTGCCACCAGGCGGTGAGCCGGCGCCGGGCGGCCGGGTCGGCCGGCAGGTCCCGGATGAGGAGGTGCTCGGCGAAGTCCAGCGCGTCCCGGCGGTACCCGCCGGTCATGGGACGACCCTTGGCGTACGCGGAGAACGACTCGCGGAACGGTCCGTCGCCGCCGAGGATCGCGGGGAGTTCGGGGGCCAGCCCGGCCACCACCCCGGCCCGCTTGGCGATGAGGGCGCGGGCCTGCACGCGGACGCGCTGCCGGTCGAACCCCTCGGGGACGGGCGTCGCGGCCACCAGGGCCGACAGCAGGGCGGCCTGCCGGAGCCCGACGCACGTCCGGGCGGCCTCACCGGCCGGGGCGGGCGCGGAACCCGGCTCCACGGCGTCGCCGCCGTGGCCCGCCGGGTCACCGCCGGACCCGTCGGCCGGAGCCGCCTGCGGCGCGGCCGTCGCGTCCGTCACCGCGGTGACTCCGGCCGCCGCGGTGACTCCGACTGCCGCGGTGACGCGTACGCGCGGCGGCGCGGCGTCCCGGCCGGCGGCCGTCAGCACCGTGCGGATCGCGGTCAGTTCCCCGGCGAGCTCCGCCTCCGGCGGGAAGTCGTCGTCCCGCTCCAGCAGCACGCCCGGCGGATCCACCCGGGACCGCAGTCCCGCCAGCAGGTCCAGCACCACCGGCGGCACCGGGTGCGCGTGCGTGTCGTGCCAGACACCGCCCCGCTCCACCCCGCCCGCCACGTGCACGTACGCCAGCGCCTCCAGCGGGATCGCGTCCAGAACGGCCGCCGGGTCCTCGCCCCGGTTGACCCGGTTGGTGTGCAGGTTGGCCACGTCGATGAGCAGCCGGACACCGGTCCGGGCCACCAGCTCCGAGAGGAACCGGCCCTCCGACATCTCCTCGTCCGGCCAGGAGATCAGTGCGGCGATGTTCTCCAGCGCCAGCGGCACGGGCAGCGCGTCCTGGGCGATCCGTACGTTCTCGCACAGTACGTCCAGCGCGTCCCGCGTGCGCGGAACCGGCAGCAGGTGGCCCGCCTCCAGCGCGGGCGAGGAGGTGCGGACGAACGCGATGTGCTCGGTGACCAGCGGCGCCCCCAGCGCCACCGCCCGCTCGGCGAGCGCCGCCAGCTTCCCCGGGTCGGGGCGGTCCGCGCCGCCCAGCCCCAGGGAGACCCCGTGCGGTACGACGCGCACGCCGCGTTCGCGCAGCCGCACCAGCGCGGCCGGGAGGTGGCCCGGGCAGATGTTCTCGGCCACCACCTCGACCCAGTCCAGGCCGGGCAGCCGCTCGACGGCGTCCGAGATCTCCGGCCGCCAGCCGATGCCCACCCCCAGGTGTGCCATGGGCTCCATGTCCCCCGCCCCCTCTCATCGGACCTTGTGCCGGTGTCTTCGCCCCGGCCGGGTCACGCCAATCGCGCGGGGGGACGTTCAGAGCAACATTTGAGGTTCCGCGGGGCCGCGGAACCGCCTCAGAGCCGTGCCCGCAGCGCCGGATGGTCCGCGACCACCGTGCACGAGCCGGGCGCGATCTCCGTGAAGCCGGCGTCGCGGACCACCGGCAGCCCGCTCCCGCTCAGCTCCGCCCACCGCTCGCGCGGAGGGGTCCGTACGGCCAGCCGGAAGCCGGACTCCCGCCAGGCGGCCCGCTCCGGTGCGGTCAGCTCCCACCAGGCGAGCTGCGCCGCGTGCCCGGCCTGCGCCATGGCCTTGCCGGCCGACATGTCCAGGCCGGGGTTGAGCCACAGCACGGGCAGGTCCGCCCCGGCGGGGGGCGGGGCGAGCCCGGGGTCGTCCAGGTCGGTGCCCGAGACCTGGAGCTTGGCCAGCTCCTTGGGCCAGCCGTCGAGGGGCACAGGCGGGAAGACCCGTACCTCCGCGGCGTCGCCGTGCACGGTGACGCCCGGAAGGGTCCCGGCCTTGCGCCACTCCGCGCCGCGCGCCCGCCGGACCACCTTGCGGATGCGGGCGTCCTGCCAGTCGCGGACCGCTTCGGCCCACTCGCCCTCGCCGTGCGCCCGCTCGTCGGTCAGCAGGACGAGCACCGCGCGGGCCGCGGTCTCCAGGGCGTCCGTGCGGGCGGGCGGCTCGGCCTTCTCGATCCGCACGACCAGCGGCAGAACGAATTGCGGGGCCTCGTCGCGGACGGCGTGCTCCTGGCGGAAGGGACGGTCGGACCCGACGGCGGGTACGTCCGTGGTGTCGTGCGCGGGCTGGCTGCTCATCCTGTCAAGGATGCCAGCCTCCGCCTTCAGGATGATGCCCAGGGGGCTCGCTCCGGGCGAGGATCGAAGCCATGAAGAGTGACCTGTTCGCGTCCGAGAACCTCGCCCGGCCCGCCACCGCCCCGGGCATGACCCTGCAGAACGCCAAATCGGTGAAGTACGCCGTCGACGGCGAGATGCTCGCGCGCCAGGGCTCGATGGTGGCCTTCCGGGGCAGCCTCCAGTTCGAGCGCAGGGGACAGGGCATCGGCGGCATGCTCAAGCGCGCCGTCACCGGCGAGGGCCTCGCGCTGATGACGGTGCGCGGGCAGGGCGAGGCCTGGTTCGCCCACCAGGGCGGCAACTGCTTCATCGTCGACCTGGAGCCGGGCGACGCCCTGACCGTCAACGGCCGCAACGTGCTGTGCTTCGACCCCACCCTGTCCTACGAGATCAAGATGGTGAAGGGCGCAGGCATGGCCGGCGGCGGCCTCTTCAACAGCCTCTTCACCGGCACCGGCAAGCTCGCCGTCGTCTGCGACGGCGCCCCGATCGTCATACCGGTGACCGCGCAGGCGCCCGTCTACGTGGACACCGACGCGGTCGTCGGCTGGAGCGCAGGGCTGGAGACGGGCCTGCACCGCTCCCAGTCGGCCGGGTCGATGATCCGCGGCGGCTCCGGCGAGGCCGTCCAGCTCATGCTGCGGGGCGAGGGCTTCGTCATGGTCCGCCCGAGCGAGGTCACCGAGCGGACCGGGGCGCACTGACCCCCGGGGGACGCCCTCCCCGGCCCGTCCGCCCTGGGCCGGGCCGCCCGCGGTCGCACTGCTGCCGGCCCCGCCGTCCGGCGGCCCGGCTGAGTAGGCTCGTACCCATGGAGCAGCAGGAAGTGACCCCGTCGTACTGTGCGGCCCCGGCGGCGCCCGCCGGACGGGTGGCCGGGCCGCCGTACGCCGATTGCGTGGAGTGCGGCAGGCCCACCGAGTACGGGGTCGCGACCCCGGGCATCGTGCTGTGCCCCGTGTGCGAATGGCAGGAGGCACAGCGCACCGCCTGCTCCGGCTGAGCCTCCCCCCCGCCCGCTCCCGCTACGTGCCGATGAGCTCGGACACCTTCACGAAGCGGTAGCCCCGCTTGCGCAGCTCCGGGACGATCTTCCGGACGGCCTCCTCGGTGACCGGGGCGGCGCTGCGCGTGCAGTGCATGACCACCACCGAGCCCGGTTTGACCCCGGCGAGCACTTGCTCGGCCACGGCGTCCGGGTCCTTGGCGAAGGCGTCTCCGCTGACCACGTCCCACTGGACGGCCGTGATCCCGGCCGTGGACAGGGCCCGCAGGGACCGGTCGTCGTAGCAGCCGCCGGGGAAGCGGAAGTACGGGACGGTGTTGACCGCGCCGGCCGTGCGGAAGGCGGCGAAGGCCCGGTCCACGTCGGCCCGGGCGGCCGCCGCGTCGAGCGCGGGCAGCCCGTAGCAGGGGGACGTGAAGGCGTGGTGGCTGTAGGAGTGGTTCGCGATCTCGAAGTTCGGGTCGGTGCCGATGGCCTTCGCCTGGTCCGGGTACTCCTCGGCCCAACGGCCCGTCATGAACACCGTCGAAGGCACCTTGAGGGTGCGCAGCGCCGAGATCAGCGCGGGGTTGTCGAAGTGCTCCCCGTCCGCGGCGCGGGGCCCCTGGTCGGAGGTCATGTCGGCGTCGAAGGTCAGCGCGACGGTCTTGTCGGCCTGCTGGCGCGCCCGTTCGAAGACCGGGGTCAGACCGTTCGGACCGGGCGCCATGGTCGGGGGCTTGGCCGGGGGGCCGGCCTGCGGGGCGGACGGGCCGGGGGCGGCGGGCGCCTTCCCGGACGGGGAGGCGGTGGCGGAGGCCGTCGCCGCCGGCGTGCCCATGCGGGCTTCGCGTCCGGCGTCCGACGCGCCGGTGCCGCCCCCGCAACCCGCGAGGGCGGCACCGAGCGCGGCTACGGCTGCCGCTTTGCGCACAGAAAGAGTCACGCAGGCAAAATATATGACTATGTGGCAATCAGACGTGCACGGCACTCCTCCACGTCGAAATCACCCTTCGGGTACTGCGGACCGATGGCCTCCAAGTGCTCCAGCAGCAGTTTGCTGACCGCCCAGTTGCGGTACCACTTGCGGTCCGCGGGGACGAGGAACCAGGGCGCGGCGTCCGTGGAGCACCGCTCCATGGCCTTCTCGTAGGCCTCCTGGTACGCGGGCCACAGGCCCCGCTCCTCGATGTCGCCCTCATTGAACTTCCAGTGCTTGTCCGGGTTGTCGAGCCGTTCCAGGAGCCGCTCGCGCTGCTCCTCGTAGCTGATGTGGAGGAAGACCTTCACGACGGTCACGCCGTCGTCCGCGAGGGTCTGCTCGAACCGGTTGATCTGCCCGTACCGGCGGCCGAGCACACTGCGCGGCACCAGTTCGCGGACGCGGGCGATGAGGACGTCCTCGTAGTGGGAGCGGTCGAAGATGCCGATCTCGCCGGGCTGGGGGAGGGCCTGCGTCACGCGCCAGAGGAAGGGGTGGCTGTGCTCCTCGGGGGTGGGCGTCTTGAAGGCCCGGATGCGGCAGCCGGACGGGTTGAACTGGCCGATGACGTGCTTGACGGTGCCGCCCTTGCCGCTGGTGTCCATGCCCTGGAGGACGACCAGGACGCGCTGCGGGCTGCCGGCGGTGCTGGCCGCGTAGAGCCGTTCCTGGAGGGAACCGAGCCGCTCCGCCATGGCGGCGGTGGCCGCCACGCCCGCCGCCTTGCCCGTGGGCCCGGCGGGGGTGGCGCGGGGGTCGAAGCGGCGCAGGTCCACCCGCTCGCCCGCCGGAACCCGCAACACCTCCCGCAGCTCCGGACCGTCCCCGGCCCCGGGCCACTCCCGCCCCTTCCCGCCGCGAGGCTCCGGCCCGGTCCCGCGAGGCTCCGCCCCGGGCCGGTCGGTGACCTCGGCCCTCGCTTCGGCCCTGCCCTTGCCCTTGCCCCTGGCCTCGGCCTTCTCGGCTCCCGCGTGGTCCGCCTCCGGCCGACCGCCGGCCTCGGTCGCGGCCCCGGTCCTGCTCCTGGCCTTGGGCTTGCCCTTCCTGGTTCCCGAGTCGTCCGCCTCCGGGCGGTCCGTAGCCATGGTCCCGGGGCCGGTGCCGTCGTCGGCGCCGGGCCGCTCGGAGGACGAGCTCTCGGGCTCCTTCTTCCCCTTGGCCTTCGCCTCGGCCTTCGTCCTGGCCTTCGCCTTGGCCTTCGTCTTGGCTTCGGCCCTGCCGCCGATGTCCGGCCGGGCGCTGTCATCGCCCTCCGGCCGGTCCGGGGACGCGCCCTTGCCCTCGGCCTTCGCCTTGCTCTTCCCCTTGCCCTTGCCTTCGGCCTTCGCCTTGCCCTTGGCCTTGCCCTTCGGCTCGGTGTCGGCGCCGGTTTTCGGTCCGGGACCGGCCTCCGCCTCCGCCTCGGCCTTCGGCCGGGTCCGCTTCTTGGCGCTCGGGGTCTTCCCGCCCCGGTCGGCCGGCTCGCGGGCGTCCGGGAATGCGGGGCCGTCCGGGTCGGGCTGCCGGTTCCGCCGGTCCGTGTGCTTCTTTGCCACGCCACCTACCCCCATCGTGTCGATTCCGTTCGATCTTCCCTCCGATCGAACGGAATCGCGATGTGGCGGCCGGTGTCAGTGCCAGGGGCCCGTCACTGCGAACGTCGTCCCCGGGGCGTAGGCGTTCACGTACATCGTCCGGCCGTCGGGGGAGAAGGTGACTCCGGCGAACTCCCCCCACTCCGGCGCCCCCGGCCGCCCGACGTCCTGCGCGTTGCGCGCGACCGGGTAGACCTCGCCGCCGACCGTGACGCCGAAGACGTACTGCGCCCCGCCGCCGTCCTCGCACACCATCAGGCCGCCGTCCGGTGCCAGGCAGATGTTGTCGGGGGAGTCCCCGGGCAGGGTCGTGTCCGAGGCCGGGCCGAAGAGGACGTCCAGTCGGAGCCGGCCGCGCCGCGGGTCGTAGAACCACACCTGGCCGTGGTGGTCGGCGGCCGATCCCTCGCGGCTGCGGGCGTAGCTGGAGACGAAGTGCACCCCGCCGCCACCCCAGTAGCAGCCCTCCAGCTTCTGCGCGTGCGTGATCCCGCCCGGCCCGAAGTCCTGGAGCCGGATCGGGGTCGTCGTCGCCCCCGGGTCGGGTACGGGCACCCACCGCGCCGGGAACTCCGCCCCGGGCCGGTCCACCACCGACAGGTCGGCCAGGCCCGGTACGCGCAGGGCCTCCAGGGCGCCGCCCGCCCGCAGCGAGCCGGGGCCGCCGAGGGGCCGCTCGGGCAGGAAGCGGTAGAACAGCCCGAAGGGCTCGACGAAGGCGTCCTCGGTCTCGTAGACGATCCCGCTGTACTGGTCCACGGCGACGGCCTCGTGGGCGAACCGGCCCAGCGCGGTGAGCGGGACGGCCCCCGAGCGGTGCGGATGGGCGGGGTCCACCTCGAAGACGTAGCCGTGGTCCAGCGTGTAACCGGAGGTGCCGGCGCGGTCCTCGGTCTCCTCGCAGCTCAACCAGGTGTTCCAGGGGGTCCGCCCGCCCGCGCAGTTGACGGCCGTACCGGCCAGGGCGACTCGCTCGCCGACGACCCGGCCGGCGCCGTCCAGCTCCAGGACCGTGCAGCCGCCCAGCGCCTGCGGGTCGTACGTCAGTCCCGCGACGGCGGGGACGCGCAGGGCGGCGGTCGTGCGGTTCTCGTGGTTGCGGACCAGCCGGACCCGGTTGCCTCCGGCGGTGGAGCCGACACCGCCGCCGGCGCCCGCGGAGAAGGCGGCCATGCCGTCGCAGTTCCCCGGCACGGGCCCCTCGCCGGAGCGCAGCGGGTCGCCCGCGCGGGAGAGCACCCGGTAGGAGAACCCGGCGGGCAGGTCGAGCAGCCCGCGCGGATCGGGCAGCAGCGGTCCGTACCCCCGGCCGGTGGCCGGGGCGGCTCCGGCGCCACCGGCGAACAGGGCGCCGAGCGCGCCGGTGAAGGCGATCCCGCCGGCGGCGAGCAGGCTGCGTCGGGTGACGGACATCGGCAACTCCCGGCGGCGGTAATGGAGATGTGAACGGCCCGTGCTACCACGGCGGCCCGCCCGCCGGGGGCCGACGCGAGCGCTCCCGCCCGGGCGTCACACCACCGGGTCCGCGGGTTCCGCCGCCCGGCGCCGGTGGAAACGCGCTCGACGTCCGGGCGCGGATTCGGCAGGCTCCTGCCATGGAACGCGACGTCTGGCCCCTGTACGGGCTGCGCATCACGACCCCGCGGCTGGAGCTGTGCCTGCCGGACCTCGCCGGCCTGGCCGAGCTGGCGGCGGTCGCTGCGGACGGGGTCCACGACCCCGGGCGGATGCCGTTCACCGTGCCGTGGACCGACGCGGCCCCGGCGGAACGGGGGCGGGCGGTGTTCCAGCACGTGCTGGGCACCGTCGCGGGCTGGACCGTACGGGACTGGACGCTCAGCCTGGCGGTGCGGTGCGCGGGGTCGGTGGTCGGCCGCCAGGACCTGTCCGCCGCCGAGTTCGCCGTCACGGGCGAGACGCACACCGGCTCGTGGCTCGGCGCCGTCCACCAGGGCCGCGGCATCGGTACGGAGATGCGGGCGGCGGTGCTGCACCTGGCGTTCGAGGGGCTCGGTGCGCGGAGCGCCACCTCGGCCGCGATGACGGACAACGCGGGCTCGCTGCGGGTCTCGGAGAAGCTGGGCTACCGCCCGGACGGGCTGGAGACGGTCTCCGTACGGGGGACCGCCCGGACCCTGCGCCGACTGCGGCTGGACCGCGCCGACTGGGAGGCCCACCGCACGGTGCCGGTGGAGCTGGCGGGCCTGGACGGGTGCCGCGGGCTGTTCGGACCCTGAGGGCTGTCCCGAGCGCCGCAACGGCCGGGGCGTGCCGGGCCGGAGCGGCGAACGGCCGCCGGTCCGCGAACGGGCCGGACCGGCTCCGGCCGTCAGACCAGTTCGGCGGAGAGCGTGATCGTCGTGCCGGTCAGGGCCTGGCTGACGGGGCAGTTCTTCTTGGCGTCCTCGGCGGCGGCGGCGAAGCCCTCCGCGTCCAGGCCGGGTACCTCGGCGCGCACCGTCAGGTGGATGCCGGTGATGCCCTCGCCGGGCTGGAAGGTGACGTCGGCCTTCGTCTCCAGGCGGGTGGGCGGCGTGCCCGCGCCGTCCAGGCCGTGGGAGAGCGCCATCGAGTAGCAGCTGGAATGCGCGGCGGCGATCAGCTCTTCGGGGCTGGTCTTGCCGTTGGCCGCCTCGGCGCGCGAGGGCCAGGAGACGTCGTACGAGCCGAGACCGGAGGAGTCGAGGCTGACGACGCCCGAGCCCTTGAGGAGGTTGCCTTCCCAGACGGTGTGCGCGTGACGCGTGGTGGCCATGGTGGATCCCTTCGCAGAAGTGGGAACGGCCGGGCCGCGAAAGGGCCCGACCGTGCCAAACCTACTGGGACACCAGGGGCTTCGCGTCGCGTGCCAGCGCGGTGAGCCGCGAGATCGCCCGGAAGTACTTCTTGCGGTAGCCGCCGTTCAGCATCTCGTCGCTGAACAGGCGGTCGAACGGCACGCCCGAGGCGAGGACCGGGACCTCCCGGTCGTACAGCCGGTCGGCGAGCACCACCAGCCGCAGCGCCGTCGACTGGTCCGGCACCGGTCCGACCTCGGTGAGACAGACCGCCGAGAGCCCGTCCGTCAGCGCGCCGTAGCGGCTCGGGTGGACCCGGGCCAGGTGCTCCAGCAGGGCCGGGAAGTCGTCCAGGCTCGCGCCCGGGGTCGCGTACGCGGCCTTGGTGACCTGCTCCTCGGAGAAGGGAGCCGGCGCCTCCGGGAGCCCCCGGTGGCGGTAGTCCTGGCCGTCGATCCGCAGCGGTCGGAAGTGCGCCGACAGCCCCTGGATCTCCCGCAGGAAGTCGGCGGCGGCGAAACGCCCCTCGCCGAGCTTGCCGGGCAGCGTGTTGGAGGTGGCGGCCAGCGCGACCCCCTGCTCGACCAGGCGGCTGAGCAGGGAGGACACCAGGACGGTGTCGCCCGGGTCGTCGAGCTCGAACTCGTCGATGCACAGCAGCCGGTGCCCGCCGAGGGTCTGCACGGTCTGCTGGAAGCCGAGCGCGCCGACCAGGTTGGTGAGCTCCACGAAGGTGCCGAAGGCCTTGAGCGCCGGTTCGGCCGGGGTGGCGTGCCACAGGGAGGCGAGGAGGTGGGTCTTGCCGACGCCGTAGCCGCCGTCGAGGTAGACGCCGCGGGGGCCCGTCGGGGCCGCGGGCTTCTTCGCGAACCAGCGCCGCTTGCCGGAGCCGGTCGCGTGGGCGCCGCCGAGGCCGGCGGCGAAGCCGCTCAGCACCGTGACGGCCTCGGTCTGGCTGGGCTGGGCCGGGTCCGGGTCGTAGGTGTCGAAGCGCACCGAGTCGAAGCGCGGCGGGGGCACCATCTCGGCCACCAGCCGTTCGGCGGGCACCCGGGGCTCGCGGGCACACAGCGACTGCGGGCCGGCGTCGGCTATGGGAGGCCGTTCGGCGGGCCGCGCGGCGGCTGAACCCGAGGTGGAGGGAGAGGTCGACACAGCACTCAACTCTACGGGGCGTGGCACACTGCACCGATGCGACGCCTGTTCCCTGTGACCGATCAGACACCGGCCCCACCCCGGGATCCGGCCGACCGCGCATGGTCGCTGGACGAGCTGGCGGAGGCGTACGCGTACCCCTCCCTCGGTGCCGGTGAGCACTGGCTCCGGGCCAACATGGTCTCGACCCTGGACGGGGCGGCCCAGCACGACGGCCGCTCGCAGCCGATCTCCGGCGAGACCGACATGCGGATCTTCGGCACCCTGCGGGCGCTGGCCGACGTCGTGGTCGTCGGTGCTGAAACGGTTCGCCAGGAGGGGTACCGGCCGGCCCGGGCGCGGGACGCCTTCGCCGCCCGGCGCGAGGCCGCGGGCCAGGGGCCGGCCCCCGCGATCGCGGTGGTCACCGCCAGCCTGGACCTGGATTTCACCCTGCCGCTGTTCACCTCGCCCCTGGTCCCCACCCTGGTGGTCACCGGGGCCGCAGCCCCCGCCGACCGCGTCGCCGAGGCGGTCGAGGCCGGTGCCGAGGTGGTCGTGGCGGGCGACGGGACCGGCGTGGACCCGGCGCGGGCGGTACGGGAACTGGCCGGGCGGGGGCTGCGCCGCCAGCTCACCGAGGGCGGACCCCGGCTGCTCGGGCAGTTCGTGGCCGCCGACGCGCTGGACGAGCTGTGCCTGACCATCTCGCCGATGCTCACCGCCGGCAGCGCCCAGCGGATCTCCGGAGGCCCTTCGGTCGCGGTTCCGCACCGGCTGGCGCCCGCCTGCGTACTGGAAGAGGCCGGGTTCCTCTTCACGAGCTACCGTCGGATCTGACAAGGGGCGGAATTTGTCGTTCCGCTTAGCTTCCGCTGGGCATATACCTGCGCAAGCCCCGTGCGACAGCGGGGCAGGATGGTTTCCGCAGGGGCCGGCCCGCCAGCCGGCCTCGGCCCATGAAGGAGAGGGCGTCCGTGTTCACGAGCGTATTGATGATCGAGCAGCCGCTGACCACGGTGGACGTGGACTTCGTCACCAGCCTGCACGGAGACGACGCGGTCTCCTTCGTCGTCCTCATGCAGCCCCGGGGCGACCAGGACCGACTGCTGCGCGCCATCGACGACGTGGCGCTCGGCGAGCTTCCCGAGGCGGTCCGCGAGGGTGAGGAGCCCGAGGGCGACGCCGCACAGGGCCCCGCCGCACACGCCCTGGCGCACTCCCTGAACGCGCTGCGCGGCAAGGGTGCCAAGGCCACCGGGCAGATCATCGGGCGGCACCCGCTCGACCGGCTGAAGGACGTGGTCGAGGAGACCGGGGCCGACGAGGTGATCGTCCTGACCGCCCCGCACTTCGTGGAGGAGTTCTTCCACCGGGACTGGGCCTCCCGCGCCCGCCACAAGGTGGGCGTTCCGGTGCTCAAGCTCTTCGCCCACAACGAATAGGCTGGGCCCGCGCCCCGCAGCGCGTCCGTGGACGCGGTCGCGGACGCGCGACCCCGTAGGACACGCACGATCGATTCCTGGAGCGACCTGAATGAAGCCCGGCCTGCCGACCGCCATGGAACGGCCCCACTTCATCGGCATCGGCGGCGCCGGCATGTCCGGCATCGCGAAGATCCTCGCCCAGCGGGGCGCACAGGTCGCCGGCAGCGACTCGCGCGATTCGGAGACCGCCCGGGCGCTGCGCGCGCACGGGGCCGTCGTCCACATCGGGCACGCCGCCGGCCACCTCGCCGACGACTCCACCTGCGTGGTCGTCTCCAGCGCCATCCGCGCCGACAACCCCGAGCTGGCCCGCGCCGCCGAGCTCGGCATCCCCGTGGTGCACCGCTCCGACGCCCTCGCCGGCCTGATGGACGGCCTGCGTCCGATCGCCGTCGCCGGCACGCACGGCAAGACGACCACCACCTCGATGCTGGCGGTCTCCCTGTCGGCCCTGGGCCTGGACCCCTCGTACGCCATCGGCGGAGACCTGGACGCCCCCGGCTCCAACGCCCACCACGGCGAGGGCGACATCTTCGTCGCCGAGGCGGACGAGAGCGACCGCAGCTTCCACACGTACACCCCGCAGGTCGCGATCATCCTGAACGCGGAGCTCGACCACCACGCGAACTACGCGTCGATGGAGGAGATCTACGAGTCCTTCGAGATCTTCGTCTCCAAGATCGTGCCCGGCGGCACCCTCGTCGTCGCCCACGGCCAGGCCGGCGCCGCCGAGATCGCCCGCCGGGTCCGCGGCAACGACGGCCTGAACGTCGTCACCTACGGCGAGGAGCCGGAGGCCGACGTCCGGATCACCAAGATCACCCCGCGCGGCCTGGCGAGCGAGGTCACCGTCGTCATCGGCGGCCGGATGCTCACCTTCACCGTCTCCGTCCCCGGCCGCCACTACGCGCACAACGCCGTCGCCGCCCTCGCGGCCGGCGTCGCCCTCGGCATCCCGGCGCACAACCTGGCCTCCGCCCTCGGCAAGTACACCGGGGTCAAGCGCCGCCTCCAGCTCAAGGGCGAGGCCGCCGGGGTCCAGGTCATCGACTCCTACGCGCACCACCCCACCGAGATGACCGCCGATCTGGAGGCCATCCGCGGCGCCGCCGGGGACGCCCGCATCCTGGTCGTCTTCCAGCCCCACCTCTTCTCCCGCACCCAGGAGCTGGGCAAGGAGATGGGACAGGCCCTCGCGCTGGCCGACGCCTCCGTGGTCCTCGACATCTACCCGGCCCGCGAGGACCCGATCCCCGGCGTGACGAGTGAGCTGATCATCGCGGCCGCCCGGGCCGCGGGCGCCGACGTCACCGCCGAGCACTCCAAGGACGCCGTCGCCGACGTCATCGCGGGAATGGCCAAGCCCGGTGATCTCGTTCTCACCATGGGCGCGGGCGACGTCACGGACCTGGGACCCCGGATCCTGGAAACGATCGCCCGGCTGTCGAACTGAGGGAGCGGGAACGTCATGGCGTACGAGGTCGAGAAGACGGACGAGCAGTGGCAGGCGGAGCTGACCCCCGCCGAGTACCAGGTGCTGCGCCTCGCCGGCACCGAGCCGGCCTTCCGCGGTGAGTACACCGACACCAAGACGGAGGGCGTGTACTCCTGTCGCGGCTGCGGTTCCGAGCTGTTCCGCTCGACGGAGAAGTTCGAGTCGCACTGCGGCTGGCCGTCCTTCTTCGACCCGAAGGACAGCGACGCGGTCGAGCTGGTCCACGACCGGTCGCACGGCATGGTCCGCACCGAGGTCCTCTGCGCCGCGTGCGGGTCCCACCTGGGCCACGTCTTCGAGGGCGAGGGCTACCCGACCCCCACCGACCAGCGGTACTGCATCAACTCCATCTCCCTGAGGCTCACCCCCGCGGAGAGCTGAGGCGGTCCTCCGGGGCCCGGCCCGGGCTCCGGCCCGGGACCGGTCCCTTCGGACGTCCGGGACCGCCGGGGCCTCCGCGACCCCGTCCGGTGCAGGGTGCGGCCGCTGGGCCCCCGCCCCGAAGTGCCGGCGCTCCGGGGGCTGTTGCGCGGCGGGTGGCTGCGCCTACCGTCTTCGCCAGGCGGCGCGCGGTCGCCCGGACTCGGTCCGCGCGCTGTTCGGGCACGGCTGTCCGCTGCTCGGAGCGCCGTTCTGCGCACCCTGCGCGCGGGTCCGCCGTACCTCCGCGCGGGTCCGTCCGCACGTTCCTGCGGGTCCGTCCGATCATCCGAACGGGTCCGTGCGTTCCTCCCGGCGGGGCCGTGCGTTCTCCCGCTGTACGGCCCGGCGTCAGCCGGGGATCGCCGTCCGGCCCCCCTGGGCCGCTGTCCTTGGGGCGCCCCTCGACTCCCCTCACCCCCGGAGGTCGTCACACCATGGCAGAAGTCAACCGCCGCAGGTTCCTCCAGATCGCCGGTGGCACCGCCGCCGTCGCGCTGCTGAACGAGAGCATCGCGCGGGCCGCCGCCATCCCGGCGCAGGGCGCCACCGGAACGATCCAGGACGTCGAACACGTCGTCGTCCTCATGCAGGAGAACCGTTCCTTCGACCAGTACTTCGGGTCGATGAAGGGCGTACGGGGCTTCGGCGACCCGCGGCCGGTCCTCCAGGACAACGGCAAGTCCGTCTTCCACCAGTCCAACGGGACGAAGGACATCCTCCCCTTCAACCCGCAGGTCGACGACCTGGGCATGCGGTTCGTGGAGGGGCTCAACCACGACTGGGCCGGCGGCCACCAGGCCTACAACAACGGCAAGTACGACCAGTGGGTGCCGGCCAAGACCGCCACCACGATGTCGCACATGACCCGCGACGACATCCCGTTCCACTACGCCCTGGCCGACGCCTTCACCGTCTGCGACGCCTACCACTGCTCCTTCATCGGCGCCACCGACCCCAACCGCTACTACATGTGGACCGGGCACACGGGCAACGACGGCACCGGCGGCGGCCCGGTCCTCGGCAACCAGGAGGCCGGCTACGGCTGGAAGACCTACCCCGAGCGCCTGGAGTCCGCCGGGGTCTCCTGGAAGATCTACCAGGACGTCGGCGACGGCCTGAACGCCGCCGGTCACTGGGGCTGGATCAGCGACGCCTTCCGCGGCAACTACGGTGACAACTCCCTGCTCTACTTCAACTCCTACCGCAACGCCCAGCCGGGCAGCGCCCTCTACGAGAAGGCGCGTACCGGCACCAACGTCAAGGCGGGCGAAGGGTACTTCGACAAGCTTCGCGCGGACGTGCTGGGCGGCACCCTGCCCCAGGTCTCCTGGATCGCGGCCCCGGAGGCGTTCAGCGAGCACCCGAACTGGCCGACGAACTTCGGCGCCTGGTACATCGCGCAGGTCCTCGACGCGCTGACGGCGAACCCGGACGTGTGGGCGAAGACGGCCTTCTTCATCACCTACGACGAGAACGACGGCTTCTTCGACCACGTCGTCCCGCCGTACCCCCCGGCCTCCGCGGCCTGGGGCCTGTCCACGGCCGACGTGACGCGCGACCTCTACGCCGGCGGCGGCGGATACGCGGCCGGGACGTACGGGCTCGGCCCGCGCGTCCCGATGATCGTCGTCTCCCCGTGGAGCAAGGGCGGGTACGTCTGCTCGGAGACCTTCGACCACACCTCGGTGATCCGCTTCATGGAGAAGCGCTTCGGCGTCAAGGAGCCCCAGATCTCCCCGTGGCGGCGCGCGGTCTGCGGCGACCTCACCTCCGCCTTCGACTTCACCCGGTCCGACGCCTCCCCGGCCGCGCTCCCCCCGACGGACGGCTACCTCCCGCCCGACCGCGACACCCACCCGTCGTACCACCCCGTGCCGCCGGCGACGGGCGCCCTGCCCAGGCAGGAGGCGGGCTCCAAGCCGACCCGCCCGCTCGGATACAGCCCGTACGTGGACGGCAGGGCCACCGTGTCCACCGGCAAGTTCACGCTGACCTTCGCCGCCGGTCCCGCCCTGGGCGCCCACTTCCACAGCACCTCGGGCAACCGGACGGACGGGCCCTGGCCCTACACCGTCGAGGCGGGCAAGACCCTCTCGGACACGTGGAGCACCAGTGCCTCCACCGGCAACCAGGTCAACCTCACCGTCTGGGGCCCGAACGGCTTCCTGCGCACCTGGAAGGGCCCGGCCAAGAAGGCCGGCCCCGAGGTGACGGCGCGTCATGCGGACGCGAGCGGAAACCTGGTGCTGAGCCTCGCCAACTCCGGGACGGCCGCCGTCCACCTCACCGTGACGAACTCCTACGGCGGCGCCGCCCAGACCTTCAAGGTCAACCCGGGCGCCACCGTCTCGCACACGGTCGACCTGCGCACCACCGGCCGCTGGTACGACGTCAAGGTGGTCTCCGACGCCGACGCGACCTTCCTGCGCCGCTTCGCGGGTTACGTGGAGACGGGCGCCCCGGGCGTCTCCGACCCGGCGCTCAGGACCGTCTGACCCGTTCCGCCGCGGCAGGCGGCGGATTCACGGTGTGATGGTAGGTCCGGTGGGCAGTACGTACGGCGTCGGCATCTCCACCCCGTCACCGAGGGAGAACGCATGGCCATCGCCCACCGCAGGATCGGCACCGGACCCGTCCGCGTCATCGTGCTGCACGACTGGTTCGGCACCTGCGCCACCTGGGGATCCGTACTGGACCACCTGGACCCGGACGGGTTCTCGTACGCCTTCCTCGACTGCCGGGGCTACGGGGACCGGCGGGACGTGGCGGGCCGCTACAGCCTCCCCGAGATCGCCGACGACGTCCTGGAACTCGCCGATCAGCTGGGCTGGGACACGTTCTCGGTGCTCGGCCACTCGATGGGGGGCAAGGCGGCGCAGCAGGTGCTGGTACGGGCTCCCGAGCGCATCGAGAAGCTCGTCGGGGTCGCGCCGGTACCGGCTTCGCCCTACGCGATGGACGACGCGACGCACGCCCTCTTCCACGGCGCCGCCGAGGACCCCGGCAAGCGCCGGGCCATCCTGGACCTGGTCACCGGTCACCGTGCGAGCCGCCACTGGCTGGAGCGGATGGTCGCCCACTCGCTGGCCGCGTCCCGGCCCGAGGCCTTCGCCGGCTACCTCGCGAGCTGGCAGCCGCTGGACCTGTCCTCCGCCGTCAAGGGCAACACCGTGCCGGTACTCGTCCTGGTCGGGGAGTACGACCTCGCGCTGACCCCAGAGGTCATGCGGGCGACCTGGCAGGCGTGGTACCCGAACTGCCGGATCCGTACCCTGCCGGGCACCGGCCACTACCCGCCCCAGGAGACCCCGGTGGCCTTCGCCACGGCGGTCGAGGCCTTCCTCGTGAGCTAGGTGCATGGCCCGGGCCCACCCGCTGCGGGGCCTTCGCCGTTCGGCGGACCCCGGTGGGGGACGGGGTCCGTACGGTGGCGCGCCGGCGCGGGCGGCTCAGCGCAGGCGGCGGGCGCGGCGGCGGCGCAGCAGGATGCCCGCGGCCGCGCCGGTCAGTGCGGTGACCGCGACGCCGGCGGTGGTCCACCACAGGGCCGGTCCGGAGGCGGCGGGTTCGGCGGCGTCCGGGGCGGGCGCGCCGGACTGCGGCGTGGAGGCGGTCGGGGAGGCGGCCGCCGTGGGCGTCGTGGCGGAGGTACCGGTGGCCGTCGCGCCGGTGGCCGCGGTCCCGGCGGAGGGGCCGGCGGACGACGGCGCGGGCGCCGGGTCCACCACGGGGACGCCGACTTCGAGCTCGCCGTGGCCGAGGGCCGGGAAGCCCACGTCGACGCTGACCTTCCAGGTGCCGGGCGGCAGGGCCTCGGCGGTGGTCCAGCCCGCCGGAGGGGCGAGCGGGTCGCGGATCAGGCGGAAGGGCCCGAGCGTGCGGGTGCCGTCGACGCTGACCGCGTTCACGGTGGCGGCGACGGCCTCGTCGACGGCGTCCCCGTCGTTCTCCCAGGTGACGGCAGCGGTGACGCGGCCCTCGCGCTGGCCGGTGACCACCACCTTGACGGTGTCGCCGTGGGCCAGTGCGGGTGCGGGCGCCAGGAGGACGAGGCCGAGGGCGGCCACGAGGGCCGGGAAGACGGATCTGGTACGCATCGTTGCGGTGCTCCGGGTGGGGTGAGGGGTCGGTGGACGGGGTCGCGCGGAGCGGCCGCCCACCGGAGGACGGGTTCGGGCGGGGCTACGGCCCCGCGGGGGCCGTAGCGACCGCCGGCCCGGCCGTCGGATCCACCGGCACTCCGTCAGGTCGGCCGGTGGATCCGTCGGTCGGGCGGGGTCGGACCGTCGGCCGGGCTCGGGTCAAGGGGCATCGGCCGTATCGTCGGTCGGCTCTTCGGGCAGACCGTCAGCCGGCCTTCTGGACGGTCCAGAGCTGCGCGGCACCGCCGTCCGCGCGCTGGAGGTCGAGCAGCCAGCTCCCGTAGTACGGGCGGCGGCTCACGGTGAGGGCGAAGCCGCCCCCGGGGTCCGTGACGGTCACCGCGCCGCCGCGGGTCGTCAGCCGCCAGGACTGCGCGGCGTCGGCGGCGCAGGTGCGCTGGGCGACCCACATGCCGGCGGAGGGTGCACCGCCGGGCTGCAGGCACTTGCCGGACGCCGCGGACCGGATGCGGACCTGGCCGCCGCCCGCGTCGTCGAAGTACCACTGCTGCTGCGCGTACCCGTTGGCGCGGGAGCCGACGAGCACGGTGCCGTCGGCGGTGCGGCCGCCCCACAGTTCGGCGGCCATGCCGGTGCTGCCGTTGCCGAGGGTGTAGCGGCCGCCGGGGGTGGTGGCGCCGCCGCCCGCCTTCGGGGTCGTGAAGGAGGCCGCCTTACCCGGGCCGCTGTCCCGGCCGGAGCCGTCGCGCACGGACACGGTCACCTTGTACGTGGTGTCCGGCTTGAGGCTGTGGATGCGCAGGACCTGCGACTGCACCCAGGCGAGGTGCTTGCCGTTGACCAGGACCTGGTACCAGGCGGCGCCCTCGACCTTGGGCCAGCTCACCACGACCGAGGTGGACTGGACCTGGGCGGCCGTGACGGCCGGTCCGCCGCCGGGCTTCTTGGTCGGGGTGGGCGAGGGCTTCTTCGTCGGGCTCGGGGTCGGGCTCGGGTTCGGACCGGGGTCGGTGCCGCCTCCGCCGCCGCCCTTCGCCTTCATCAGGAACTGGTTGTCGGCGATGTTCCAGTGCGTGGCCAGGTAGCTGCCGGCCTTGGGACTGGTGTGGAAGTAGTCGTCGTGGTTGCAGTCCAGGATGTTCTCGGCGGCCTGGTTGGTGCAGACGTTGCGCATCTTCGGGTAGTTCGGCGAGTCCGAGTAGCACATGACGTCAAACTCGTCGGTGCAGTGCGCGCCGAGACTGGTGTTGGGGGCGCTGTTGTTCACCGCGCCGAGGTTGTGGCCGAGTTCGTGCGCCGCCGTGTGCCCGCCCCAGCACCCGGAGTCCGTACGCCCGTAGGACGGGCCGAAGTTGCTCTGGTTGTTCTGTCCGGGCCGCTCGTCGCCGGCGAACGTGCCGATGCCGCAGTAGACCTGCGAGTCGGCGAAGATCATGTACTTGCGGTCCCGGCGGTCCAGGCCCTTGCTGGCGAGCGCCGCGTTGGTGGCGCTGAACTCGGCCAGTGCCGAGTCGGGGAGCTCGATGTTGAGCACCGTCGGCGTGCAGTCCGCGTTCGTCACGTAGCGGATGTGGCGCACGCCGCCGGTCTCCTGGGCGCTCGCCGAGTAGATCAGGTCGGCGTCGGCCGCCCACTTGCGGAACGAGGCGGCGTACTGGGAGAACCGGTCACGGCCGGGACCGTGGACGTACACGACCTGGACGCGGTTGCCGGAGGTGCCGTCGCCCTCGCACTGGACGGTCTGGCCCGCGGGTCCGGCGGCCACCGCGCTCTCGGCGGCCGAGGGGGCGGCGGGCGCGGGCGCCGAGTCCTTGGTGGCGGCCGCGTCGGCGGCGGGCGCGTCCTGAGGACGCCCGCCGTCCTGCGTGGGGGCCGGGTCCTCGGTCGCGGGGCGGGACGGGTCGGCGGCCGCCGCGGTGGTGGCGACGGCCGGCGGTATCTCCTTCTTGATGTCGACGCCCTTGGGCGGGGCGTCGGGTCCGTGGGTGCACAGTCCGGTGTCGGTGCGGTAGACGCCCACACACCGGTCGCCCTTCGGAGCGGCCTTGAGGCCGTCGTAGACCATCCCGCGCGCGTTCTCGTTGGCGGGTGCGGCCGCGATCGGCTCCGGCTCCTGGTCCCGGGCGGCCGCGGCGGCCGGTACGACCGTCTCCGCGTCGGCCCCCGAGGCCTGCGCGGGGGCCGCGGCCTGGGCGCCGTCGCCGATTCCGGAATAGGCGATACCCGCCGCGATCACGGCCGCCGTGGCCGTGGCGGCGGTCAGGAGAATCAACCGCCGGGGTCTGCGCCGGTGTTCCCGCCGCCTGCGTCCTGTCATGCGCACCTCAAATGATGATCGGAGTGACTGGGTCCGCGGAAGCCTGCCAGACGTACGCGCCGGAGAATTCGGACAAAGGGGAGCGCGACCCGGGAAATCATTCCGTTACCTGTCGGCCGGATTTGACGAACACTCAATTGCCTTTGTGTGGAGGCTAGTTGCTGTCGCCAGCCCCTAATGGTCCAGGCCTTTATCGGGTCGTTGTTATCGAATCGAAATAATCGGAGAAGGTCTATTGACTGGAATTCAGTCGAGGATTCACCTAATTACTACCTGCCGAATTCCCTCCGTCACGACCCGTGAGGAACCGGCCGGACATCGCGGGCGACCCGCGGCGGACGGGACGATCGCCGGTCCCGCCGCCCTCCGGCCGGACGGCTTCCGCTTCGGCGCGGGGCAAAAGCGGCGCGGTCGGTAATGGCCGGCGGACGTGCCGACCGGGTGCCGGGGGGCTGTCTGCCGTGGCCGGTGATCCGCCCGGCGGGGAAGGGACGCTCGGCGTGCCGCCCCGGACATGGAAAAACCCCTGGCGGGTACGAGGAGACCTCGTACCCGCCAGGGGATCAACAGGGTGAGTGACGGGACTTGAACCCGCGGCCACCTGGACCACAACCAGGTGCTCTACCAACTGAGCTACACCCACCACGAAGGGTGGCGGACCACCCGTTCGATGTGCATCCACAGCATAGCCGATCAGCGGGGTGGTTCCGCGACGCCTTATTCCGCCACCGGAGCCTACGCGGCGGCGTGCGCGACGGCCGCCGCGGCGAGCGCCCGCACGATCGGGTGCGGCTGCCCGACGTGGGCCCGCTCACAGTGACCGGGATCGGCGAGGAGGCGCCGGCCGGGCTGGTCCCGCCGGGCACCACCTCGCCGCGCGCGTCTCCGTCCGGCTGGACGACCTCACCGACGCCCACCGGCCCGACGCCCCCGGTGGGGGACCGCCGCTCACCGCCGCCCGGGGCGCCCCGCGCTACGACGGCACCGGCCTGCCGGCCCTGCGCGCCCCCGCCACCGCCGGGCACGGCCTCGTCCTGCTGCCCCACCGGGTCGCCGCGGCCGCCGGCGCCGGGGTCGTCGTACCCCTGGCCGCCCCGCGCCCGGTGCACCGTACGGAACTGCTCCCGCCCGGCACTCCGACCGGCGCGGCCGCTGCGCTCGCCGCACGCCTCGCGGCAGGATCGCCGTATGACTCCCGACCCCACGCACGCGACGCCCGACCCCGCGCCCGCCGAACCGGCCCCCTTCACGGCCGCGGACTACGCCGCCCGGATGGCCGCGGCCGCGCGGACCGCGGCCGAAGCGGGCCTGGCCGGCCTGCTCATCGCCCCCGGGCCCGACCTCACCCACCTCACCGGCTACCGCCCCACCGCCGAGACCGAGCGGCTGACCGTGCTGGTCCTGGCCGCCGGGCGGGAGCCGGTGCTCGTCGTGCCGGCGCTGGAGGCGCCCGACGCGGAGAAGGCCCCCGGAGCCCCCGCGCTGACCCTGCGCGACTGGGCCGACGGCAAGGACCCGTACGCCGCGACCGCACCGCTGCTGGACGCCGCCGGACGCTTCGGCGTGAGCGACAACACCTGGGCCCTGCACCTCCTCGGCCTTCAGCGACAGCTCCCCGCCAGCTCGTACGCGCCGCTCACCGACGCGCTCCCCATGCTCCGCGCGGTGAAGGACGAACGGGAACTGGAGCGCCTGGCCGCGGCGGGAGCCGCCGCCGACGCCGCGTACGCGCAGATCCTCCACCTCCCCTTCGCCGACCGCCGGGAGACCGACGTCGCCGCCGACCTGGCCGCCCTGCTGCGCGCGCACGGCCACTCCCAGGTCGACTTCACCGTGGTCGGCTCCGGCCCCAACGGCGCCAACCCGCACCACGAGGCCGGCGACCGGGTCATCCGCCGCGGCGACATGGTCGTCCTGGACTTCGGCGGTCTGCGGTACGGCTACGGCTCCGACATCTCCCGCACCGTCCACGTCGGGGAGCCCACAGCGGAGGAGCAGCGGGTCCACGACATCGTCCGCGAGGCCCAGCAGGCCGGCTTCGCGGCGGTCCGGCCGGGCGCCGCCTGCCAGGACGTGGACCGCGCGGCCCGCGCGGTCATCACCGAGTTCGGGTACGGGGACCGCTTCATCCACCGCACCGGCCACGGCATCGGCGTCACCACCCACGAACCCCCCTACATGGTCGAGGGCGAGGAGCGGCCGCTGGTCCCCGGCATGTGCTTCTCCGTGGAGCCCGGCGTCTACCTGCCCGGCCGCTTCGGCGTCCGCATCGAGGACATCGTGACGGTCACCGGGGACGGCGGGCGCCGCCTGAACAACGCCCCGCGCGAACTGGCCGTCGTCGAGTAGCCGGCCGGCCCCGCGGCGGCGGCCGTCACGGGCCCAGGACGGCCGCCGACTCGCCCGGAACGTGCACCCGGCCGTCCGGGCCCGGCTGTTCGAGGGGCTCCCAGGCGGCCAGCACCCGCACCCCGTTGCGCCCCAGCGCGATCGTCGCCGGCTCGGAGGAGAGGTTGACGACCACCCGTACGTCACCGCGCCGGAACGTCAGCCACCGCCGCTCCTCGTCGAAGGCGACCCGGACCGCCGCGAGGTCGGGGTCGCGCAGGTCCGGGTGCGTGCGGCGGAGCGTGACGAGGGTCCGGTACCAGGCCAGCAGACGGGCGTGCGCGCCCTGACCCGGCTCCGTCCAGTCCAGGCAGGAACGGTCCCGGGTGGCGGGATCCTGCGGGTCGGGGATCTCCTCGGCCTTCCAGCCGTGCGCGGCGAACTCCCGCCGCCGGCCGTTGCGCACGGCCTCGGCGAGGTCGGGATCGGGGTGGTCAGTGAAGTACTGCCACGGGGTGCCCGCGCCCCACTCCTCGCCCATGAACAGCATCGGCACGAACGGCCCGGTCAGCGCCACCGTCGCGGCGCACGCCAGCAGTCCGGGGGAGAGCGAGGCGGAGAGCCGGTCGCCGAGCGCCCGGTTGCCGATCTGGTCGTGGGTCTGGGTGTAGCCGAGGAACCGGTGGGCCGGGGTGCGGCGGCGGTCCACCGGCCGGCCGTGGGTGCGGCCGCGGAAGGAGGACCAGGTCCCGTCGTGGAAGAACGCCCGGGTCATCGTCTTGGCGAGGGCGGCGAGCGGGGTCGCCGCGAAGTCCCCGTAATAGCCCTGGGATTCACCGGTGAGCGCGCAGTGCAGGGCGTGGTGGAAGTCGTCGTTCCACTGCGCGTGCAGGCCCAGCCCGCCACTGCCGCGCGCGGTCGTGGTGCGCGGATCGCACTGGTCGGACTCGGCGATGAGGAACAGCGGACGCCCGGACTCGGCCGCCAGCGCGTCGACGGCGGCAGCCAGCTCCTCCAGGAAGGGCAGCGCCCGCCCGTCGGCGAGCGCGTGCACGGCGTCGAGCCGGAGCCCGTCGACGCCGTAGTCGCGCAGCCAGGCCACGGCGCTGCCCAGGAAGTACGCGCGGACCTCGTCCGAGCCGGGCGCGTCCAGGTTGACCGCGGCACCCCACGGGGTGTGGTGGGTCTCCGTGAAGTACGGGCCGAAGGCGGGCAGGTGGTTGCCCGAGGGCCCGAGGTGGTTGTGGACCACGTCCAGCACGACCCCGAGGCCGGCCGCGTGCGCCGCCTCGACGAACCGGGCGAGGCCGGCCGGGCCGCCGTACGGTTCGTGCACCGACCAGGGCGCGACCCCGTCGTACCCCCAGCCGTGCCGGCCCGGGAAGGAGCAGACCGGCATCAGCTCCACGTGCGTGACGCCGAGGCCGGTCAGGTGGCCCAGGCGCTCGGCGGCGGCGTCGAAGGTGCCCTCGGGGGTGAAGGTGCCGACGTGGAGCTCGTACAGGACCGCGTCCTGGAGCGGCACCCGCGGGGGTGGCGCGCCGTGGGGCGCGAGGGCGGCCGGGGCGATCACGGCCGAGAGCCCGTCGGGCCCGTCCGGCAGCCGCCGGCCGCGCGGGTCGGGGCGCGGGACGGTGTCCCCGCCCAGCAGGAACCCGTACCGGCTGCCGTCGGCGGCCGGGGCCTCCACCACCCACCAGCCGTCCCGGTCCGGATCCGGTGCCATGTCGTACGTCGCCTCGTCGAGTCGCATGGCGACATGACCTGTCAGTGGTGCCCACACCTCGAACTGCACGGACGGTCCCCTCGTCTCCGGCGGTGTCCCGCATGCGTATCCTGCCCATCATTCCGGGCCGGGCGGGGGAGTTCTGGACACTCCGCCCCCGACGGGCCGACAATCACCCTGTGACGTCGAGTTTCGAGTTCCCCGCCTTCCCCGCGCCGCGGCTCTCCGACGCGGAGCGCGACCGGGCGTTGGGCCAGCTCCGGGAGGGCGCTGCCCTCGGCAAGCTGTCCCACGACACGTTCCTGCGCCGGATGGAACTCGCCCTGGTGGCCCGGCGCTCCGAGGACCTCGCCGTCCTCACCGCCGACCTCCAGGGCCGGGGCGGCCGCGAAAGCCCGTGGACCCGTCGGCTGTTCGGCTGGGTGGGCCGGGTGTCCGCGGTGAGGGTCGGCGTCCGGCGCGCGTGGGCCGCGGAGAAACTGCCCCGGCTGCTGCTCCCGCACCCGAGCGCGGGCGTCCTGCGGATCGGCCGCGACCCGGGCAGCGGCCTGCGGCTCACCCACGAGACCGTCTCCCGGGTGCACGCGGAACTCAGCCTGCGGGACGGCGCGTGGGTGCTGAAGGACCTGGGCTCCACCAACGGGACCACGGTCAACGGGCACCGGGTGACGGGCTCGGCGGTGGTCCGGGACGGCGACCAGATCGGCTTCGGGGAGATGGTCTTCCGGCTCGCGGCGAACTGACGGGCCCCGGGACCGGTATCCCGCGGGTCCGGTGATGGGTGCGGCGGCCCGCGCGTGCGGAGCGCGGGCGGCGCCCCTCAGGATGGCGGCATGGACCACACCACCCCCGTCGTGCGCCGCGCGCGCCCCGCCGATCTGCCCCGCCTGGTCGAGCTCGTCCACGAGCACGTCGCCTACGAGAGGGCGGCGCCCCGCCCGCCCGGCCTCGCCGGGCGGCTGGGCCCGCTGCTGTTCGCCGAGGGCGCCCGGCTGTGGGTGCTGCTCGCCGAGACCCCGGAGGGCGAGGTCGCCGGATACGCCGCCTGCTCCGCCGAGTTCGCCTTCTGGGACGCCCGCTCCCACCTCCACATGGACTGCCTCTACCTGGCCGAGGAGGCTCGCGGCCACGGGCTCGGCGCCGCCCTGATGGACGGGGTCGCCGGGCTTGCGGACGAGCTCGGCCTCGCCGAGGTGCAGTGGCAGACCCCCGAGTGGAACGAGGGCGCCGTCCGGTTCTACGACCGGCTCGGCGCCACCGGCGCCCCCAAGCGCCGGTACACGTGGACCCCGCCCGCTCCGCCCGCTCCCCCCGCCCCCTAAGGGGGACTCGCCGCGAGGCGTTCGTACGCGGCCAGCACGGTCCGGGACTGGTGCTCGACCTGCGTGGCCACCGGGACCCAGCGGGCCTGGAAGCGCGCCGCGAACTCCTCGCACCACCCCGTGACGAGCCGGTCGAGGGCCGGCGCCGCCGCGTCGTCCCGCGCGCGCAGCACCCGCAGCAGCATCGCCGCGGCGCGCAGCGACAGCCGCCGCCCGAACGCGTCGATGCTGGCGACGTACGCGGCGGTGGCCTCGGTGGGGGCGCCCGGGCCGGTCCACTCGGCGGCGATCCGGGGGATCAGGGCGAGCGTCCAGTCCACCGCGCGCAGCAGGGGCGCCGCGTCCGGGTCGCCGTACGGGGACTGCCCGGACCGCGTGGCGTCGCGCACCCCTGCCACCAGCGCGGCGTCCTGCGTGAGCCGCTCGGACAGCATCCGCAGGGCCCGGCGCGGATCGGGGTGCGGGGCCGGGTCGTCCACCAGGTCCGAGGCCCACATGGGGACCTCGACGATCGCGGTGGTCCCGGCGTACCGGTCGGCGTGGTACCAGGTGCTGAGCCGGGTGTCCTCCGGGTGGAAGACCCCGGCGGCCTCGCTCCCCGGCTCCGGGATCACGAAGATCCCGGGCCCGGGGGAGAGCCAGCCGGCCGCGTCCGACGCCCCGTTCTCCACCGGGATCCGCAGCTCGGCGGCCGATTTGGCGAAGGGCTCCGCCAGGCCCGGTATGTCACGGGTGAGCTGCACCCAGGAGCCGCCGAGGTCGGTGGCGTGCAGCGAGACCTGAAGGACCGGCCGCAGCTCGTCGATCAGGGCGGTCAGGGCCAGGGTCTCGGGCGGCAGCCGGTCCGGGGGCAGTAAGGACGGCGCCCACTCGGGCTGTTCGGGACCCGGGGGCCGGAAGAAGTGCCGGTGGTACTCCAGGAGCGAGTACGGACGGGGCGTGCGGTGCAGCCGCGCCCCGTCCGGGTCGGCGCAGAGCAGGAAGTGCCAGCCGCAGCCCGCGCGCGGCCCCGGGTCGTACAGCAGGTGCCGGGCGAGGGAGAGCGCGGTCGCGCCGCCGACGGGCTCGTTGGCGTGCGCGCCGGCGACGACCAGGACGTTGCGGCCGAGCCCCGCGGGGGCCCCTGCCGCCGGGCCGGTGCCGGGGCCGTCCGCCGGTCCGACGGACAGCACCCAGAGCGGCTGCCCGGCCCGGGACGTGCCCGCTTGGCGGAGCCGGACCTGGCCGGGATGGTCGTCCGCCAGCGCGCGGGCGGCCAGCGCGAGTTCGAGCGGCGTGGGGTAGTGCATGTCGCGAAGGAGGGTCACAGGGGATGCCATGCCCGCCCGGCGCGCCCCCTACCGCTCCGGGCGCCCCGCACTTCCCCGAATGCCCCGCGAACCGCCTGGCCACGCCGTCCGCACCGGTCGTCCGGCCGCCCTTCGCACACCCGCCCGGCCGCCGCCCGGTCACTCCTGCCGGAGCAGCAGCGCCACCGGCCGGGCGGCCAGGAGTTCACCCAGTGCCGCCTTTCCGGCGTACGGGGCGCCGCGCGCGCCGTCCGGCCCGGCCAGCGGGACCCACCGGCCCGGCGGAAGGGGCAGTACCGTGTCGCGCCAGCCTCCGGCCCCCGCCAGCCGGTACGCGAGCCGGGTGGCCACCGCGACGAGCCCCGGCGAGCGGGCGAAGGCCAGGCAGTGCTCCGCCGCCGGCCCCCGGGCGGTGAGGGGGGCGTACCCGGCGAACAGCGACGGGCGGGCCCGGCGCAGCCGCAGGACGGCGGCCGTGAGGGCGAGCTTCTCCTCGGCGGGGCCGCTCGGGGCGGCTCCCGCGTCCAGCCGGGCCAGGGCCTCGCGGGGGAAGCGGGCCGGCCGCCGGTTGTCGGGGTCGACCAGGGCCCGGTACTCGGTCTCGGCGCCCTGGTAGACCTCCGGGACCCCGGGCATCGCCAGGTGCAGCAGCGCCGTCCCGAGGAGGTTGGCCCGAGCCGCCTCGGCCAGCTCGGGCGGGAGCCCGCCGCCGGTCCGGGCGTACTCCGGGACGGCCGCCTCGTACGCCTCGTCCGGCTCCGTCCAGCTGGTGTGCAGGGCGGCCTCGCGGACCGCCTTGAGCAGGGCCTCCGCCAGGCGGTCCGCAGCCTCGGGGGCGTCCCCGAGGCCTAGGGCGGTCTGCCGGGCCACCCATGCCAGCTGCGGGTCCGCGCCCGCGGGGCGGCCCATCAGCTCCGGTGCCTGGGCGAGCGCCGCGATCCGGGCCCGGACGTCCGCGCTGCGTTTGGTGTCGTGCGTGGACAGCACCGTGCCGGACCCGGGCCAGTCCCGGGCCAGGGCCGCGCAGTACGCGTGGAACTCCGCGGGCGGGACGGCCGGGTGGCCCGGCTCGCCGCCCACCTCGGTGGCCGACAGCAGGGGGGCGTACCGGTAGAAGGCCCGGTCCTCCAGGGACTTGGCGCGCAGCGCCGCCGAGGTCTGGGCGAAGCGGGCGGCGAAGGCGGGCCGGTGCAGCAGCAGCTCGCGTACTCGGCCCAGGGCGTCCTTGCCGCCGGCGGCGCTCCCGCCGCCGGCGTCCTCCCCGCCCGCGTTCAATTCGACCGCGTCCCTCCCGGCCGGGTCCTCCCCGCCCGTGCCCGCGTCCTCGCCGGCCGCCGCGAGCGCCGCGGCGGCCCGTTCCACGGCGCCCGGGTCGGGCTCCGGAGCCTCGGGATAGGGCCGGTAGACGGGATAGGCGATGAGCAGCTCCCGCACCGCCGGACCGAGGTCCGGGCCGGCCATGCGCTCCAGCGCGGCCAGTTCGGCGGCCAGGTCACCGGTCAGCACCTCCCGCGCGGCGGCCGCGGCCGTCCGCTCCCACGGCGCCGTCCCGGTGAAGCCGGCATAGCACCGGGCGAGTTCGGCGGCGCCCGCCGGGTCGGTGAACACCCCGTCCACCCGGTGCAGCGCGTCGTACCCGGTGGTCCCCGCGACCGGCCAGGCGGACGGCAGCCGCTCGTCGCGGGCCAGGATCTTCTCCACCACCACCCAGCAGCGCGGCCCGGCGGCGCCCCGCAGCCGCCGCAGGTACTCCCCGGGGTCCGCCAGCCCGTCCACGTGGTCGACCCGGAGCCCCTCCACGACCCCGTCCCGGACCAGCTCCAGCACCTTGGCGTGGGTGGCCGCGAACACCTCCGGGTCCTCGACCCGGACCCCGATCAGCTCCGAGATCGTGAAGAACCGACGGTAGTTGAGGGCGGTGCGGGCCTCCCGCCACCAGGCGGGCCGGTACCACTGGGCGGCCAGCAGCTCGGGCAGCTCCAGGCCCGCGGTGCCCTCGCGCAGGGGGAACTCCTGTTCCCCGTGGCGCAGCACGTCCCCGTCCACCACGAGCGCGCAGTCGGCGGCCGGCCCGGGGAGCACGGGCAGCAGGACCTGCCCGCCGCCCGCCTCCCAGTCGATGTCGAACCAGCGGGCGTACGGGGAGTCCGGCCCGTCCCGCAGCACCTCCCACAGCGGGCGGTTCAGCCGCAGCGGCGACGGCACCGCCATGTGGTTCGGCACGATGTCCAGGACCAGGCCGAGCCCGTGCGCCCGGGCGGTCGCCGCGAGCGCCCGCAGACCGGGCTCGCCGCCCAGCTCCGCCCGGACCCGGGAGTGGTCGGTGACGTCGTACCCGTGGGCCGAGCCGGGCACGGCCTCCAGCACGGGGGAGAGGTGCAGGTGGGACACGCCGAGGGAGGCGAGGTGGGGCACGACGGCCCCGGCCGCCTCGAAGGGGAACTCCGGGCGCAGCTGGAGGCGGTAGGTCGACGCCGGAGTGACGGGTTCCGGAACATCAGATTCCGAACGGAGGCTTGACTGCGGCTGGCTCATGAGAACGTACGTACCCAGCCTGCCGGATTCCGTGCCATGACCCAATGCATCCGGGTGACTGCGGCGGGTTAACGTTGCTCAAGTGGTTGGAACCGTCAACACCTATCGAAACGTCATCGCCCTGACCGGGCCCCTACTCCCCTTCGTGTCGTTCTTCGCCCGACTGCCCGTCGCGATGTCCCAGTTCGGAAGCTTCCTCCTGGTCGCCGAGACCAGTGGCTCCCTCGCCACCGCCGGCATCGTCGGCGGCTCCCTCTCCGTGGGTCAGGTGCTCTGCGGCCCCCTGCTCGGCAGGCTCGCCGACTGGTACGGGCAGCGGCGCGTGGTCCTCACCGCCGCCGCCGTCAACGCGCTGGCCACGGCCGCCCTGGTCGCCGGGGCGCTCACGCACCTCGCCACGGTCCCGCTGGCCGTGCTCGGAGCCGTCACCGGCGCCTCCGTACCGCTGATCGGACCGCTCGCCCGGACCCGGTCCGTGGCCTTGGCCCGCCGTGCCGATTCCGACGAGAGCGTCGTGGGCGCCGTCCATGCACTCGAAGGCACCCTGGACGAGGTCTCGTTCGTCCTCGGGCCCGCCCTCGTGGGCCTCGCGGCACTGCTCGCCCACCCGGCCGTGGCCCTCGGCGGCGCCGCCGGGCTCGTCGCCGTCTTCGGCACCGCCTACGCGCTGCACCCGACCGCCGCCGTCACGGCCGGGTCTCCCGCGCCGGCCCGCACCGCCGGGGACCGGGCCCGTCCGCCCGGCGTGGTCTACGCCGTACGGGGCTCGCTCGCCCTCCAGGGCGTCATGTTCGGCGCCTGCCAGGCGGGGATCGCCGCGCTCACCATCCGGCTGGGCGTTCCCGACCAGGCGGCCGTCGTCTACTCCGCGATGGGGGTCGTCAGCGCCGTCGTGGGGCTCGCCCTGGGCGCCCTCCCGGCCCGCTTCGGGCTGCGGCTGCGCTGGTGCGCGGCCACCGGCGCGGCCCTGGTGCTGTCGGTGCCGCTGCTGTTCACCGACAGCCTGTGGCCGCTGTACGCCGTCGTCACCGTCCTCGGCGCCGCCTATGCCCCGCACCTGATCACCGCCTTCGCGCTCATCGAGCGGGCCGTGGAACCGGCCGGGCTCTCCGCGTCGATGGCCTTCGCCGCCAGCTGCCTGGTGGCCGGGCAGGCCACGGCCCTCTTCGCGTGCGGCCGCCTCGCCGAGTGGTACGGGCCCGCCGGGGCCTTCGCCGTGGCGGTCGGCGCGGCCGCGCTGTGCCTGACCCTCGCCCTCCTCACCCGGGTGCCGTCCGGCCGGACCCACGGCACGGCCCTCATCCCGGCCCGGAAGACCGCCTCTCCGGTCCTCGGAGAGGCGGCCGCGCCCGCCGGGCGCTGAGGCGCCCGGCGCCGTCCGCGCGACCCGCCGCAGCGGCCCACTGCAAACGGCGCCCGCCGCGACGACCCGTCGCAGGCGGTTACGCCGGCCTCTGGAGCACCACCAGGCACCGTCCCGTCAGGGCCACCCGGTCCCCGGCCGCGAACTGCGGCCCGGTGCCGGGTGGCAGTACCTCCGGCCGGGCCGTGTCCACGACCAGGCGCCACTGCGCGCCGTGGCCGGCCGGGACGGTGAAGTCCTGCGGATCGGCCCCCGCGTTGAACATCAGCAGGAACGAGTCGTCGGTGATCCGCTCCCCGCGGGTGCCCGGCTCCGAGATCGCCTCCCCGTTCAGGAACACGGTCAGCGCCTTCGCGTGCTGCGCCTGCCAGTCGCGGGCCCGCATCTCCTCGCCGTGCGGGGTGAACCACGCGATGTCGGACAGCTCGTCGTGCGTCCCCTCCACCGGCCGGCCGTGGAAGAAGCGCCGCCGCCGGAAGACCGGGTGGTCGCGGCGCAGCCACACCATCCGCCGGGTGAACTCCAGCAGGGACGGCGCCGGTTTGCCCGGTTCGGGCCAGTTCACCCACGCCAGCTCGTTGTCCTGGCAGTACGCGTTGTTGTTGCCGCCCTGCGTACGGGCGAACTCGTCCCCGTGGCTGAGCATCGGCACGCCCTGCGACAGCATCAGCGTGGCGATGAAGTTGCGCATCTGGCGCTCGCGCAGCTCCTGGACCCCAGGGTCCTCGGTCGGACCCTCCACCCCGCAGTTCCACGACCGGTTGTGGGTCTCCCCGTCCCGGTTGCCCTCCCGGTTGGCCTCGTTGTGCTTGTCGTTGTAGGACACGAGGTCGTTCAGGGTGAAGCCGTCGTGGCAGGTCGTGAAGTTGATGGAGGCCAGCGGACGCCGCCCGTCGTCCTGGTAGAGGTCCGAGGAGCCCGTCAGCCGCCCGGCGAACTCGGCCAGCGTGCGCGGCTGCCCGCGCCACAGGTCCCGTACGGTGTCGCGGTACTTCCCGTTCCACTCCGTCCACAGCGGCGGGAAGTTGCCTACCTGGTAGCCGCCCTCGCCGAGGTCCCAGGGCTCGGCGATCAGCTTCACCTGGCTGACCACCGGATCCTGCTGGACCAGGTCGAAGAACGAGGACAGCCGGTCCACCTCGTGGAACTGGCGGGCCAGCGTCGCCGCGAGGTCGAAGCGGAAACCGTCCACGTGCATCTCGGTCACCCAGTACCGCAGCGAGTCCATGATCAGCTGAAGCACGTGCGGGGACCGCATCAGGAGCGAGTTCCCCGTGCCCGTGGTGTCCATGTAGTGCCGCTGGTCGTCCGTCAGCCGGTAGTAGGAGGCGTTGTCCAGTCCGCGGAAGGAGAGCGTCGGGCCCAGGTGGTTGCCCTCGGCCGTGTGGTTGTAGACGACGTCGAGGATCACCTCGATCCCGGCCTCGTGCAGCGCCCGTACGGCCGACTTGAACTCCAGTACCTGCTGGCCGCGGTCGCCGGAGGCGTAGCCGTTGTGCGGGGCGAAGAAGCCGATGGTGTTGTAGCCCCAGTAGTTGCTCAGCCCGTCGTCGACCAGGCGGTGGTCGTTGACGAACTGGTGCACCGGCATCAGCTCCAGCGCCGTCACGCCGAGCTTGGTGAGGTGCGCGATGACCGCCGGGTGGGCGAGCGCCCCGTACGTGCCGCGCAGCTCCTCGGGGAGCTCCGGGTGGTGCATGGTGAGGCCCTTGACGTGCGCCTCGTACAGCACGGTGTGGTGGTACTCGTGCCGCGGCGGCCGGTCGTCGGCCCAGTCGAAGTAGGGGTTCACCACCACCGAGCTCATGGTGTGCGGGGCCGAGTCCAGGTCGTTGCGCGAGTCGGGCCGGCCGAAATGGTAGCCGTACACCTGTTCGCCCCAGTCGACGTGACCGGCGATGGCGCGGGCGTACGGGTCCAGCAGCAGCTTCGCCGCGTTGCAGCGCAGCCCGCGCTCGGGCTCGTACGGGCCGTGGACGCGGAACCCGTACCGCTGGCCCGGCATGATGCCGGGCAGGTAGGCGTGGCGGACGAAGGCGTCCGTCTCGCGCAGCTCCACGGCGGTCTCCGAGCCGTCGTCGTGGAGAAGGCACAGCTCAATGCGGCGGGCGGCCTCGGAGTAGACCGCGAAATTGGTGCCGGCGCCGTCGTAAGTGGCACCCAGCGGATACGCCTGTCCAGGCCATGCCTGCATAGAAAACGACTCTTCCCATCCTGCTCCGGCTGATCCGGCTGGACCACGTCACTGCCAGATCTTCCCCGAAAGTGGCCCCCCACGCGTGGACTTGGGTTGCTCCTACCGGGTGATGCGGAGAGCTGACGGTCGGGTCAGCGGACTGTGTGGGCATCGGATAATGGGTCAACAGGCGGCCGGTGTACGGGCCATCGGGCTGCAACGGGCCGCGCGCGCGGAGTACCCTTCCGTGATCACTGGAGACGGGCGTCCAGACGCAGAAGGCGGTGCACGGGTGAGCTCGGGAGGTCTGGAGCTGCCCCCTGGTGACAGTGGTCACGAGGGTGGCCCGGCGGACGCCACCGGAGGCGGGGCGGCCGGGGTCCCGGCCGGAGCGGTCTCCCTGGCGGGCGGACCGGACGAGGCCCGCGAGGTGCGGGCCGGAGCCGAGCTCGACTGGGGCGCGGAGGCCTGGAGCGAGGTCCGCACCCGGGCCCAGCGCGCGGGCCGGGCGTACATCTGGCTCAACCTCGTCGAGCAGCGCCTGCGGGCGGTGGTCGGCGCCGTGCTGCGGCCGATCTACGAGCCGGTGCACGGCGGGGACGACTGGGTGGTCGCCGCGGCCGGACCCGCCGGGCAGGAGTGGGTGCAGCGGGCCGTCGCCGTGCGCGAGGTCAGCCGGCGCAAGGGCTACCTGCTCGACCCGGCCGACGACAACGTGCTGAGCTTTCTGACGCTGCCGCAGCTGCGGGAGCTGATGGTCCAGCACTGGCCCTGCTTCGAGCCGTACTTCGACGACCGGCGCGAGGTCGAGCTGGCCCTGGACGAGCTGGAGGTCACGCGGAACGTGGTCTCCCGCAACCGGGCGCTGTCGCGCGCGGTCCTGGAGCAGGCGGAACGCGCCTCGGCGCGGCTGCTGGAGGTCCTGGGCGGGGGCGCGGGCAGCCCGTCGGCCGACCGGCTGCCGATCGACGCCGTCGAGGACCTGGTGGGCGACCGGTACGCGGACGTCATCTCGGTGCACCCGGACCGGGTGCGGCTCCAGCGGCAGCTGCCGGCCGAGGACCTGTTCGGCGGCGCCCGCCGGCTGGACGCGATCGGCATAGGCCTCAACCTGCTGGTGCAGAACTTCTCGGGCCGAAGACTCGTCCGGCTCAGCGAGGCCGGCTGCCGGGTGCGGCTGGTGTTCCTGAACCCGGCGAGCAGCGCGGTCAAGCGGCGCGAGCGGGAGCTGGGGCTGCGCAAGGGTGAGCTGAGCCGCTCGGTGGAGATGAACATCCTGCACGTGCGGCGGGTGCGGGCGGGGCTGCGCGACCCCTCGCGCTTCGACATCCACGTCTTCGACGAGACCCCGCGGTTCACCGCCTACCTCGTGGAGGGGGAGTCCTCGGGGATCGCGGTGGTCCAGTCGTACCTGCGGCGGGCCCGGGGCATGGAGGCTCCGGTCCTGGTCCTGCGCGGCGGTGGGCGCGGGGTGCCGAAGGACTCCGAGCACGGGCTGTTCACGACGTACCGGGAGGAGTTCGAGTCGGTGTGGGAGGACTCCCGGCCCGTTTCGTGACGCCCGCGGGGGCGCGGCGCAGGGGGCGGCGAGGGGGCGGTGAGGGGGGCGTCGTCCGGCTTGTCAGTGCCCCGTGTCAGGCTGAAAGCCGTTGACCGAAGGCGTACGGGGGAGGGGCACGGGGTGGAGGACTGGCACGGCACGGGGGACCGGTACGGCGGTCTGCCGATCGGATGCGGCCCGGAGAAGGCCGGCGCGGAGCCGGGGACACGGCTCCGGATGCAGCCGGCGGTCACCGCCGGAGCGGGGGCAGTGCGATGAGCTGGATCAGCGGGCCGCTGGTGGCCTTCGACCTGGAGACCACGGGCACCGACGTGGAAACCGACCGCATCGTCACGGCGGCGGTCGTACGGCTGGACCCGGACGGCGCCGTCGCGGACGAGCGGACCTGGCTGCTCGACCCGGGGATCGCGATACCCGAGCAGGCGTCGGCGATCCACGGGATCTCGACGGAGCACGCCCGGGCGCACGGCGTACCGGCCATCTCCGCCGTCGAGGAGATCGCGCGGGCCGTCGCCGACGGACTGCGCTCCGGGACACCGCTGGTGGTGATGAACGCCCGCTACGACCTCTCGCTGCTGGACCGCGAGTGCCGTCGGCACGGGGTGGCGTCGATCAGCGAGCGGCTGGGCGACGCGCCCTCGCCCGTCATCGACCCGCTGGTGATCGACAAGCACGTCGACAAGTACCGCAAGGGCAAGCGGGCCCTGTACGCACTGTGCGCCCACTACGGCGTGTCGCTCGACGACGCGCACGACGCGAAGGCCGACGCCGTGGCCGCGGCCCGGGTGGTGCGCCGCATGGCCGAGAGGCACCGGCCCGTCGGCGCGATGGCCCTGGCGGACCTGCACGACCTCCAGGTGCGCGCCGCCGCCGAGCAGTCGGTCTCGCTCCAGGCCTACCTGCGGCGCACCGCCGACCCGACGGCGGTGGTCGAACCGGCCTGGCCGCTGATCCCCCGGAGCCGGTGACCGCACCGGCCGCGGGATCCGGCCGGTACGGACCGGTCGCCGGGGTCGCCGGGGCCGTCGCGGCCGCCGGGGCGGGCCGTCCGGACTAGAAGGCGTGCCAGCGCAGTTCCCGGTCGCCGTCCCGGAGCGAGGCCACCCGGCGGCGGAACTCGGCGAGCGCGGCCGGGTTGGCCGGTGCGTGCTGGGAGACCCAGGCGCAGCTGGCCGTCTCGCGGGCCCCGCGCAGGACCGCGCAGCCCTCCCAGTCGCGGACGTCCCACCCGTACGCCGTCACGAACTCCCGGTACGCGTCCGCGGGCAGGCCGTACCGGTCGAGCGACAGGGCCATCACCACCAGGTCGTGCTCGCGCAGGTCGGCGGAGACCGTCTCCAGGTCGACCAGGACCGGCCCGTCCGGGCCCACGTGCACGTTACGGGTCAGGGCGTCGCCGTGGACGGTGCCCGGGGTCAGGTACGGGGTCAGCGCCGCGACCTCGCCGGCGTACGCGTCGCGCCGGGTCCGCAGGTAGGCCGCGTCCGCCGGGTCGACGGCGTCCCCGGCCAGCCGCAGCCAGCGCTCGACCCCGCCCAGCAGGTCCCGCGGCGGCAGGGCGAACGGCGGTGCGGGCAGCGCGTGGACGGCGCGGAGCAGGGCCGCGAGGTCCTGTGGGCCGGGCGGCCGGACCGCCTCCGGGAGCCGGTGCCACAGCGTCAGCGGATGCCCGTCCACCAGCCGCGGCTCCGGCTCGGCCGCGCGGACGGCCGGGACGCCGGACGCGGCGAACCAGCCCGCGACCGCGAGTTCCCGTTCGGCGCGCTCCAGCAGCGCCGCCTCCCGGCCGACCTTCACCACCAGGTCCCCGACGGCGAAGACGGCGTTCTCGCCGAAGGCGAGGAGGGCCGGCGGCTCCGTGAGGCCCGCCGCCGTCAGTACGTCCCTGGCCTGCGCCTCGTCCATGCCGTTCGTCTCGTCCCTTGCCGCAGCGTCGTGGATCCGCCCAGTCTCGCATCCCCGGGGGCGGCGCCGGCGCCCGTACCGGGGCGGGTCAGGCGGGCGCTCCGCTTCCCCGTGACCGGTCGACGAGGCCGGGGAGTTCGAGCAGGGAGCCGATGGAGTGGTCGGCGACCTGCCGGACGGTTTCGTCGTCGGCCCACCAATGGCCCCACGGCCCGCGGCGCAGGTGCGCGGTCATCAGACCGGCCCGGGCCGCGGGGAAGACGTCGTTCTGCGGGTGGTCGCCGACGTACAGCGTCTGCTCGGCGGGGGCCCGGGCGGCGCCGACGACCTGGTGGAAGAAGTCCGGGCCGGGTTTGGAGACGCCCCACTCGGCGGAGGTGACGACCAGGTCCGCGGGCAGGCGCAGGGCTCGCAGCATGTCGCCCGCCTTCGCGGACTGGTTCCCGGCGACGACGACGCGGACGCCCAGGTCGCGCAGGGCGCCGAGTGCGGGCCGGACGTCGTCGTAGAGGTCGCTCTCGTCGAGCCGCTCGCCCCGTCCGGCCGCCTCGCGGGCCGCGTACTCGGCGTCCGGATCGAAGCCCGGCTTCAGGAGCCGCAGGGCGTCGGAGTTGTCCCGGCCGTCCACGACGACGGCGCCGACGAGCGCCGACACCGTGTGCCGCGGAACACCGAGCCAGTCCGCCCAGCTGCCCCAGTAGCGGTCGTCGCGGGTCAGGGTCTCGCCGATGTCGAGCACGACGCTGCGGATCATGCCCGCCACCTTAGGGGGAGTCGTCACCACTCGCTCCTGCCGTGCGGTGTCCGGCGCGCTTGCCCGCCGCGTTGTCGGATCGCCCGTGTACGTCCGGTGCGCGGGCGACCTCCCCTTGCGGGCGTACGCACCGGACACCGAGGCGAGCGGTCCGGCTTTCGGGAGCGGCAGGCGCGGGCTGAACGACCGGGCCGGGTAGGCGGTCAGCGCAGGCCGCCCGGCCGGCCGCGCGCAGGCGAGCACGCCGAGGACCCCGCTCGGCGACGGCTTCGCCCACGGTCTCCGTCGGGAAGCCACATGCTGCTGCGCCGCTCTGCGCATTCCCACGGTGCCGGTCCGTCCCCGTGTCCAGATCCGCCCGTGCGGGACCGTGTACCGGGGAGGAACCGTGCGGGTGGCGGCGTGGTGGCCGTGACACGGGGTCGGGTTTCCGGGGCGCGGGTCGGATTTCTAGCTGCACGAGACGTCTCGTCTCGTTAGGCTCGGATCATGACCCCCGCGAAGCCCGCCCACATCGCCATGTTCTCCATCGCCGCCCACGGACACGTGAACCCGAGCATCGAAGTGGTGCGGGAGCTCGTCGCACGGGGCCACCGCGTCAGCTACGCCATCCCCGCCTCCTTCGCCGAGAAGGTCGCGGAGACCGGCGCCACCCCGGTGATCTGGACCTCCACCCTCCCCACCGACGACGACCCCGACGCCTGGGGCACCGAACTCATCGACAACATCGAGCCCTTCCTCGACGACGCCGTCCAGGCGCTCCCGCAACTCGCCGCCGCCTTCGCCGGCGACGAACCGGACCTCGTCCTCCACGACATCACCTCCTACCCGGCGCCCGTGCTCGCCCATGGCTGGGGCGTCCCCGCCGTCTCCCTCTCCCCGAACCTCGTCGCGTGGGAGGGGTACGAGGAAGAGGTGGCCGAGCCGTTGTTCGCCGAGCTGAAGGCGTCCGCGCGCGGACGGGCGTACTACGCGAGGTTCGCCGCCTGGCTGACCGCGCACGGCCTCGACGGGGACGTCGACCGCTTCCAGGGCCGCCCGCGCCGCAGCATCGTCCTGATCCCCCGGGTGCTCCAGCCGAACGCCGACCGCGTCGACCCCTCCGTGTACACCTTCGTCGGCGCCTGCCAGGGCTCCCGTACGGACGCCCGCGAAGGCTGGACGCGCCCGGAGTCGGCGGAGGGCAGGAAGGTCCTGCTGGTCTCGCTCGGTTCCACCTTCACCAAGCAGCCCGCCTTCTACCGGGCGTGCATCGAGGCCTTCGGGGACCTGCCCGACTGGCACGTCGTCCTCCAGATCGGCGCCTTCACCGACGAGGCCGAACTCGGCCCGGTCCCCGCCAACGTCGAGGTCCACCGCTGGGTGCCGCAGCAGGACATCCTGCGCCAGGCCGACGCCTTCATCACCCACGCGGGCGCCGGCGGCAGCCGCGAGGGCCTCGCGACCGCCACGCCGATGGTCGCCGTACCCCAGGCCGTCGACCAGTTCGGCAACGCCGACGTGCTCGCCTCGCTCGGCGTGGCCCGGCACGTCCCGATGGCCGAGGCGGACGCGGAGACCCTGCGGGAGGCGGTCCGCGGCCTCGTCCGGGACCCCGCGGTCGCGGCCCGCTGCGCGGAGGTCCGCGCGCGGATGGCCGAGGAGGGCGGCACGGCGCAGGCCGCCGACCTCATCGAGGCCGAACTGTCATAGCCGGTGCCTAAGGTGCCCCCATGACGAAGAAGGCCTCGGCAGTGACATACGCCGCGCTGCTGCGCGGGATCAACGTCGGCGGGAGCAGGAAGGTCCCCATGGCGGAGCTCCGCGCGGTGCTGGAGGGACTCGGACACGGCGGCGTGCAGACCTACCTGCAGAGCGGCAACGCCGTGTTCAGCAGTGCACGGCAGGACCCGGCGGCGCTCGCCCGGGAGCTGGAGGCCGCCATCGAGGCGCACTTCGGCTTCCGGGTGCCGTGCCTGGTGCTGGACGGGGCGTACCTGAGGGCCGTCGCCGGGGCCTGCCCCTTCCCGGCCGCCGAGCTGGAGGGCAGGCAGCTGCACGCCACGTTCTGCTCCGAGCAGCCCGGGCCCGAGCGGTTCGCCGGGCTCGACGCGGCGGCGTACCTCCCGGAGGAGTACCGGGTCGGCGACCGGGTCGTGTACCTCTACGCCCCGAACGGGCTGGGCCGCTCCAAGCTGGCCGAGGCCCTCGCCAGGCCCGCCGTCGTCAAGGGGATCGACGCGACCACCCGGAACTGGAACACGGTCGCCAAGCTCGTCGAGCTGACCCGGGAGCCTGGCCCGGCCTGACCCTGCCCCGACCGAATCCGAGCCTGTCCCGACCGAACCCAACCGAACCCGACCGAACGCGGCCCGCCGCGGAGCCGGTTCGGTCACGGCGGTTCGGGCACGGCGGCCCGGAGGGTACCGCCCCGGCGGCTCCCGCGGACACGGGGTGTGCCAGGCTCGGGGCATGCGGTACATCATCATCGGCGCGGGCGCGGTAGGCGCCACCATCGGCGGACGGCTCGCGGAGGCGGGCGGCGAGGTCGTCCTCGTCGCGCGCGGCGCGCACGCGGACGCCCTCCGGGCGGACGGACTGCGGCTCACGACGGCCGACGGGACCCGCGTGCACCGGCTGCCCGTCGTCGGCGAACCCGCCGAGCTGGGCGAACTGCGCCCCGACGACGTGCTGCTGCTGACCGTCAAGACGCAGGACGCGATCGCCGCGCTCGACGCGTGGGGCGACGCCGAGGTCTCCGGCGGCGGCACGGCCGCCCAGCGGCTGCCCGTGTTCTGCGCGCAGAACGGCGTGGAGAGCGAGCGCCTCGCCCTGCGGCGCTTCGCCCGGGTCTACGGGGTGTGCGTCTGGCTGCCCTCCACCTTCCTGGAGCCGGGCGTGGTCTCCGCCCTGTGCGCGCCGCTGACCGGCGTCCTGCACCTGGGGCAGGCGGCCGGCGGAGCCGACGCGACGGCCGCGGCCGTCGCCGCGGACCTCGTGAAGGCCGGGTTCGAGGCGCCCGTGGTCGCGGACGTGATGCGCTGGAAGCACGCGAAGCTGCTGGGCAACCTGGGCAACGCGATCCAGGCGACGACCGGCCCCGAGCCCGACCCGGCCAAGGCGGCCCTGCTCCTGCGGGCCGTCCGCGAGGCCGAGGCGGCCTTCCTCGCGGCGGGCATCCCGTACGCCTCCGAGGCCGAGCAGGCGGACGCCCGCGACGGCAAGGTCGAGCAGCCCGCCGGGGTCCGCGGCGGCTCGTCGTGGCAGAGCCTGGCGCGCGGGACCGGCTCGGTGGAGGCCGACTACCTCAACGGGGAGGTCTCCCTGCTGGGACGGCTGCACGGGGTGCCGACACCGGTCAACGACGTGCTGCGGCACGCGGCCAACATCTTCGCCCGCGAGGGGCTGCCGCCGGGCGCGATGTCGATCGCGGACCTGACGGCTCTGGCGGACGAGGCGGCGTCCCGGCGCGACCCCACGGAGACGGCCTGACCGGTACGGCGCTACGGCCTACGCCACCAGCGTCCGCAGGCTGACCGGCAGGCGGGCGGCCGCGTCGTAGCGGTGCAGCAGCAGGCGGGCCAGCTCCGGGGCCGCGCCGAGCACGTCCGCGACGCGGTCCGCGCCCGCGGCCCGCGCACCGGTCACGATGCGGTCCGGGAGCCGGCCGGGGGCGATGACGTACGGGGCCACCACCACGCGGTGGTGGCCCTCGGCGCGCAGCTCCCGTACGGCGTCCTCCGTACGGGGCAGGGCGGCGGAGGCGAACGCAGGCCGCACGGCGCACCAACCGGTGTGCCGCCACTCCCGCGCGGTTTCAGCGATCACTGCGATCGCCTCCGGGTCGGAGGAACCGGCGGACGCGAGCACCACCGCGGTGGTGGCGCGGTCCGCCGGGGTGACGCCGGCTTCGGCGAGCCGGCGTTCGAGGGCCGAGAGGAGCAGCGGGGACGGGCCGAGGACCTCGGCCACCCGCACCGTGAGCCCCGGCAGCCGGGCCGTCGACTCCGACAGCACGGCCGGGACGTCGGCCTTGGCGTGGAAGGCCCGGGTCAGGAGGAGCGGCAGGGCCACCACCTCCCGGACACCGGAGGCGTGGAGCGCGGACAGCACCTGGTCGACGCGCGGGGCGTTGAAGTCCAGGAAGGCCGTCTCCACCCGCAGCCCGGGCCGCAGCTCCCGCGCACGCCGGGTGAGGGCGTGCACGGTCGCCGCGTGCCGCGGGTCGCGGCTGCCGTGGGCGATGACCAGCAGGACGGGTCGTGCGCGGCGCATGGCGGTGCTCAGCTCTTGACCAGCAGGCCGCGGGTGCGCAGCACCCACCGCTCGACCGGGCTGAAGATCAGCAGGTCGATGGCGATGCCGACCACCAGGATCAGCAGGATCGCGAGGAACACGCCCGGCAGGTCGATGTTGTTGCGGCCGTTCTCCAGCAGCTGGCCGAGACCGAGGCCCAGGTCCGGGGAGCTGGCGATGATCTCGGCGGCCATCAGCGAGCGCCAGGAGAAGGCCCAGCCCTGCTTCAGGCCTGCCAGGTAGCCGGGCAGCGCGGCCGGCATGACGATGTGCCGTGCGCCGCGCAGGCCGGTGGCGCCCAGGGTACGGCCGGCCCGCAGGAACAGCGGCGGGACCTGGTCGATGCCGGACACGAGGCCGTTGGCGATCGACGGGACCGCGCCCAGCAGGATCACGGTGTACATCATGGCGTCGTTGAGGCCGAACCAGAGCACGGCCGGCGGCACCCAGGCCACCGAGGGCAGGGACTGCAGGCCCTGCAGGATCGGTCCGATCGCGGCGCGGACGAACTTCACCCGGGCGACGATCAGGCCGAGCGGCGTCCCGATGGCCAGGGCCAGCAGGAAGCCGAGCAGACCCCGCGAGACGCTGGTCCAGATGACCTCCAGCAGCGTGCCCTTGACCCACATGTCGGCCAGGCTGTCCCACACGGCGGAGAGGGCGGGGAGCTTGGTCTCGTCGGTGACCTTCGCCGCGACGAGGATCTGCCAGACCAGGAGGACGAGTCCGACGGCCAGCAGCGGCGGCAGGACCTTCTTGACGAGGACCTCGCGGACCGGGGTCCGGTGGGTCTCGACCGCGTCCAGCGCGTCGAGGCCCGCCTCCAGGCCCGCCAGGTCGTCCGCCTTGTCCTTGGCCGCGACCTTCGGGGTGGTGTCAGTGCTGGCCATGGCGGCGGATCTCCCCACGCAGGTGTTCAGTGATCTCAAGGGACAGCTCCGCGACGTCCGCGTCCTCGATGCGGCGCGGCTGCGGGATGCCCACGGTCCATTCCTTCGCGATCCGGCCGGGACGCGAGGAGAGCAGGACCACGCGCTGCGCGAGCCGCACGGCCTCGCGCACGTTGTGCGTGACGAAGAGGACCGACAGGTTCCCGGCGGAGCCGCTCGTGTTCGCAGCGTCCCAGATGCGGGTGAGCTCGCCGTGCAGCACGTCGCGGGTGATGGCGTCCAGAGCCGCGAACGGCTCGTCCATCAGCAGCAGTTGGCTGTCCTGGGCCAAGGCCCGGGCGAGGGCGACGCGCTGGCGCATGCCGCCCGACAGCTCGTGCACGCGCTTGCCGTACGCGCCGCCGAGGCGGACCAGCTCCAGCAGCCGCTCCGCCTCCGGACGGCGCTCGGCCTTGGCCACCCCGCGCAGGCGCAGGGCGAGTTCGATGTTCTTGCCCGCGGTCAGCCACGGGAAGAGGGCGTGCTCCTGGAACATGAGGGACGGACGGCCGCCGGGGGTCGCGATGGACCCCGCGGACGGCTTGTCCAGACCGGCGACCAGGTTCAGCAGGGTGGACTTGCCACACCCCGAGGCCCCCAGGATGGTGACGAACTCCCCGGGAGCGACATCGAGGCTGATGTCGTCCAGGACGAGCTGTGATCCGGCCGGGCCGGAGAAGGACTTCGAGACGTGCTCGATGCGCGCGGCGTGCGCGTGCTGCTCCGCTACGGTGCCCTCGGCAGCCTTGGCAAGCGTCGTGGCCATGGTCGTCACCTCCTGGGTTTGCTGGACTACGGGGTTACTTGGCGCCGAGACCGGCGTCGGAGACCTCGGGCTTGCCCGCGGACTTGAGCACCTTGTTCAGGAGCGTCAGGTCGTAGATGCCGGCCAGGTCGGGCTGCTCGATGAGCTTGGCCTTGACCGCCCACTCGGACTGTGTCTTCAGCGTCGACGCCAGCGGGTCGTCGGTGATCGCGATGCTCGGCCACGCCGGATCGATGATCTTGGCGTCCAGCGGCTTGCCGCCCTCCGCCGCCAGCTTGGCGTTGGCGGACGCCTTCGCCTTGTCCGGGTTGGCGTTGATCCACTCGTTGGTCTTCACCGTGCCCCTGAGCACGGCCTCGACCACGTCCGGGTGCTCCTTGAGGAACTTCTGCGACACGATGATGTTCGTGATGACGAACTTCTTGTCGGGCCACAGGTCGGTCTCGTCGAGGAGGACGGCCGCGCCGTCGGAGACGAGCTTGGAGGCCGTGGGCTCCGGCACCCAGGCGCCGTCGATCGAGCCCTGCTTGAAGGCGTCCGGGGTGACCTTGTTGTCCGTACGGACCACGGAGACGTCGCCCTTGCCGGACTCCGGGTCGACCGTCCAGCCCTTCTCGGAGATCCAGTTGAGGAACGCGACGTCCTGCGTGTTCCCCTTCTGCGGGGTGGCGATCTTCTTGCCCTTGAGGTCGTCCAGGGTCTTGATCTTCGCCGGGTTCACGACGAGCTTGACGCCGCCCGAGGCGGAGCCGGAGATGATCCGCAGGTTGGAGCCCTTGGACTTGACGTAGCCGTTGATCGACGGAGAGGGGCCGATGAAGCCGATGTCGAGAGAGCCGCCGTTGAGGGCCTCGATCTCGGACGGGCCGGCGTTGAAGGCCTGCGGCTTGATCGTGGTGCCGCTCAGTTCCTTCTGGATCAGGCCCTCCTGGAGGCCGACCAGGGCGGTGGCGTGCGTCAGGTTCGGGAAGTATCCGAGGCGGACCTCGGAGGCGGAGAGCTTCTTGGCGTCGGCCACGTTGGCGGCCTTGTCCTTCGGCTCGTCCTTCGCGGCCTCGGAGCCGTAGCCGCAGGAGGCGAGCGCACCGACCAGGAGCGGCAGGGCGGCAGCGGCGACGATGCCGCGGCGCAGGCCGGCCTTACGGGAAAGCGCAGTACGAGTGGTGGTACCGGTGGCAGGCACGGGAGGGTTTCCTCTCGGAGCGCCGTGCGATCACGACGCAGGTCTTCGTCTGTCGAGCGGGGACGGGTACGGCACGTGGGGGGTGTGGGCGCGCATGCGGTGCGCGTACGTCATCGCGCACATCGCGCCACCCCTCCCTGGCCGCTGCCGAGGGAGCCGCTGCCCACACGGCCGCCCTCCTTGGCGAAGGTCGAGTAGATGTCGGACAGCATGGGTTAGAAGTCCCACCCTTCCTCGTCCGCCTGGACGGTCGTCTCGGCCTGGGAGGCGAACGACTCGCCCGCCATGCCGGCCGCCAGGGTCGTACCGTCGGCCGGGTCGATCAGCAGGAAGGACCCGGTGCGGCGCGAGTCGGCGTACGCGTCGAGCGCGAGCGGCTCGGCGGTGCGGACGACGACGCGGCCGATGTCGTTGGCCACCAGCTGCCCGGGATCCGGGTGCTGGGACAGGTCGTCCAGGGTCAGCCGCGAGGGGATCTCCTTGACGATCGCCTTGACCGTGCGCGTCGTGTGCTTGATCAGCACCCGCGCGCCGACGGCCAGCGGCTGGTCCGCCACGTGGCAGACCGTCGCCTCGACGTCCTGCGTGGTGGCCGGGGCGCTCGCGGACGGCGCGATCAGGTCGCCGCGCGAGATGTCGATGTCGTCCTTCAGCCGCAACGTCACCGACTGCGGCGCCCACGCGATGTCGACGCTCTCGCCGAGCGCGTCGATGCCCTCGATGGTGCTGGTGCGGCCCGACGGCAGGACCGTCACGGCCTCGCCGACGCGCAGCACGCCGGAGGCGATCTGGCCCGCGTAGCCGCGGTAGTCCGGGTGCTCCGCGGACTGCGGGCGGATCACGTACTGGACCGGGAAGCGCGCGGGGCACGCGGTCAGGTCGTGGCTGACCGGGACGGTCTCCAGGTGCTCCAGCACCGTGGGGCCGCCGTACCAGTCCATGTTCGCGGACGGCTCGACCACGTTGTCCCCGGCCAGGGCCGAGATCGGGATGGCGGTGATCTCCGGGACGCCCAGGTCGGAGGCGTACGCGGTGAACTCCTCGGCGATCGCGGCGAAGACCGACTCGGCGTAGTCCACCAGGTCCATCTTGTTGACGGCCAGGACCACGTGCGGGACGCGCAGCAGGGCCGCGACGGCCGCGTGCCGGCGGGTCTGCTCGATCACGCCGTTGCGGGCGTCGACCAGGACCACGGCCAGGTCGGCGGTGGAGGCGCCGGTGACCATGTTCCGGGTGTACTGCACGTGCCCGGGGGTGTCCGCGAGGATGAACCGGCGCCGCGCGGTGGCGAAGTAGCGGTACGCGACGTCGATGGTGATGCCCTGCTCCCGCTCGGCCCGCAGGCCGTCGGTGAGCAGCGCGAGGTCGGGAGCCTCCTGGCCGCGCTGGGCGGAGACCGCCTCGACGGCCTCCATCTGGTCGGTCAGGACCGACTTCGAGTCGTGCAGCAGCCGGCCCACCAGGGTGGACTTGCCGTCGTCGACGGAACCGGCGGTCGCGAAGCGCAGCAGGGTGGTCGCTGCGAGGTCGGCCAGGTTGGCGACCTGATCGGTGGTGCTGGTCATGTCTAGAAGTACCCTTCGCGCTTGCGGTCTTCCATCGCGGCCTCGGACATCTTGTCGTCGGCGCGGGTCGCTCCGCGCTCGGTGAGGCGGGAGACGGCGATCTCGGCGATCACGGCGTCCAGCGTGGCGGCGTCGGAGTCGACGGCGCCGGTGCAGGACATGTCGCCGACGGTGCGGTAGCGGATGAGACGCCTCTCGGGCGTCTCGCTCTCCTTGGGGCCGCCCCACTCGCCCGCCGTCAGCCACATGCCGCTCCGCTGGAACACCTCGCGCTCGTGGGCGAAGTAGATCTCCGGCAGCTCGATGCCCTCGCGGGCGATGTACTGCCAGACGTCCAGCTCGGTCCAGTTGGAGAGCGGGAAGACGCGCACGTGCTCGCCCGGGGCGTGGCGGCCGTTGTACAGCTGCCACAGCTCGGGGCGCTGGCGGCGCGGGTCCCACTGGGAGAACTCGTCGCGCAGGGAGAAGACGCGCTCCTTGGCGCGGGCCTTCTCCTCGTCGCGGCGGCCGCCGCCGAAGACCGCGTCGAACCGGTGGCTCTGGATCGCCTCCGTCAGCGGCAGGGTCTGGAGCGGGTTGCGGGTGCCGTCGGGGCGCTCGCGCAGCTTGCCCGCGTCGATGTAGTCCTGGACGGACGCCACGTGCAGGCGCAGACCGTGCTGGGCGACCGTGCGGTCGCGGTACTCCAGCACCTCGGGGAAGTTGTGGCCCGTGTCGACGTGCAGAAGCGTGAAGGGGACCGGCGCCGGCGCGAACGCCTTCAGCGCCAGGTGGAGCATGACGATGGAGTCCTTGCCGCCGGAGAAGAGGACCACCGGCTTCTCGAACTCGCCCGCCACCTCGCGGAAGATGTGCACGGCCTCCGACTCGAGCGCGTCCAGGTGCGACAGCGCGTACGGGGCGTCGGAGCCGGAATCGGTGTGCAGGTGTGCGGCCGTGGTCATGCCAGACCCCTCTCGGTGAGCAGCGCGTGCAGGGCCGAGGCCGACTCCCGCACGGACTGCGTGTGCGACTCGATGCGGAGGTCCGGGGACTCCGGGGCCTCGTACGGGTCGTCGACCCCGGTCAGACCGGAGATCTCGCCCGCCGCCTGCTTGGCGTACAGGCCCTTCACGTCACGCTCCGAGCAGACCTCGACCGGCGTGGCCACGTGGACCTCCAGATACGGGGTGCCCTCGGCGGCGTGCCGCTTGCGGACCGCCTCGCGGCTGTCCGCGAACGGCGCGATCACGGGCACGAGCGCCGTGACGCCGTTGCTCGCGAGGAGTTCGGCGACGAAGCCGATCCGCTGCACGTTCGTGTGCCGGTCCTCCCGGCTGAAGCCGAGTCCGGCGGAGAGGAACTCGCGGATCTCGTCCCCGTCGAGCACCTCCACGCGGCGGCCGCCGGCGCGCAGCCGCTCGGCCAGCGCGTAGGCGATCGTGGTCTTGCCGGCGCTCGGCAGCCCGGTCAGCCACACGGTGGCGCCCTGGTCGCTCACGCTCATCTGGTTCTTCTCCGTCGGTTCCGTACGAGTGGGGGGTGTCGTCATCAGCCGTGCAGTCCGCACTCGGTCTTGCCCAGGCCGGCCCAGCGGCCGGACCGTGCGTCCTCGCCCTCCGCCACCCTGCGGGTGCAGGGGGCGCAGCCGACGGAGGCGTAACCGTCCGTCAGCAGCGGGTTGGTGAGCACGCCGTGCTCGGCGACGTAGGCGTCCACGTCGTCCTGCGTCCAGCGGGCGATCGGCGAGACCTTGACCTTGCGGCGCTTGTCGTCCCAGCCGACCACCGGAGTGTTCGCCCGGGTCGGGGACTCGTCGCGGCGCAGGCCCGTCGCCCAGGCGTCGTACGCGGTCAGGCCCTCTTCCAGCGGCTTGACCTTGCGCAGCGCGCAGCACAGGTCGGGATCGCGGTCGTGCAGCTTCGGGCCGTGCTCGGCGTCCTGCTCGGCGACGGTGCGGCGCGGGGAGAGCGTGATGACGTTGACGTCCATCACGGCCTCGACCGCGTCCCGGGTGCCGATGGTCTCCTCGAAGTGGTAGCCGGTGTCGAGGAACACCACGTCCACGCCGGGGAAGACGCGGGACGCCAGGTGGGCGACGACCGCGTCCTCCATGGAGGAGGTCACGGCGAACTTCCGGCCGAAGGTCTCGGCCGCCCAGGTGAGGATCTCCAGCGCGGAGGCGTCCTCGAGGTCCCGGCCCGCACGCTCGGCCAGCCCCCTCAGGTCCGCCGTCTCCTGAGTCGTCGTCATATCTCGTCCCCTCCAGTGCCGTTGGCCTGAACGCCCCGGGACAGCAGCCCGAGGTACTTCAGCTGGAAGGCCCGGTTGCAGGCCCTGCATTCCCAGGCGCCGTGACCGCTCTCGTTGGGGAAGAGGTCCTCGTCGCCGCAGTACGGGCAGTAGAACGGTGCGGCGCGCTCGCTCATGACAGGGCCTCGTCGCTCGCGCGGGTGACCCAGGCGGCGAAGCGCTCGCCGTCCTCGCGCTGCTCCTGGAAGCGCGTGACGACCCGCTCCACGTAGTCGGGCAGACCGGCCGAGGTGACCTTGAGGCCGCGGACCTTGCGGCCGAAGCCGGCCTCCAGGCCGAGGGCGCCGCCCAGGTGGACCTGGTAGCCCTCCACCTGGTTGCCGTCGTCGTCCAGCACCAGCTGGCCCTTGAGACCGATGTCCGCCACCTGGATGCGGGCGCAGGCGTTCGGGCAACCGTTGATGTTGATCGTCAGCGGCTCGGAGAACTCCGGCAGGCGGCGCTCCAGTTCGTCGATCAGCGAGGCGCCGCGCGCCTTCGTCTCGACGATGGCCAGCTTGCAGAACTCGATGCCGGTGCAGGCCATGGTGCCGCGGCGGAACGGGGACGGCTTGACCCGCAGGTCCAGCGCCTCCAGGGCCGCGACCACGGAGTCGACCCGGTCGGCCTCGATGTCGAGGACGATCATCTTCTGCTCGGCCGTCGTGCGCAGACGGCCCGAGCCGTGCTGCGCGGCGACGTCCGCGATCTTGGTGAGGGTGGCGCCGTCCACGCGGCCCACGCGGGGCGCGAAGCCCACGTAGAAGCGGCCGTCCTGCTGCTCGTGGACACCGACGTGGTCGCGCCACTGGCCGGAGGGCTGCTCGGGGGCGGGGCCGTCCGTCAGCTTCCGCTGCAGGTACTCGTCCTCCAGGACCTGGCGGAACTTGGCCGGGCCCCAGTCGGCGACGAGGAACTTCAGCCGGGCGCGGGTGCGCAGCCGGCGGTAGCCGTAGTCGCGGAAGATCGAGATGACGCCCTCGTAGACGTCGGGGACCTCGTCGAGGGAGACCCAGGTGCCCAGGCGCACACCCAGCTTGGGGTTCGTGGAGAGGCCGCCGCCGACCCAGACGTCGAAGCCGGGGCCGTGTTCGGGGTGGTTCACGCCGACGAAGGCGATGTCGTTGATCTCGTGCGCCACGTCGAGCAGCGGCGAGCCGGAGATCGCGGACTTGAACTTGCGGGGCAGGTTGGAGAAGTCCGGGTTGCCGACGATGCGGCGGTAGATCTCGTCGATGGCGGGGGTGCCGTCGATGATCTCGTCCCGCGCGATGCCGGCGACGGGCGAACCGAGGATCACGCGGGGCGTGTCACCGCAGGCCTCGGTGGTCGAGAGGCCGACCGCCTCCAGACGGCGCCAGATCTCCGGGACGTCCTCGATCCGGATCCAGTGGTACTGGACGTTCTGGCGGTCGGTGAGGTCGGCGGTGCCGCGGGCGAACTCCTCGGAGATCTCGCCGATGACGCGAAGCTGCTCGGTGGTCAGCCGGCCGCCGTCGATGCGCACGCGCAGCATGAAGTACTTGTCGTCCAGCTCCTCCGGCTCCAGGATCGCGGTCTTGCCGCCGTCGATCCCGGGCTTGCGCTGGGTGTACAGACCCCACCAGCGCATGCGGCCGCGCAGGTCGTTGGGGTCGATCGAGTCGAAGCCCGCCTTGGAGTAGATCGTCTCGATGCGTGTCCGCACGTTGAGACCGTCGTCGTCCTTCTTGAACTGCTCGTTGCCGTTGAGGGGCGTGTGGTGTCCGACGGCCCACTGGCCCTCACCGCGGTGACGGCCGGTCTTGCGGCGCGCGGCTGCTGCGGGAGCGGCTGCTGCGGGCGTTTCGGGGGTGGCGGCCATGGCGGTACGTCCTTCTTCGGCGGCTCAAGGCGGGGGCAGGGGAGAGGGCGGCGCGCGCCCCCGTCACGTCGGCGTCGCTGAGTGGGTGCGGCTGGTACCCGCGCCCGTGCCGGGGTGGCCGGCGGGCAGGGCGGTGTGCGGCCTTCAGGGGACTGCGGTGATCGACGCTTCCGCGGCGGCGATGCCGGGTGTGCGGCGATGTGCGGCGGTGGCTGGTTCCGTCAGCGCGCCGGACAGATGGCGCTGGACATGCGGCCGAGGTCGACGTGCCGCCGACTCACCAAGGCAATTCCAGCTCCATTCATGACGGAAGCGTGTCATGTGCCGATTGGACGAGTCCACTACTGTCCACGATATGGACGAAGTCGTCTCGTATCGCGGGATGACGTGATCGGGGTCACTCACCGGGCCCCTTCCGGTTCTCGCCCAGCCCCCTCCGGACGCGCCCCGGAGCCCGCGAACGGGCCGGCGGGGGCGCCGCGCGGGCTACCGGGGGGCGGCCCGTGCGGGCTACCGGGAGGCGGCCGGTGCGGAGGCTACGCGCCGGGCCACGGCCCGGGGGTCTGCGACTCCTCCTTCGATTCCGTTTCCGTCGCGAACAGCGTGAATCCGCGCCGCTGGTAGTTCGCCATCGCCGTGGGGCCGTCCTGGCTGCACGTGTGGACCCACACGCGTCGCGTCGGTTCCCGGTCCGGCCAGCGGGACGCCAGGTCCCAGGCCCGCGCGACGCCCAGGGAGAGGAGGTGCCCGCCGATGCGGCGGCCGCGGAACTCCGGGAGCAGACCGAAGTACACGATCTCCACCACGCCGTCGGCCTGCGGGTCGAGCTCCACGTAACCCGCCGGCGTGCCGCGGTCGTACGCCACCCACGTCTCCACCCCGGGCCGGGTCAACTGCTCCACCCACTGCGCGCGGGTCAGGGCGAGCCGGTCCGTCCAGTGGATGTCGCCGCCGACCGAGGCGTAGAGGAAGCGGCTGAACTCGGGGGAGGGGACCTCGGACCGGACGACGGCGACCTCCGGGCCCGGGTCGGCGGCGGGGACCAGGTCCCCGGGCGAGGTCATTTCCAGGGACCAGGTGGTGAGGGTGATGGTGCTCATGCAGGTCAGGGAATCACGCCGGGCCCGGTACGGACCAGGCGGGCCCGGATCACCGCCGGTGCGGTGGAGTGGGCCAGCAGCGCCGCCGGATCGCCGGGGCGGACCACCTCCACCTCCACGTCCTCGCCGAAACGGTACGGCCGGTGGGCGAGGACGCCCGCGAGGTGGCGCCGCACCCGCGACAGCTCCGCGCGGACCGTCACCGTGCGCGTCGGATCCCCGAACAGCTCCCCGGCCAGTTCCGCCGCCGTCCGGCCGCGGGGGCGCTCCGCCAGCAGGAACAGCAGCTCCGCATGGCGCGGGCTCAGCTCCCGCGACCAGCTCCCCGCGGCCCCGCACACCGTCACCGAGCAGGTCCCCGGCCGACTGAGGTCGAGGACGACCCGGGTCGCCGCCGCGGGCTCCCGGACCTCCGCGACCCGCAGCAGCCAGCCGCCCGGCAGCGGCTCCACCACGCACTCGCCGAGCTGCGGCACCCACACCCGGCCCGCCCCGAACTCCCTCGGCAGCGGCACCCGGTCCGTCGGGGCCAGACCCGTCACCGCCGCCGTCCAGCCGTCGGGGTCCACGGCCAGCGCCCGCCCCGGCAGCCGGGCCAGCAGCGGCGCGGCCACCGAGCGCAGCCGCTCCAGGGACTCCAGGTGGCGCAGGCGCAGCTCCCGCTCCGCGAGCCGGGCCACCGAGCTCACCCACGCCAGCGTCGCGGGGTGCATGGTGGCCAGCGGCCCGCTGACGTCGACCACGCCCAGCAGCCGCCCGTCGCGGGGATCGCGCACGGGCGCGCCCGCGCAGGTCCACTCGTGGTGGCTGGAGACGAAGTGCTCCGCCGAGAAGACCTGGACGGGGCGCCGGGCCACCAGGGCCGTGCCCACTCCGTTCGTGCCGACCACGGCCTCGTCCCAGTCGGCCCCGACCGAGAACCCCAGGCGGTCCGCCTTGCGCAGGATCGAGGCGTGGCCCTCCCGCCACAGCAGCCGGCCGTCCGCGTCGGCGACGACCATGATGTGCAGGGCCCCGTCCAGCGCGGGCAGCAGCCCCTCCCGCAGTACGGGAAGGACCTCCCGCAGCCGCGAGGCGCGGCGCCGCTCCTCGGTCTCGGCGGCCGACAGCATGCGCGAGCGCGCGTCCCGGTCCGGGTGCACCCCGCGGGCCAGCATCCGGCGCCAGGACTCGGCGATCTCCGGCCGGGGCGCCGCCGGCAGCCGGTCACCGGCGAGCGCCGCCGCCCGCACCCCCTGGAGCAGGCGCGCGGCCTGCCGCGCGTCCATGGCCGAGATGCGTGCCACATCGACCGTGCCGCCTGCGGTGTCGGCCACCGGAACCTCCCCGTGCGAACAGGACGTACGACGGAGCCGCCCGGGCGGTCCGCGGATGCCGCGCCCCCCGGCCCCGGCGGGCGGCTGCCGACTCACAGGGTGCAACGTCATGCAACTCTCGCCAAGTCCCGGTCGCCCGGCCGACACTGTCCGAACGCCGCCGAGCGGCGTGACAGCTCCTCCTCGGGGCTTCACGGGTCAGGGGCGGTGCCGAGTCGGCGCGGCGCCGCCCCTGGTCCCGTCCGACGGGCCCGGATCCCGTGCTCGGAGCGGTGCGGGGACCTTGGGGGGTGCCCGCCCTCCCCCTGCCGTCCCCTGCGACGGCCTAGTGCGCGATCCGCGCCCGTTCCACGACGGCGCCGAGGTCCAGGCTGTGCGGCAGCGTGCCGAACGCCGCACCCCAGTCGCCGCCGAGCCGCGAGGCGCAGAACGCGTCGGCCACCTCCGGCGGGGCCCACCGCACCAGCAGCGAACCCTGGAGCACCAGCGCCATGCGCTCCACCACGCGGCGGGCCCGCGCCTCGATGCCGTCCAGGTCGGCCAGCTCCGTGAGCAGCCCCTTGATGGCCGAATCGAGCCGGTGGTCCGCGCCCCGGGCCAGGCCGACCTCGGTGAGGAACGCGTTCAGCGCGTGCGGTTCCCGCTGGAGGGCGCGCAGTACGTCCAGGGCCTGCACGTTGCCCGAGCCCTCCCAGATGGAGTTCAGCGGGGACTCGCGCAGCAGTCTCGGCATGCCGGACTCCTCGACGTAGCCGTTGCCGCCCAGACACTCCAGGGCCTCCGCCACCATCGGCGTACAGCGCTTGGTCACCCAGTACTTGGCCACGGGAACCGCGAGGCGCAGGAACGCCTTCTCCCCGTCCGTGCCCGCGTCGTACGCGGCGGCGAGGCGCAGGGTCAGGGTGGTGGCCGCCTCCGACTCCAGGGCGAGGTCCGCGAGCACGTTGCGCATCAGCGGCTGGTCGATGAGCACCGCTCCGAAAGCAGAGCGGTGCTCCGCGTGGTGCACGGCCTGCGACAGTGCCTGCCGCATCAACGAGGCGGAGCCGATGACACAGTCCAGCCGGGTCGCCGCGACCATCTCGATGATCGTCCGCACCCCCCGGCCCTCTTCGCCCACCCGCCGCGCCCAGGTCCCGTCGAACTCGACCTCGCTCGACGCGTTCGACCGGTTCCCCAGCTTCACCTTCAGCCGCTGGATCGCGAAGACGTTGCGCGTGCCGTCCGGCAGCACCCGCGGCACCAGGAAGCAGGTCAGCCCCCCCGGCGCCTGCGCCAGCACCAGGAACCCGTCGCACATGGGCGCCGAGCAGAACCACTTGTGGCCGGTGAGGAGGTACTCCCCGGAGGCGTCCAGGGGCACCGCCGACGTCGTGTTCGCGCGGACGTCGCTGCCCCCCTGCTTCTCCGTCATCCCCATGCCGAACAGCACCCCGGCCTTCTCCCCGGCCGGCCGCAGGCCCCGCTCGTACACGTGGGAGGTCAGCCGCGGCTCCCACTCGGCGGACAGCTCCGGATCGGCCCGCAGCGCCGGTACGGCGGCGTGCGTCATCGAGACCGGGCAGCCGTGCCCCGCCTCGGCCTGGGACCACACGAAGAACCCGGCCGCCCGGCGCAGGTGCCCCGCCGGGCGCCCCCAGGCGTCGGTGAGCCCCGAGGTCACGGCGTGCCCGAGCAGCCGGTGCCAGGCCGGGTGGAAGTCCACCTCGTCGATCCGGTTCCCGTAGCGGTCGTGCGTGCGCAGCTCCGGCGGATGCGCGTTCGCCTGCTCACCCCACTCCTGGGCCTGCGCGGAGCCCGCGGCGCGCCCGAGGACGGTGAGCTCTTCCCCCACCTCTCCCAGGAGTTCGGGGTACGCGGAGGCGAGGTGCCGTTCCACGCCCTCCGTGAGGGCGCGATCGCCCCCGTAGACGTCGTGGCCCACCAGGGGCGGGGCCTGGTTGCTGACTGTGTGGGTGGTGGCTGCCATGCGGATACCGTAAGGACGTGCAGCCAGCAAAAGAAACACCCGAGCGGATCCCAGGACGGCTCCACCGGGCCCGCGCCCTCTACCGCAACGTCTCCAAGCGGAAGATGGCCTGGCTGCTGCTGAAGGACACCGTCAACTCGTGCATCGAGTACCGCATCCTCGGACTCGCGGCCGAGGCGGCCTTCTTCACCCTGCTCTCGCTGCCCCCGCTCTTCCTCGGCCTGCTCGGCCTCCTCGGCTACGTGGACGGCTGGACGGACACCCAGTCCGTCCAGAGCATCGAGGAGAACATCCTGCGGGCCGTCGGCACGGTGCTCTCCGACCGAGGCGTCAACGACATCGCCAAGCCCATGCTGGACGACGTCACCAGCCGGGGCCGGCCCGACCTGATCTCGCTCGGCTTCGCCTTCGCGCTGTGGTCGGGCTCCCGCGCCGTCAACGTCTTCATCGACACCATCACCGTGATGTACGGGCTCGACGGTCAGCGCGGAATCGTCAAGACCCGGCTGCTGGCCTTCCTGCTGTACATCATCGCCCTGCTGATCGGCGCGATCGTGCTGCCGCTGATGGTCGTCGGCCCCGACGCCGTCGTCCGCCTGTTGCCCTGGAGCACCGAGGTGATCGCGGTGCTCTACTGGCCGACGGTCACCCTGCTGTCCATCGTCTTCCTGACCACGCTCTACCACGTGTCCGTCCCGGTGCGCTCGCCGTGGATCGAGGACGTGCCGGGCGCGCTGGTGGCCCTCGCCATGTGGGTGCTGGGCTCGTTCCTGCTGCGGATCTACCTCACCAACACCGTGGAGGGCCCGACGATCTACGGATCGCTGGCCGCGCCGGTCGCCATCCTGCTGTGGATCGGCATCTCGGCCTTCGCGGTGCTCGTCGGCGCCGCCGTCAACGCCGCCATCGACCGCGTCTGGCCGTCCGTGGCGACGGCCGCGGCCCGCGAGGCGAACGAACGGGTCCGCGAGGCGGAGGCGGCGCAGCTGATCGCGCGGGCCGCCGCGTGGCGGGCGATGGCGGAGGGCGAGTCCGAGGACGACGAGGACGACGGGATGCCGTCGGAGTTCCCCGAGCGGTGGTCGAAGTTCCTCCCGCCGGAGGACTACACCTCCCGGATCCGCAAGCACTGACCGGCGGGCCCCCGCCGGACACGCCTCGGCGGGGGGCCCTCCGGGCGTACGGGACGACTGTGACGGCACCCCCTAGCCTGGTCACATGTACGAGGAAGCACGCTCGGCGGCCGTCCCCGGAGCCGTGCTGTGGCGGGCCGGGGCCCCCGGCGGCGGCGCCGGGGGCATGGTGCTGCCCGACGGCTGCATGGACCTGCTGTGGGCGGACGGCCGGCTGCTGGTCGCCGGCACCGACACCCGCCCACACCCGGCCGGTGAGGTCCCGGGGGGCGCCTTCGCCGGGATCCGGTTCGCGCCCGGCACCGCCCCCGCCCTGCTCGGCGTCCCCGCGCACGTCCTGCGGGACCGGCGCGTGGACCTCGCCGAGCTCTGGCCGGCCCGCGAGGTGCGCCGCCTCGCCGGGCTCGTCGGGTCGTACGGGGATCCGTGCGCGGGGCTGGAGGCGCTGGCCGCGCGGCGGGCCGCCGGGGCCGGACCGCCCGATCCGCTCGCCGCGGAGGTCGCGGCCCGGATCCGGGCGGGGGAGGCGGTGGCCGCGATCGCCGCGGCGGTCGGCCTCGGCGAGCGGCAGCTGCACCGGCGCTCGCTCGACGCCTTCGGGTACGGCCCCCGCACGCTCGGCCGGGTCCTGCGGCTGCGCCGGGCCCTCGCCCTCGCCCGGTCCGGCACGGGCTACGCCGAGGTCGCGCACGCCACCGGGTACGCCGACCAGGCGCACCTGGCCCGCGAGGTCCGCGCACTGGCGGGGACGACGCTGACCGCCTACACCGCGGCCTCCGGCCCGGACTCCGAGGCGGCGAACAGCGAGACGCCGCAGCCGTCCGGGTCGAGGACCACGGCGTAGCGCTGGCCCCAGACGGCGTCCCACGGCTTCAGGTGGCCGGGGTACCCCGCCGCGGTCAGTTCGGCGTACAGCGCGTCCACCTCGGCGGGGGAGTCGCACAGGAAGGCGAGGTCGCGGCGGCCGTCGCCGGCGGGCCGGACCCAGGACGGGTCGAAGGAGCGGACGACGTCCTCCGTGTCCCAGCCGATCCGCAGCCCGCCGGGGAGCACGGCCTCCACGTGCGGCTGTTCCTCGGCGCCCGCCGGGACGTCGACGCCGAGACGGCGGTAGAAGGCGAGCGAGGCGGCCATGTCGGAGACGACCATGCCGATCATGTCGAGTCGAGGAGTCATGACGGCAGCCTAGGCACCGTCCCGGGTGCCCGTCTTGAAGGAAACGGACATCGCGGCGCGCCGAGGGCGCGGCCCGGGCGGGGCGGCCCTGACGCCCCCCGCCGCGGGGGCGGCGGAAAAAGAAGTGGCCCCCGCGCGGGGGGCCTTGTTACGGTGGATCCGTTCCCGCCGACCGGTGTGGAACGCACAGTTCGTGCATGACCCGGAGGTGAGTTCATTGATGACTGTCGTCGCGCAGGGCGCTGCCCGCACTCAGAAGACCGTCAATGTCACCTCCGTGGTCTCCGGCTGACCTCACATACCTCCACGCGCCGCGCGCGTGACGCCGGGGCCACCCTGTGAAGGGTTCCCCTTGTCTTTCTCCTCTTCTTCCTTCCCGCAGGCCACCCCGCACGCCCTCGCCCCCTACGGCTGGGACGCGGCGTGGGAGGCCGAGTTCGCCCCGTACGCCGAGCAGGGCCTGGTGCCCGGCCGCGTCGTACGGGTCGACCGGGGCCAGTGCGACGTCGTGACCGCGGACGGCGCGGTCCGCGCCGACACCGCCTTCGTCACGCCGCACGATCCGCTCCGGGTCATCTGCACCGGCGACTGGGCCGCCGTCGAGACGCACGGCAACCCGCGGTACGTGAAGGCGTACCTGCCCCGCCGGACCGCCTTCGTACGGTCCACGTCCTCGCAGCGCTCCGAGGGCCAGATCCTCGCCGCCAACGTCGACCACGCGATCATCGCCGTCTCGCTCGCCGTCGAACTCGACCTTGGGCGCATCGAGCGCTTCCTGGCGCTGGCGTGGGAGTCGGGCGCGCTGCCGCTGGTGGTCCTCACCAAGGCGGACCTGGTCCCCGACCCGGCGACGCTCGCCCACCTGGTCCAGGACGTGGAGAACACCGCGCCCGGGGTCCAGGTGCTCACCGTCTCCTCCCGCACGGGGGAGGGCACGGACATCCTGTCGGCCGTCGTCGCGGGCGGCACGAGCGTCCTGCTCGGCATCTCGGGCGCCGGCAAGTCCACCCTGGCCAACACCCTGCTCGGCGCCGACGTGATGGAGGTGCAGGAGGCGCGCGAGATCGACGGCAAGGGCCGCCACACGACGACGACGCGCAACCTGCTCGTCCTCCCCGGCGGCGGCGTCCTCATCGACACCCCCGGACTGCGGGGGGTGGGGCTCTGGGACGCCGAGGCCGGCGTCGGCCAGGTCTTCGCGGAGATCGAGGAGTACGCGGCGCACTGCCGTTTCCACGACTGCGCGCACGAGGCGGAACCGGGGTGCGCGGTGCTGGCCGCCCTGGCCTCCGGGGAACTGGCGGAACGCCGTCTGGAGAGCTACCGCAAGCTGCTGCGGGAGAACCAGCGGATCGTCGCGAAGACGGACGCGCGCCTGCGGTCGGAGATCCGCCGGGACTGGCGCCTGAAGTCGGCGGAGGGCCGCGCCAACTACGCCGCCAAGCGCACCGGCCGCGCGTAGTTCCACTGCCCGGGGCCGGCCGCCCGGGGCCGGCCGACAGGCCGACGGAGCCGGGGCGTCGCCCGACGTCCCGGCCCGCGGTGCCCGTCCCCGCGGGGGCCGCCGGGGCGAGGGTGGCGAGGGCGGCGTGGGGGTGCCATGCGTGCGCGCGCCGGACTCGGCCGGCGGTGCGCAGGGCGCGGGGTCTGCGGCACGATGGGACGGTGGCGACCAGGACGGAAGAAATCGAGCTGAGCAACGACGAACTGCGCGAGATCACGGCCTACGCGGCCGCGTGCGCGTGCAGGGCACTGTCGATCTTCGAAGCGGACCTCCCCGCCGACACGCGCCCCCGCGACGCCATCGACGCGGCGCGCGCCTTCGCCGGGAGCGGCCGGCGCACGGCCGCGCTGCGGCAGAGCGCATGGGCGGCGTACAAGGCCGCACAGGAGGCCGGTTCGCCCGCCGCGGCCGACGCGGCGCGAGCGGCGAGCCACGCGGCCGCTGCCGCGTACCTGCACCCCAGGGCCAGCGCCCACCAGGTGAAGCACATCCTCGGAGCCGCGGCCCACGCGGCGCGGGCGGAAGAACTCGCGGCCGGGGACGACCGGGCCGTCGCCGAGGCGACCCTGGAGTGGGCGGGCCGGCACGCCCCCGCCGCCGTCGGCGCGGTGCTCGGCCGCCTGCCCGCCGCGCCTCCCGGCGGCGGGCGCGTGGGGGAGTTCATCCGCGACCTCGACACCGCCCTGCGCCCCTGAGCCCGCCGCCGGGCCTGACCCCGGACCCGCCCGGCGGGCGTACGGGCCCGGCGCGCGGTTCAGACGGGCGGTGTGGTGGGACAGGGGCGTGTGGGGGTCGTCCCGGCCGTCGGGCGTCAGGGCGTCGGGGCGTGGTCGGTGTGGACCGTCGCCGCGGCCAGCCGGGGCACTGCGTGGATCAGGGCGTGCTCGGCGGCCACCGCCGGCGCGTGCGCCCGTACCGCCGTCGCCACAACGACTCTCCGAGCAGGCCGCACGGGCCCAGGTCAGCTTCACAACTCACCCAACCCGTGCGGCCCTTCCCACGTCACGGGTCGATCGCGACCACCACTGCTCACAAAGTCCCTACCGTGCTGGCCAGACCAGCGCCTGGGCGACGATGACGCTCTCACCGTTGAAGGTGACGGCGGGGCCTTCGTGCAGTTCGTAACCAAGACCAATCGCTTCGCTCACACGGTGGCAGAACGCGGCGTCGTCCGGGCCAGTCAAGACTCGGTAGACAGGCAATCCGTCTGGTGGTGTGCTCATGCGGAGAAGGATCCCAGACGCACACGCCCGCCGAGCCAGCGGGCCAGCATGGCCCGGAGCCCATTGCGCCCAAGGCCGGCAGCGCACGATCTGACATGGATGTTCCTCAAGCCCTGACTACGAGCTGGTGACCGGGGAGACCGACGAGGCCGTCGCCGGCATCGCCGACCTCGGCCAGGGCGTTCCCGTCCCCGGGGCGTGCCGTGGTTCCCCGCCGACGTCGAGGAGTGGTCGGTGCGGTGGGTGCTGCTGCACCTGATCGAGGAGACCGCACGCCACGGCGGCCCCGCCGACATCATCCGCGCGAGCCTGGACGACGCCGCCCTCTCCCCGCTGACGGCCGCCGCGGAGCAGTGGCCCGACCCGTGGTTCGAGCCCTGGGAGCCCGCCGCGCCCGCCGGCTGGGGGTCCGGCCGTCCCAAGTCGCGCCCCATCGGCTGGATATGGCCGAGGCGCTCTTGCGGACCGGTCCTACGCTGGAGGCATGGCCACCCATCCCTTGCTGAGACAAGGCCCCGACTCGACGGATCTGGTCCTGCGTGCCGGCCGGACCGGGCCGGTGTGGAACGTGCTGATCTCGGCGGGGTTCGCGCTGTTCATTCCGCTCGTCCTGGGCGTGCCGACCCTGCTCGTCGCCTTCTGGATGGTGCTGGCCGGGGCGCGGGCGTCGACTGTGTTCGTGGTGGTGGGGGTGATCGCCGGGCTGGAGTACCTGCTCGGGCTAGCGCTGGCCTTTGCCCGGGCCCGGGACATCCTGCGGGTGGAGTTCGCGCCGGCCGGGGTGCCCGCGTCCCTGCGGTTGGTCCGGGCCGCCGGGCCGGACGACTGGCTGCCCGTCGACACCCTGCGCGAGGTGCAGCTGACGCACAAGGTGGTGGAGCCGTACCAGGGGGACCGCAAGCCGGCCGTCTCCACGCTCGCGCTGGAACTCGTCCTGCGGGGCGGCCGGGAGCGGCTCGACCCGCTCCCGTTCGGCGGCGACCCGCAGCGGCTCGCCGACGCGTTAGAGGTTCTGCTCGGCCCGGCCGCGGCCGTGGTGGAGCTGCGCACCGAGCGCAGCACGCGCGATGAGCCGCGGTCCCACTCGACCTGGTTCTCCGGCGGTTCGGCCTCGGCCAACTCAGGTGGCGGCTGACCCCGGGCTGCCCGTGGCGCTCCCCGGTCGGGCGTGTTGGGCCACCGGGTCGGCTCGGCCGCAGCCGGGTCCTCCGGCCACGGGTGGCGGGGGTGGCGGCCGATGAGCTCGGCCCGCACGGCGCGGTAGCCCTCGCGCCAGAACGACGCGAGGTCGCCGGTGACGGCGGCCGGGTGCCCAGCCGGGGAGAGCAGGTGGACGCGATGTCGATGCCGTACGACACCGTGGTGTCGGTGCCGACCACGGTGACCACCGCGGTGCCGTCCTGCGCGCCGACCGCCGCGACCCAGCTCCTGCCGCGCGGTCGATGTCCTGGCCTACCCGATCCGGACCGGCCGCTCGGTCCGGCGCGTGGGCATGATCGCGAGCGCTGGGCCCCGCTTTCCACGCGCGGCCGGGGCGGCGGTCGGCTGGGACGAGGACTTCGAGTTCCTCGCGGAGCGCGGGGACGAGGACGAAGCGGGGCCTCGAACCCCTACGGACATCCCAGAGCCGATGCCGCCCAGTTTTCGGAGGGTGGTGAGTCCTGTGGTGTGCCATTCACCAGCCGGAATCCGTTCCACTCGACGTTCCACACCTCGCCACGGAGGTTCTCGAACTCCACGAAGCTCCCTGGGGCATGTTCGAGGAGGCCGAGCTCCCTCAGCAGTAACGCCGTACGTACTGAACCCGCGGGAGGGACCCACGCTGCCACCGCCAGTCCTCGTGTTCCCGTACCGCATTCGCAGGTACGGGACTGGCAACCGGGTGATGACCGTCGGCCGCAGCACGTGCTTGAACCGCAGGACAGCCTCCTCCAGGTTCTCGGCCCCGCGGAACTCGCACTGATACGCGGGGAAGACCGCTGAGACGACCTCGTTCAAGGCCTCATTCCGCCCGTGGTGGTATCCGTGCACCGGGGGCGAAGCCGCGGCCACAGCGTCGAACCGGTAAATCCCGTAGGAGAACCCGGGGACGACGGTGAGTGGTCGGACGTCGGATCCGCGCCCGAGCTGGTGCTGCCTCGCGCATGCGAGAACGGCCCTGGCAAGGCCTCCGTCGTGCGCATCGATCGAGTTCATCGGCAGCAGCGTGCCGGCGTCGGCTTTTGCCCGGTGGGCTAAGCTCTGCGGCTATGACTACCGGGACGGCATTGCGCCACACACGGATTGGTGACCCGGCGCTCTTCTGAGCGCCGTACGGGCCGGTGCGGGCCCGCTGTTCGATCGAGAATCGTGCGCTGCTGCGCGGGCTCCGCCTCCGTCGTGTTGATCACAGGCTCTACGCATCAACCACGACAGGAGAATTCATGCCCATCAAGACACTGCAGATTCCCACCACGGACGGTCAGGCTGACGCCTTCGCCGCCTTCCCCGACAACGGCGAGCAGCACCCAGGTGTACTGATGTACGCGGACGGCTTCGGCATCCGGCCCGTGCTGAGGGAGATGGCCCGCGAACTGGCCGGGCACGGGTACTACGTGCTTGTCCCCAACATCTTCTACCGGCACGGCCCGGCACCGGTGATCGGCCTTCCCGAGCACATCGGAGAGGAGGTCCGGCCCGCGATCATGGCCCAGTTGATGCCGTTGATCGAGTCACACACCGCCGAACGCGTCCTGAGTGACGCCGACGCCTACCTCAGGTTCCTGACCACCCAGCCCGAGGTCGCCGCCGGGCCGGTCGCGGTGACCGGCTACTGCATAGGCGGCCTCCTGGCGATGCGCACCGCAGCGGCTCACCCCGGCCAGGTGGCCGCTGTCGCCGCATTCCACGGTCCCGTGGGCGCGGACGGGCCCGACGCCCTCGCCGAGATCACCGCCCGGGTCCACTTCGGCCACGCCGAAAGCGACCTGACACCCGAGGTCCTGGGCGAGCTCAACCGGGCACTGGACGCCGCGAAGGTCGACTACACCTCCGAGATCTACCCCGGCACCGTCCACGGGTTCACCATGTCCGACACCGACGCATTCAACCCCGCCGGGCTGCAGCGCCACTGGGAGCGCCTGCTCCCCCTTCTCGACCGCGCACTGGCCAACAGCTGAGGTTCCGGATCGGAAGCGGAGATCGGACGGCCCGGGCTCGACGTGCCGCTTGCAGAACCACCGTGCGATCGTCCAGCCGGTGCGCGGGTGCAGCTCCAACACCTTGTGGTGGGAGGCCGCCCCGCACACCCCCTGTGCGTTGCGGTGGTTCAGGGGCGGCGGGCTGAAGCCCGCAGCGGCGGCATAGACGGGGAGGGCGAACTCCCCGGCCGCAGGGGTACCGCGCTTTCCTCGGGCCCGGTGACCGTGATGCGGGGCCGGTAGACGTACGGGCGCAGACGGGGAGCCTCGCAGCCCGGCGCCCCGCCCGGGCCCCAGTCGCGCGCCGCGCTGGGCGGCTCGTAGCGGGGCGCGTCGTCGGCGACCAGGGCGTCGAACCGGGGGCGGCCCGTCGCCGAACTCCGGCCCAGGGCTCGGGCGGCGGTGCTCAGCAGACGGTCAGCCGGGCATTGCGGTGGGACACGAAGACCTCCGTGCGGTGAGTTCCTGGACAGCTCCCACCACACCGGAGGTCTTCGCCACGTTCAAGACGCGCCGAGTGTCAACAACGCTCGTGATCAATACAGGACCCGCCGGACGCCCCGCGCCCCGACGGACGGTCTACGCCCCGGCCACCACCGCCCCCACCCAGGCCCCCACCACCGCCAGGCACGCGAACAGCTCGACCAGCACGCTCGTCCCCGCGTCCCGCATCACCGACCGCACCGAGGCCCACGCCTCCCCGTGCGCCCCGAGCCGGCGCCGCTCGCACAGGTAGACGCCGCCGATGAAGCCCGGAACCGCCCCCACCACCGGGACCAGTACGAAACCCAGTACCGCCCCCGCACCCGCGTACACGGCGGTCCGCAGGGAGACCGCCGCGCCCAGCAGCCGCCGCGGCGGGAGCAGCCACTTCACCACCTGCACCACCAGCATCAGAGCCGTCGCCGCGACCAGCAGGGTCCACGCCAGGTCGGACCGCTCGCGGAGCGCCCACCACATCAGCCCCGCCCACACCAGCCATCTGCCCGGCACCCCGGGGACCATCACCCCCGCCACCCCGAGCAGCAGCACCAGCCCCACCAGGAGCAGCTGCGGCAGATCCATCTGCCCAGCCTGACCGACCGGGACCTATCGGGCCACCCAGCCCCGCTCGTACGCGTGCCAGCCCAGCTGCAGCCGGGTCGTCACCCCCGAGACCTCCATCAAGCCCTTGACCCGCCGCTGCACCGTGCGCAGGCCCAGCTCCAGGTGCTTCGCCACGCTCGCGTCCGTCATGCCCGCCAGCAGCAGCGACAGGATCTCCAGGTCGGTGGTGTCGGGGCTGCCGCCGGACTCCTCCGCCGAGCCCGCCGCGCCCAGCCGCAGCGGCAGGGACTCCCTCCACACCGCCTCGAACAGGCCCGTCAGGGACTCCAGCAGCCCCGACGCGTGCACCACCAGCGCCGCAGGCTCCGCCCCGCGCGCCGTCAGCGGCACCATGGCGAGGGTGCGGTCCGCGATCACCAGCTTCGTCGGAACCTGCCCCGTCACCCGGACCCGCTCACCCCGCGCCAGCGCCGTCGACGCCTCCCGGATCCCGCTCGGCAGGGTCAGCACCTCCCGCTCGATCACCACCCGGTAGTCGACCCCGCGCACGGCCGCCCGGTCCTCCGCCTCGTTGTCGGTGCCCGTCACCACCTGCGGGCGGCCGGTGACCAGCGCGCACACCTCCTCCACCGCGCCCAGCTGGAGCTGGTGGAAGCGGTGCGCCACCGCGCTCGCGCCCTGCACCACCTCCACCAGGTCGTGCACGGCCGGCTCGGCGGCCTCCGCCCGGTACTCCTCCGCCAGCAGCACCGCCGCCAGCTCCGCCTGCTCCAGCTCGTGCCGCTGCTGCGTCAGCAAGGCTCCCAGGGCGACTCCCGGCGGCGCCGCCACCCAGCGCCCCGGCCGGGCCGAGGACTGGGCGGCCAGCCCGTGCCGTTCCAGGTGCCGCAGCGCCCGTTCGGTCTGCGGCACCGGCAGCGTCAGCCGGTGCGCGAGGTCGGGCACCTCCGCCGCCCCCAGCGCGACCAGCGCGCGGTACGCCGACTCCTGGCCCTCGTCCAGGCCTATCGCACCCAGCAACCCGTCCACCCCACCTCTCCACGCGGCGCCTGGCGGGAAGCGGCCACGGCGCAAACCCGCCGCGGACATCATCGCCGCACCCCCCGCCACTCTGCCAAGGTCATGCCACCGCAGCACCAACATCCGCTGGCCAGAAGCCATTTACGCGGCAGCTTTGCCGTGCAATGCAGTGGTTGGCCGGAATTCACCTGGGGAGAGCGATGCGCCCGATATCGCGTACGGCGCTGGGAGCGGCCACGGCGGCCGTCCTGGCCGTCACCGCCGTGGGCCCGTCCACGGCACAGCCGAGCGACGGAGCGCCGGACAGAAGACCCGTCACCGGAAGCGAAGCGGCCGGGAAGCAGCCCGCGGCCCCCGTCACCGTGACCCTGGTCACCGGCGACCGGGTCCTCGTCTCCACCGACGCCGCCGGCCGCACCGCCGCCACCGCGATGCCGCGCGAGGACGGCTCGCAGCCGCTCGTACAGACCCGCCAGTCCGGCAAGGACCTCTACGTCTACCCCGAGAACGCCGTCGCCGCGCTCGCCTCGGGCAAGGTCGACCACGAGTTGTTCAACGTCACCGGCCTCGTCCGGCAGGGCTACGACGACGCCCGCAGCAAGAAGCTGCCGCTGATCGCCGTCTACGACGCCTCCGTCGACGTGGCACGCAGCGCCCCGCCCGCACCCCGCGGCGCCGACCGCTCCCTGGTCCTCGACTCCATCGGCGCCGTCGCGCTCTCCGCCGACAAGCAGCGGGCCGCCGCCGTCTGGGCCGACGTCACCGGTACGGACGCCCGCGCCCGCGCCGCCTCCGGCCCGCTGAAGAAGCTGTGGCTCGACGGCAAAGTGCAGGCGAACCTGGAGCGCTCCACCCGCCAGGTCAACGCACCCGCGGCCTGGGCCGCCGGGTACGACGGCAAGGGCACCAGGGTCGCCGTCCTCGACACCGGCACCGACCTGGAGCACCCCGACCTCAAGGGCCGCGTCGGAGCGTCGAAGAACTTCACCGACTCCGACACCGACGGCGACCGCCAGGGCCACGGCACCCACACCCTCTCCACCGTGGGCGGGTCCGGCGCCGAGAGCGGCGGAGCGAAGAAGGGCGTCGCCCCCGGCGCCGAACTGCTCAGCGGCAAGGTCCTCAACGACCAGGGCTACGGCCTGGATTCGTGGATCATCGCCGGCATGGAATGGGCCGTCGCCGCCAAGGCCGACGTGGTCTCCATGAGCCTCGGCGACCCCTCCCAGACCAGCTGCGACGACCCGATGAGCGCCGCCGCCGAACGCCTGGCGCAGAACACGGGCACCCTCTTCGTGATCGCCGCGGGCAACACCGGCCCCGGCAACAACACGGTGTCCGCGCCCGGTTGCGCGCCCAGCGTGCTGACCGTCGGCGCCGTCGACCGCGACGACACCACGGCCTCCTTCTCCAGCCGCGGACCCGCCGGACTCCAGCACACCCTCAAGCCCGAGATCGCCGCCCCCGGCGTGGGGATCTCGGCCGCCGCCGCCGGCGGACGCGGGGTGTACGCCTACCAGTCCATGTCCGGCACCTCGATGGCCACCCCGCACGTCGCGGGCGCCGCCGCCATCGTCAAGCAGCGCCACCCGGACTGGACCGCCCAGCAGGTCAAGGCCGCCCTCGTCGGCTCCGCGAACACCAAGGTCCCGGGGGACGTGCGGCAGACCGGCGGCGGCCGCCTCGACCTCAAGGCGGCGATCGGCACCGCCGTCCTCAGCGCCCCCGCCGTACAGGGCGGCTCGTACAACTGGCCGCAGGACCGCAGCGACCGCACCAGCGTCCAGGTCCCGTACACCAACACCGGAACCCGGCCCGTCACCCTGGACCTGGCCGTCGAGAAGGTCACCGGGAACGACGGCTCGGCCGTCCGCAGCCAGGTCGCCCACCTCGACCGCCGCACGGTGACCGTCCCGGCCGGCGCCACCGTCAGGGTGCCGCTCACCTTCGACCCGGCCGCGAAGCTGGAGCGCTCCCAGTACGGGGACGTCACCGGCCGCCTCGTCGCCACCGCGAACGGCGTCCGCGTCTCCACCCCCTTCTCGCTCTACGTCGAGCCCGAGACGGTGACCCTGCGGGTCAAGCTGATCGACCGCTCGGGCAAGCCGGCCGCCGGACCGTCCTCCCTGGACGTCATCGGCACCGACGACGCGAGCGGCGAGCGCCGCTTCAACGAGGGCGCCACCGACCAGGTCTACCGCGTGCGCCCCGGCGCGTACTTCCTCTCCGCCTTCGTGGGCACCCCCGACGCGGGCGAGGGCGCCGAGCTGACCGACTCCCTCACCTACCTCGGACGCCCCCAGGTCGAGCTGAGGAAGGACACCACCGTCGTCCTGGACGCCCGCACGGCCGGCCGGCTGGACATCGCCGGCGCCAAGCCCCTGGAGGCCCGCAACACCACCCTCGGCTTCGCCCGGAGCTGGGACGACACCTGGCTGCACGCCGGCACCGCCATGGGCGGCCGGACCATCCGCGGCTACTACGCCTCCGTCGAAGGGCGCGCCGAGGACGGTGCGTTCGAGTTCGGCAGCTACTGGCGGGCCGGGGCGCCCGTGCTCTCCGAACTGAAGGTGGCCGGCGGCCCGGTCCTGCACCCGATCACCGCGTCCACCGGCAGCGACAACCTCGACGGTCACGGCAACGCGCCCCTGGTCGACGCCGGTTCCGGCACCCCCGAGGAGCTCGCCGCGGTCGCCGCCAAGGGTGCGATCGTCCTGGTCAAGGCCGTGGACGGGGCCCTGTACGACATCGCCCGGAACGCCGCGGACGCGGGCGCCGTGGCTGTGGTCGCCCACCGCGACGCCCCCGGCCGCTGGGTCGCCTCCACCGGCTTCGCGGGTGCCCCGGTGCCCGTCCTCGCCCTCCAGTCCGGCGAGGGCCGGGCCCTGCTCGCCCGGCTCGCCGCCGGCAAGGTCACCCTGTCCTGGAAGGGCACGGCGAAGAGCCCGTACGTCTACTCCCTCGCCTTCCCGGAGACCGGGCAGGTCCAGGGCAACCACACCTACCGGGTCCGCGACCGCGACCTCGGCCAGGTCGACGCCACCTACCACTCCATGGGCGTGGCCGCCGACTTCATCGACATCTCCGGCGCCTACCGGCCCATCGGCAGCGCCGTCTCCTTCGGCTCCGTGGAGACCGTCGCCGCGCCGGGCCGGCGCACCGAGTACTACTCGGCCGGTGACACCTCCTGGGACCAGCTGCTCTCCAGCAGCTTCCCCTGGGGCGAGTTCATGACCGGCGAGCAGCACGGCTACGCCAAGGGCCAGAAGACCAGCGCCAGTTGGTACGACGGAGTGACCGCCCCGGTCGCGCCCCGCGACCGCACCGGCAAGGAGGCGCTGGCCGCCGAGCGGCAGGGCGACCTGATCGGCTTCGCCCCGGCGATGTGGGGCGACAGCTCCCACTTCGCGCAGCCGGGCTCCTTCGGAGACATCGGCGGCCTCCAGCTCAAGCGGAACGGCGAGGTCGTCGGCGACAGCTGGTACCCCTTCGGCGTCTTCGAGGTCCCGGCCGACGAGGCGCGGTACGAACTGACCCAGAGCATCGAGAAGATCGGCCCGCCCGCCCGTACCTGGCAGCGGTCCACCGCGGTCCGGACGACGTGGGGCTTCACCTCGAAGCGGGACCCGTCGGCGTACTCGCAGGGCCTGCCGCTCCTCTTCCCCCGGTACGCCGCCCCGCTCGACGGGAGCAAGACGGTCCCGGCGGCGAACGGCCAGCGCGTCGGACTGGGCGTGACGGGGCACGCGGGCTACGCGCCCGGGGCGCTGAAGTCCGCGAAGCTGTCGTACTCCTACGACGGCGAGAACTGGACCGCGGCGAAGGTGACCGAGCGCGGCGGCAGGTGGACCGCCGTCGTCGACCACGTGGGAGCTTCCGGCAAGCCGGTGTCGCTGAAGGTCGAACTGACCGACGCGAACGGCGTGTCGGTGACCCAGACGGTGACGCGGGCGTACGACGTCCGCTGATCCGTACGGGTAGAGCGGGAGGGGTCCACCGGACGGCGGTCCGGTGGACCCTTTTCGCGCGTTCCGTGTTCTCCGCCCCCGCGGGAGGCCGACAATGGGGGCATGAGTCAGCAGGGCGCGGACGACTGGTGGCAGAAGCTCTACGACGACCCGGACGCGGGAGCGGACCCCGATCCGGGGGACACGCTCGACCACCGCTTCCGCTCGGCGGCGGTCCTGACGACGCCCCCGACGGTCCCCCCGCAGGCGTCCCCGGACGCCACGCAGGACACGGGGGCGGCGCCACCCGGGGCGACGGGACCTCCGGTGGGGACGGTACCGCCGGGGGCTGGAGCGGCGTCCTCTCCGGCCGGGGAGGCGGCCCCTTCGGGTGGGGATGTGGTGCCGTCGGGGGCCCGGGGGGAAGCCCCGCCGGACCCGGCCCCGGCCCCGCCGCCGTTGCTCTCGCCGGCGCCGCGTCCGTCGGGGCGGGCGGAGGAGGGCACCGTTCCGCCGGTTCCGCCGCTCCCGCCGGGGGAGCCGTCCGCGGAGCCCGGCCCGCCGCCGGCCCGGCCGGCCGCCGCGGGACCACCGGCGCCACCGCCGATGCCCCGGCTTCCGGCATCCGGCGTCTTCGGGCCGCCCGGACCGCCCCCTCCGCCGGAGGCCCGCCGCACGGAGCCCCCGGCCGCCGACGGGCGCCGGGCCGACACTCCGGCACCGCCCGGCGCGGCACCGGCCGCCGTCCCCGCCGCCGCGGGGCCGCCGCCCGCTGTGCCGCCCGCCGCGCCGGGACCGTCGCCGGTCCGGCCCGCCGAAGCCTTCTTGCCCGGGCCCCGGCAGGGTTCGGCCTCCGTGCCGCCCGTGCCGGACGGCCCGCCGCCCCCGCCTCCCGCACCCGCGCCCGCCCCGCCCGCCGCCGCGCCCGGAACGCTGCCCCCGCCCCGGGACCCCCGGGCGGGCGGCGCCACCGGCTACGTGCTCGGGGGAGTGGAGGTGCCACCCGTACCGGTGACGGCCCCCGCGGCCGCCCCCGCACCGGAGTCCGGGCCGCCCGCCCGGCCCGGCGGGGCGCCGTACGGGGGAACGCCGGAACCCGCCGCCGCCCGCCCGGAGGTCCGCCATCTGGGCGACCGCGCCCCGACCTACGCCGCCGAGCCGGGCGCGCTGCCCGCCGCCGACCCGGCGGCCCTCGCCGGGCTGACCCCCGACACCGTCATGGACGGGGCCCGGTACGGCACGTACACCCTGCGCGCCGCCTCCCTGCGCGGCGACTCCGCCCGCTACCGGGGCGAGCCCCGCCGGGACCACCTGCTCACCGCTCGCTTCGGGACCGGCGACGACGCCCTGGTCCTCGTGGTCCTCGCGGGCGGCGACCGGGCCGCCCCCGGGGCCGCCGAGGCCGCCGCCGGGCTGTGCCGGACCGTCGCGGCGGCCGTCGGGCGCAGCCAGGAGCGGCTGGCCGCCGACATCCGCGGGGGGCACCGCGAAGCCCTGCGCTCCGGACTCCAGCGGCTCACCGACCGGGGCTACGGGCGGCTGCGGGCACACGCCGCCGAGCGGGGCCTCGCCGAGGAGGCGTACACCGCGGGGCTGCGCGGGCTGCTGCTCCCGGTCGACCCGCAGTGCCGCACCCGGGTCTGCTTCGGGTCCGGAGCCGGCGGGCTGTTCCGGCTCCGGGCGGGTGCGTGGCAGGACCTGGAACCCGACGCCCCGGCCGCGTCCGAGGAACGGGACGGCGACTTCCGCTTCCGTGCCTCGGTGGCCCGGCCCGGGGACACCCTGCTGCTCTGCTCGGGCGGGCTCGCGGATCCGATGCGGGAGGAGGCCGTCCTGTCGGCGGAGCTCGCCGCCCGCTGGTCGGGACAGGAGCCGCCGGGCCTCGCCGCCTTCCTCGCGGACGTCCAGCTGCGCCTCAAGGGGTACGCCGACGACCGCACGGCCGCCGCCGTCTGGGAGGCGTAACCGGCGCATGCGTGGCTGGATGGGAGGCACACGCAACGGAGAACCGGACGGGAACGGACCGGACACCGGAGAGGGCGCCTCCCCATGGCCAAGCAGAACGTCGCGGAGCAGTTCGTCGACATCCTCGTACGCGCGGGCGTCCGACGGATGTACGGAGTCGTCGGCGACAGCCTCAACCCGGTGGTCGACGCGATCCGCCGCACGGGTGACATCGACTGGATCCAGGTCCGGCACGAGGAGACGGCCGCCTTCGCCGCCGGTGCGGAGGCCCAGATCACCGGCCGTCTCGCCGCCTGCGCGGGCTCGTGCGGTCCGGGCAACCTGCACCTGATCAACGGCCTCTACGACGCCCACCGCTCGATGGCCCCGGTCCTCGCGCTCGCCTCGCAGATCCCCTCCTCGGAGATCGGCCTCGGCTACTTCCAGGAGACCCACCCCGACCGGCTGTTCTCCGAGTGCAGCCACTACAGCGAGCTGATCTCCAACCCCCGCCAGATGCCCCGGGTGCTCCAGAGCGCCATCCAGCACGCGATCGGGCGCAGCGGTGTCGGGGTCGTCTCGCTGCCCGGGGACATCGCGGGCGCGCCCGCGCCGGAGAAGACCGCCGAGCAGGCGCTCGTCACCGCCCGCCCCACGGTCCGGCCCGGAGACGCCGAGATCGAGAAGCTCGTCCGGCTCGTCGACGAGGCGGAGCGCGTCACGCTCTTCTGCGGCAGCGGCACGGCGGGGGCGCACGCCGAGGTGATGGAGTTCGCCGGCCGGGTCAAGGCGCCCATCGGGCACGCGCTGCGCGGCAAGGAGTGGATCCAGTACGACAATCCGTACGACGTCGGCATGAGCGGCCTGCTCGGCTACGGCGCGGCCTACGAGGCCACCCACGAGTGCGACCTGCTGATCCTGCTCGGCACCGACTTCCCGTACAACGCGTTCCTCCCCGACGACGTGAGGATCGTCCAGGTGGACATCCGCCCGGAACACCTGGGCCGCCGCTGCGCGTTGGAGCTGGCCGTATGGGGCGACGTACGGGAGACCCTGCGCGCCCTCAACACCCGGGTGCGGGCCAAGACGGACCGCCGATTCCTGGACCGGATGCTGAAGAAGCACGCGGACGCGCTGGAGGGCGTGGTCAAGGCGTACACGCGGAAGGTGGAGAAGCACACCCCGATCCACCCCGAGTACGTGGCGGCCGTCCTCGACGAACTGGCCGACGACGACGCGGTGTTCACCGTCGATACGGGCATGTGCAACGTGTGGGCCGCGCGCTATCTTTCCCCGAACGGCAGGCGGCGTATCATCGGCTCCTTCAGCCACGGCTCCATGGCCAACGCCCTCCCGCAGGCGATCGGCGCACAGTTCACCGACCGGAGCCGTCAAGTGGTGTCGATGTCGGGCGACGGCGGATTCTCGATGCTGATGGGAGATTTCCTCACCCTGGTGCAGTACGACCTGCCCGTCAAAGTGGTCCTGTTCAACAACTCATCCCTCGGGATGGTGGAGTTGGAGATGTTGGTTTCCGGCCTGCCGTCCTACGGGACCACGAACACGAATCCCGACTTCGCCGCGGTCGCCCGCGCCGCCGGCGCCTACGGGGTCCGGGTGGAGAAGCCCAAGCAGCTCAGCGGAGCTTTGAAGGACGCGTTCCGGCACAAGGGGCCCGCTCTGGTGGACGTGGTGACCGACCCCAACGCCCTGTCCATCCCGCCCAGGATCAGTGCCGACATGGTGACCGGTTTCGCACTTTCCGCCAGCAAGATCGTGCTGGACGGCGGGGTGGGCCGGATGATCCAGATGGCTCGATCCAACCTGCGCAACGTGCCCCGCCCGTAAGTCCGAAGGAGTGCGGACCGGTCCGAGGGGCATGCATCCCGTAGGCCTGTTCGAGAGTCATGGACGCGGGAGGTACATCGCCGTGCGGGTGGGGGCGAAGACCGGAAAGCTGTGGAAGAGGGGGCGGCCCGTACCGCGAGAACCGTCGACCGGCGCCGAGGACGGGGGAGCGGTGGACTCGCTGCGGATCACGCGGAGCGTGCGCCGGGCGGACCTCAAGGCGGTGGGCGAAGTCCGCCGGGCGTTACGGGAGTTGCTGCGCCACCGGTGCCGGACCGACGCCGCCGACGTGGCGGAGCTGCTGATCACCGAACTGGTCACCAACGCCCTCGTCCACACCGACCAGGGCGCCGAGGTCTCCGCCAGCCTCGGCGGCTCCCGCCTCCGGGTGGAGGTCCGCGACTACGCCGCCCGCCGCCCCCGGCCGCACGTACCGACCGCCGACGACGGTACGCACGGACGGGGCCTGGCGCTGGTGCAGGCGCTCGCCGACGCCTGGGGCGTCGACGGGCCGGCCGCGGGCGGTGGCAAGGTGGTGTGGTTCGAGCTGCACGCGACCCGTACCTCCGGGTACGAGGCGGCGTACGGCGCGGGGCCCGCCTGAACGAGCGGGCCCCGCGCGGAGGCGACCGGCGGCCGTCAGCCGAACTGCTGCTCCAGGTCCTTCAGTTTGCGCTCCAGGGAGTCGAGCCGGGGAATGGTCTGAGTGTCGTCCTCGGCGGTGAGGTCCACCGTCCGGGGCCCGGTCACCTCACGTGACTCGGATCCCGACACGGCCTGCAGGGAGGGCCTTGCGGCGCTCCCTCCCAGGGGTAGCCGGGGCGGCGGGGTCAGCTGTCCCGGTTCCGCTATGGCCGGCTCCGCGCCGACCGGCGCGGAGCCCGGTCCGGGGGCCAGCCCCGGCATGTCGCCCTCGCGGGCGCGGGTTCGCCCGAACGCCCTGTTCTGCCGGCCCAGTGCCTTGATGTGGGCGCGGTCCAGGCGGTGCTGCTCGCGCCGGCGGTGCCGGTCGTTCTCCTTCTCCTTCTTGTCCTCGCGCACCTCGTCCACGGCCTCGTCGAGGGTGCGGACCCCTTCCAGCAGCATCAGGGACCACGCGCCGAAGGTCTCCCGGGGAGCCCGCAGCCAGCGGACCATCCGGATCTGCGGCAGCGGCCGGGGGATCAGGCCCTGCTCGCGCAGCGCCGCCCGGCGGGTCTGCTTCAGGGCCCGGTCGAAGAGGACGGCCGCCGAGAGCGACATCCCGGCGAAGAACTGCGGAGCCCCGTCGTGGCCCAGACCCCTGGGCGCGTGCACCCAGTTGAACCACGCGGCCGCCCCCGCGAACAGCCAGACCAGCATGCGCGAGCCCAGGGCCGCGTCGCCGTGGCTGGCCTCGCGGACGGCGAGCACCGAACAGAACATGGCGGCGCCGTCGAGCCCGAAGGGGACGAGGTACTCCCAGCCCCCGGTGAGGTTGAGGTTCTGCCGGCCGAAGCCGACCAGCCCGTGGAAGGAGAGCGCGGCGGCGACCGCCGCGCAGCAGAAGAGCAGGACGTACGAGGCGGTCCCGTACACGGCCTCCTTGCGCCGCCGCCGCTCCTCGCTGCGCTCCCAGCTGTCCTCGGCCGCGGCCTTCTCGCTCTCGCGCTTCCCCCGGGCCAGTACCGCAACTGCCGCAAGCACGCCCAGGATCAGCAGGCTGCCGGGCAGCAGCCAGTCCAGCGATATGTCGGTCAGTCTCATGCGGATGTCCCTTGCCTCGCGTCTGCGGTCGTGCGGCTTTCCGGGCGCCATAGTGGCGCAGCCGGTCCGCCGTACACGCGGGTTTCGGGACAAGTGGACGCCATCGGGGGGCGGGGCCCGCCGGATAGGGTGTTGTGTTTCGAACTGACGCCCGTGCAAGGTGAGTTGAGTTCGATTTACGGTCACCCCCGCGGGTGGGTTCGGCGCGGCACCCCTCAGGCCGTGAGCCGGGCGACGCGGTCCGCGTCGCAGGTGCGGGGGCAGGTCGCGCAGGTGTCGTCGGGGCGGATCGTGTAGAAGAAGCAGCAGCTGGCCCGGTCCCGGGTCGGCAGCTCCGTACCGTCGGGGCCCGTGAGCGTACGGAAGCCCGCGCCGCCGGTGTACGGGGCGGTCGAGCCCGGGAGCAGGGCCTCCAGCTCGGACATGGCCCGCTGCTCCTCGCCGAGCAGCGTGCCGACGTACCAGAGGCTTTCGACGACCTCGTCCGTGACCATGCCCCACAGGGCCCGGCGGCCGCGCCGCATGCGCGGGCCGAAGCCTTCCAGCACGGGTCCGAGGTGCCGGGCCACCGCAGCCCGCACCTCGTCGCGCAGCGCCTCCTCGTCGGACACGACCCGGGCCCCGGGGAGGGTGGCCGCCGGATCGTCCGGCAGGCAGGCGAAAGAGTCGACGCGCACGGCCATCCGGCCGAGCGTCCGGTGGAAGGTGACCCCGGCCACGGGAAGGTCCGGCACCCGCCGGTGGAGGAACCAGGGCAGGGTGATCAGCAGGCACGCGGGCCACGCGTACCGGTGCAGGCCGAAGCTCGCCACCACGTCGGGGCGCGCCTGGTGCCCGTAGTCCTTCAGCACCTGGGCGTTGTCCCAGGCGAGGAAGGCGTCGAGCGCGGGCCCCCCGGCCGCGAGCTCGTCCGCGCCGACCCATCCCACACCGCGGGGGACGGGTTCGTGCGCGGCCGGCTCGACGACCTTCAGCCCGCCGTAGACCTCGGCCAGGCGTGCGTACGCATCCGCCACCGGAGAGCCTTCCGTGGCGGGTGTGACGCGCGCCGAGGCGCCGAGGACCGTGACGGTCATGGGGACCACCGATTCAAGCGATCGTTAAGAGGTTAGCCTTACCTTACCCGACCGAGAGGGGAGCGTACCCTCACGCCTCGCGGGCGTCCCCTATTCTCAGGACGGGCCGAGACCTGTGAGGAGGACCGAGTGCACGAAGCGACGCAGGCCAGGGGTGACGCGGAGGCTGTGCCGCCGACGATTCCGGCGCAGAAGATACCGCGAAAGGTGTTGCGCCATTCGGTGCGCGGCCAGGTCCTCGACGCGCTCCGCGCCGCGCTGGTCGACGGCGAACTGGTGCCGGGGGAGATCTACTCGGGTCCGGCCCTGGGCGAACGTTTCGGCGTGTCGGCGACCCCGGTGCGCGAGGCGATGCAGCAGCTGGCCCTGGAGGGGGCGGTGGAGTGCCTGCCCAACCGGGGCTTCCGCGTCCTGTCGCGCACCCCGCGCGAGCTGGCCGAGCTGGCCGAGGTGCGGGCCCTGCTGGAGGTCCCCGTGATGCTCCGGCTGGCCCGCGAGGTGCCCGCGGCCGACTGGGAGGCCCTGCGGCCCGCGGCCGCCGCCACGGCCGCCGCCGCCGCGGTCGGCGACCTGCCCGGCTACGCGGAGGCCGACCGCGCCTTCCACCGCGAGGTCCTCGCACGGGCCGGCAACGACCAGCTGGTCCACGTGGCGGAGGAACTCCACCGCCGCGCCCAGTGGCCCCTGCCGGGGGCACCGCGCGTGCGCCGCGCCGAGCTGGTCGCCGACGCGGCCGAGCACACGGCGCTGCTGGAGGCCCTGATCGCCGGCGACCTCCCGGTGGTGGAGTCACTCGTACGGGAGCACTTCGCGGGCTCCGCCGGCTGACCGGACCCGGCCGGCCGGACCCGCCTGACCGGACCCGGCCGGCCCGACCCCGGTCGTACGGATCCCCGTCGTACGGACCCCTTACGCGGGGGCCGGGTCCGGGTGGAGCTGGTCCGCCAGCCAGGTGGGGATACCCCCCAGCAGGTGGAAGAGCCGGCGGGCCTCCGCGCGCAGCCGGGCGGCCTCGGGCTCCGGCGCGGCCTCGGCCAGGGCCGCCAGCGCCGGGGCCGTTCCGATGAGGAAGCCCAGCTCCTCGCGGATCCGCAGCGACTCGGTGAAGCCCTTGCGGGCCTCGGCCACCTCGCCGTCCCGCAGCGCCAGCGCGGCCAGGTGGCGCCAGGTGAACGAGAGCAGCAGCGTGTCCCCGTGGGCCTCCGCGCCCGCGTGCGCCCGGTGGTACGCCGGGCGGGCCGACTGCGGGGCGTCCGCCAGGTGCTCGGCCACGAGCCCGCGCCGGAAGTCCAGCAGCGGCCGGGTCCGGGACCCGGCGGAGAGCAGGGCGGCGGCCCGGCCCAGCGCCGAGCGTGCCTCGTCGGCCCGGTCGCGCACGCCCAGCACGGTGGCGGCGTACGCCAGGTGGCCCCGCTCGCAGGCGGCCGCACCCCGGTCGTCGTCGTCCTGCGCGACGGCCTCGGCGACCCGCAGCGCGTCCTCGGCCTCGGCCCAGCCCTGCCCGGTGAACAGGCAGCGCTCGACCAGCAGCGCCGTGCGCTGCACGGCCGCCCCGGCATGGTTCAGGTGCGGCGTCAGCAGGGCCGCCGCGTCGGTCCAACAGCCGCGCGAGCGCAGCCGCCATATCGCCCGCTGGAGGGGGTCGTCTCCCCCGGTAGATCCGGCACCGGACATGGCGGTATCCGCCACATTGCCCTCCCCAAAGCAACCAAGCAGCACATCGTTGAGCCCTGGGGCGAAATGAGAGCACGGATCCACGGCTCCGGCCAAGGGGTCGGGTGAACTCTTTCACAAAGTCCGGACGGATCATCAGCCGCCCCCGGCCCGGGCCGTGCGGTCCGGGAGCGGATCTCCTCAGCTCATGCGCAGTGCGAGGAAGAAGTCGAGCTTGTCCTCCAGCCGGGACAGGTCCCGTCCCGTCAACTGCTCGATCCGTCCGACCCGGTACCGCAGCGTGTTGACGTGGAGGTGCAGCCGCGTCGCGCAGCGGGTCCACGAACCGTCGCAGTCGAGGAAGGCCTCCAGCGTCGGAATGAGCTCCGCGCGGTGGCGCCGGTCGTAGTCCCGCAGCGGGTCCAGCAGGCGCGCCGTGAAGGCGCGCCGCACGTCGTCGGGCACGAACGGCAGCAGCAGGACGTGCGAGGCCAGCTCATGGTGACCCGCCGCGCAGACCCGGCCCGGGCGCGCCGCGGCGACCCGGCGGGCGTGCCGGGCCTCCTCCAGCGCCCCGCGCAGCCCCTCGGCGGAGTGCACGGCCGCGCTGACGCCCAGCGTGAGCCGCCCGTCGTCGGCCAGGCCGGCCTGCAGGGGGTCCCGTACGACGGCCAGCAGCTCGTCGGCGTGCAGGGCTGCGTCGGGTCCCTTGTCCTCCCCGGCCTCCCCGGACGGCGCGGGCAGCGGCACCAGGGCGATGGCCTCGTCGCCCGCGTGGGCCACGGCGATCCGGTCCGAGGGCTCGGGCCCCGACAGGGTCGGGTCGACGAGGATCTCCTCCAGCAGCGACTGGGCCACCGGACCCCCGGCGATGTCGCCGCCGTCCCAGTCCACCCGGGCCACGACGACCTGCCAGTGCGGCGCTCCGCCCAGTCCGGGCAGCAGCACCGGGGCCGCGACCCGCAGGCGGGCGGCGATCTCGGCGGGCGCGGCGCCCGTCTGGACCAGCTCCAGCACCTCCTGGGCGAGGCGGCGGCGCACCGTGCGGGCCGCGTCGCGCCGGTCCCGCTCCACGGCGATCAGCTGGGTGACGCCCTGCAGCAGGTCGAGGCGCTCGGCGGGCCAGTCGCCGGCGTCGGCCTCGACGGCCAGCAGCCAGTCCGACAGGACGCTCTCGCGCACGTCGCGGGCGGCAGGACCGGCCGCGCCGCGCCCGTGTCCCCTGATCGGGAAGAGCGAGTACGTCATACCCTGGAGGGAGATCCGGTGCGGGCCCCTGCGGCCCGTCCGGACCGCAGCGAGGTGCTCGCTCGCCAGCGCCGCACAGACGCCCGGGGCGAGCGGCTCGCCCGCCCCGGCGATCTGCCGGCCCGTGGGGGACAGCACCCAGGCCCGGAGATCGAGGTCGGTGGTGAGCAGATCCAGCACCACGTCCGGTCCGCCGCCGGTGGGTCCCGACGTCATCAGGCGGCGATGGCGGTCCACGACCGCCGCGAGGTCCCCGGCGCGCTCCCCGGAGACCTGGCGCACCACGTACTCGGTGATGGTGGCGAATGCAATGTCCTCGTTCACGGCGAACAGGGGCAGGCGGTTGCGCAGACAGGCCGATACCAGGTCGTCCGGGATGGCTCCGAGCTCGGCCTCGCCCGCGGCGAGGCCCGCCACGCCCGCGCCCGCCAGGATTCGTACGAACGGCTCGGAATCGGCCGAATTTCTTCGCCAGGCCAGGCCGGTGAGCACGAGCTCGCCTCCGGAGAGGTATCGGCTGGGGTCCCGCAGGTCGGTCGTCATGACCCCGCGGACCGTCCGGTCGAGTTCGTCCTCGCCGCCCAGCAGCCGCAGCCCCAGCGCCTCGGTTTCCAGCAGTGCGCGCAGCCGCATGATGTCGCCGCCGATCTGTCTCGAATGTTGCCGTTGGAAATCGGGCAGTCGTCGCATCCTGCCTTTCATACGAATCTACAAGACGAGGGAGGCCCCCAGCCAACTCCTTCATGGTTTCGGTGACTGCACCCGGGGGACGCGCGGCTTGTGTACTGACTCCACACCGCGTTAACAGCACGTGAACGACCAGTCGAGGGCCATGGGGCCTCCTGGCTTGAAGTGAACGACACGATGAAGAAGAAGAGAGCCGCACATGGACTTCCTTCGCCCCGCCAGCTGGGAGGAGGCGCTCGCCGCTAAGGCCGAGTTCCCCACAGCTGTGCCGATTGCGGGTGGCACCGATGTGATGGTCGAGATCAACTTCGACCACCGTCGGCCGGAGTACCTCCTGGACCTGAACCGCATCGGTCTCCTGCGGGAGTGGGAGGTCGGCGAGGACGTGGTTCGTCTGGGCGCCTCCGTCCCGTACACGCAGATCATGGAGAACCTCCGCACGGAGCTTCCGGGACTCGCGCTCGCCTCGCACACGGTCGCGTCCCCGCAGATCCGCAACCGCGGCGGTGTCGGAGGCAACCTCGGTTGCGCCTCTCCGGCCGGCGACTCCCACCCGGCGCTCCTCGCGGCCGGTGCCGAGGTCGAGGTGGAGTCCGTACGCGGCTCCCGCCTGATCCCGATCGACGAGTTCTACACCGGCGTCAAGCGCAACGCGCTCGCCGCCGACGAGCTCATCAAGACCGTCCACATCAAGAAGGCGGACGGCCCCCAGCAGTACTCCAAGGTCGGCTCCCGCAACGCGATGGTCATCGCGGTCTGCGCGTTCGGCCTGGCGCTGCACCCGCAGACCCGCACGGTCCGCACCGGCATCGGATCGGCCGCGCCGACCCCGATCCGGGCGAAGGCCGCCGAGGAGTTCCTGAACGCCGCGCTCGAAGAGGGCGGTTTCTGGGAGTCCGGCAAGGTCATCACCCCGTCGATCGCCAAGCAGTTCGGTGACCTCGCCTCCGGCGCGGCCAACCCGATCGACGACGTCCGCGGCACGGCGAAGTACCGCCGTCACGCTGTAGGCATCATGGCTCGCCGCCAGCTCGTCTGGACCTGGGAGCAGTACCGCGGCACCACCGGCCGCTCGCTTGAAGGGGCTGCGTAATCATGCGCGTCAATTTCACTGTCAACGGCCGTCCGCAGGAAGCCGACGACGTCTGGGAGGGTGAGTCCCTCCTCTACGTCCTGCGCGAGCGCATGGGCCTGCCCGGTTCGAAGAACGCCTGCGAGCAGGGCGAGTGCGGTTCCTGCACCGTCCGCCTCGACGGCGTGCCGGTCTGTTCCTGTCTCGTCGCCGCCGGCCAGGTCGAGGGCCGCGACGTCGTGACCGTCGAGGGCCTGGCGGAGTTCTCCAAGCAGCGCGAGCAGCACGGCCACGGCGGTGCCTGTGGCACCGGCGGCGGCTGCGGCGGCCAGGGCGGCGTCACCCTGGACGCGGCCAAGCAGTGGCAGGCCAAGCCCGCGGGCGACTCGCAGACCGGCGAGGGCGTGGAGCTCTCCACCATCCAGCAGGCGTTCATCGACGCCGGCGCCGTCCAGTGCGGTTTCTGCACCCCGGGCCTCCTGGTCCAGGCCGACGCGCTGCTGGAGGAGAACTCCTCCCCGTCCGACCAGGACATCCGTGAGGCCCTGTCCGGCAACCTCTGCCGCTGCACGGGCTACGAGAAGATCCTCGACGCGGTCCGCCTCGCGGCCGCCCGTCAGGGAGAGGCGGTCTGACCATGGCTCAGAACACGCGCACGGTTCCGGCGGGTACGCCGACCAACGTCACGCAGAAGCACAACAAGGGCGGCATCGGCGAGTCCACGCTGCGCCCCGACGGCACCCTCAAGGTGACCGGCGAGTTCGCCTACTCCTCGGACATGTGGCACGAGGACATGCTCTGGGGCCAGACGCTCCGCAGCACCGTCGCCCACGCCGAGATCGTCTCCATCGACATCTCCGAGGCCCTCGCGCTGCCCGGCGTCTACTCGATCCTGACGTACGACGACCTGCCGGCCGAGATGAAGAACTACGGCCTGGAGATCCAGGACACCCCGGTCCTGGCCAACGGACGGGTGCGCCACCACGGGGAGCCGGTCGCCCTCGTGGCCGCCGACCACCCGGAGACCGCCCGCCGCGCGGCCGCCAAGATCAAGATCGACTACCGTGAGCTGCCGCTCGTCACGGACGAGGCCTCCGCCCTCGCCGAGGGCGCGCCGCTGATCCACGAGGGCCGCGACGACCACCACATCGGCCACGTCCCGCACCCGAACATCGTGCACCGCCAGCCGATCATCCGCGGCAACGTGGAGGAGGCCCGCAAGCGCGCGGACGTCATCGTCGAGGGCGAGTACACCTTCGGCATGCAGGACCAGGCCTTCCTCGGCCCGGAGTCCGGCCTGGCCGTGCCCTCCGAGGACGGCGGCGTCGAACTGTACGTCGCCACCCAGTGGCTGCACTCGGACCTCAAGCAGATCGCCCCCGTCCTCGGCCTGCCCGAGGAGAAGGTCCGGATGACGCTCTCGGGCGTCGGCGGTGCCTTCGGCGGCCGCGAGGACATCTCGATGCAGATCCACGCCTGCCTGCTGGCCCTGGCCACGAACAAGCCGGTCAAGATCGTCTACAACCGGTTCGAGTCCTTCTTCGGCCACGTGCACCGCCACCCCGCGAAGCTCTACTACGAGCACGGTGCCACCAAGGACGGCAAGCTCACGCACATGAAGTGCAAGATCGTCCTGGACGGCGGCGCCTACGCGTCCGCCTCCCCGGCGGTCGTGGGCAACGCGTCCTCCCTCTCGGTGGGTCCGTACGTCCTGGAGGACGTGGACATCGAGGCGATCGCGCTCTACACGAACAACCCGCCCTGCGGCGCGATGCGCGGCTTCGGCGCCGTCCAGGCCTGCTTCGCGTACGAGGCCCAGATGGACAAGCTCGCGGCGAAGCTGGGCATGGACCCGGTCGAGTTCCGCCAGCTGAACGCCATGGAGATGGGCACGGTCATGCCCACCGGCCAGGTCGTGGACGCCCCGGCGCCCGTCGCCGAGCTGCTCCGCCGCGTGAAGTCCCGTCCGCTGCCGCCGGAGCGCCAGTGGGAGTCGGCCGGTGAGGGCGCGGACGTCCGCGCGCTGCCCGGCGGCCTCTCCAACACCACGCACGGCGAGGGCGTCGTCCGCGGCGTCGGCTACGCGGTCGGCATCAAGAACGTCGGCTTCTCCGAGGGCTTCGACGACTACTCGACCGCCCGGGTACGCCTGGAGGTCATCAACGGCGAGCCCGTCGCGATGGTCCACACGGCGATGGCGGAGGTCGGCCAGGGCGGCATCACCGTCCACGCGCAGATCGCCCGTACCGAGCTGGGCGTCACGCAGGTGACCATCCACCCGGCCGACACCCAGGTCGGCTCCGCCGGTTCCACGTCCGCCTCGCGGCAGACGTACATGACCGGTGGCGCGGTGAAGAACACCTGTGAGGCGGTCCGCGAGGCGCTGCTGGAGATCGGCCGCCGCAAGAACGGCTCGTACCACCCCGCGTGGGCGACCGCCGAGCTGCTGCTCGAAGGCGGCAAGATCGTCACCGACGGAGGCGAGGTCCTCGCGGACATCGCCGAGATCCTCGGCGACGAGGCCATCGACCTCGAGCTCGAGTACCGCCACCACCCGACCGTCCCCTTCGACCTGGTCACCGGCCAGGGCAACGGGCACGTCCAGTACACCTTCGCCGCGCACCGCGCGGTCGTCGAGGTGGACACCGAGCTGGGCCTGGTCAAGGTCGTCGAGCTGGCGACCGCCCAGGACGTCGGCAAGGCGCTCAACATGCTCTCCGTGGTCGGCCAGATCCAGGGTGGCACCACCCAGGGCCTCGGCGTGGCGATCATGGAAGAGATCATCGTGGACCCGAAGACCGCGAAGGTGCGCAACCCCTCCTTCACGGACTACCTGATCCCGACCATCCTCGACACCCCGACCATCCCGGTCGACGTCCTGGAGCTCGCCGACCCGAAGGCGCCGTACGGCCTGCGCGGCATGGGCGAGGCCCCGACCCTCTCGTCCACCCCGGCCGTCCTCGCGGCGATCCGGCAGGCGACCGGTCTGGAGATCAACAAGACGCCGATCCGTCCGGAAGCCCTCACCGGCACCCTCTAGGACGGCGCGGTCCGGGGGCCGAGAGGCCCCCGGACCCCCCAAGACTCTCCGGGCGGTGTGACCCGGGAACGTCACACTTCCACCCACACCGCCCGGAGTACACGAAGTACCGCACCGCTCGCGGTCCCTTCACCCGCAGTACCCCTGCGACCCCCCCCCGTAGTACCAGCGGTAACCCCCGCACTACCCGCAGTACACGCAGTGAACATTCGCGTCGCCTCGGGCCGTCACCCCGGGTCGTGCAGCCAACGGAGTTTCCCAAATCCCGCGTCTCCAATCTTCATGCGGGTGCCCCTTTGAACCTTGGGAGTTAGGCACCATGACCCAATCGTCTGTGGAGCCCAAGACCAGTGCGGAAGAGGCCGGCGACGGCTCTCGGAACCCCGCCGGACGGTCTTGGCTCGATCGGTACTTCCACATAACGCTCAGAGGATCCAACGTCGGCAACGAGGTTCGTGGCGGTATCACGACCTTCATGGCCATGGCGTACATCCTGCTCCTCAACCCCCTGCTCCTCTCGGGCAAGGACGTCGAGGGCACCACGATGGCCGCCTCGGCGATCATCACCGCCACGGCGTTCGCCGCGGCCGTCACCACCCTGCTGATGGGCTTCGTCGGAAAGGTGCCGCTGGCTCTCGCCGCCGGCCTCTCGGTGTCCGGCGTACTGGCCTCGCAGGTGGCCCCGCAGATGACCTGGCCGCAGGCCATGGGCATGTGCGTGGTCTATGGCGTCGTGATCTGTCTCCTGGTCGTCACCGGCCTCCGAGAGATGATCATGAACGCGATCCCGCTCGCGCTCAAGCACGCGATCACCATGGGCATCGGCCTGTTCGTCGCCCTGATCGGCTTCGTCAAGGCGGGCTTCGTCGGCAACGGCGGGGAGTTCATGCCCCCCGTCCAGCTCGGCGCCACCGGTGAGCTCTCCGGCTGGCCCGTCCTGCTCTTCGCCGTCACCCTGATCGCCATCTTCATGCTCCAGGCCCGCAAGGTGCCCGGCGCGATCCTGATCGGCATCGTCGGCGGCACGGTCTTGGCCGCGATCCTCAACGCCATCGTCGACATCGACCCGAAGGCCTGGAAGAACGGCTCGCCGGAGCTCGAGGGCTCCGCGATCTCCATGCCCGACTTCTCGCTCTTCGGCGACGTCAGCTTCGGCGGCTGGGGCGACGTCGGCTACATGACCGTCGGCATGATCGTCTTCACCCTGGTGCTCGCCGGCTTCTTCGACGCGATGGCCACCATCATCGGCGTCGGCACCGAGGCAAAGCTGGCCGACGACAAGGGCCGCATGCCGGGCCTGTCGAAGGCGCTGTTCATCGACGGCGCCGGCGGCGCCATCGGCGGCGTCGCGGGCGGCTCCGGCCAGACCGTGTTCGTCGAGTCGGCCACGGGCGTCGGCGAGGGAGCCCGTACCGGTCTCGCCTCGGTCGTCACCGGCCTGTTCTTCGCCGCGTGCCTCTTCTTCACCCCCATCACGCAGATCGTCCCCGGCGAGGTGGCCTCCGCGGCCCTGGTCGTCATCGGCGCGATGATGATGCAGAACGCCCGCCACGTGGACTGGGCCGACAGCGCGACCGCCATCCCGGTCTTCCTGACCGTCGTGATCATGCCCTTCACGTACTCGATCACGGCCGGCGTCGCCGCCGGTGTCATCTCCTACGTCGCCATCAAGGTGGCGCAGGGCAAGGCGCGCGAGATCGGCGCCTTCATGTGGGCGCTGGCCGGAATCTTCCTGGTCTTCTTCGCGCTGCACCCCATCGAGGGATGGCTGGGCGTCGGCTAGGCCCCGCCGTGACCCGTACCTGACCCTCCACGCATCCGATACTGGAACCGAACCCCTCCGAGGAGGCCCCCATGCTGGACATCGCCGAAGAACTGAACCGGTGGGTCGAGCAGGGACGTGACTTCGCCGTCGCCACGGTCGTGGCGGTCGGCGGGAGCGCGCCCCGCCAGCCTGGGGCCGCCCTCGCCGTCGACGGCGAGGGCACGGCGATCGGCTCGGTGTCCGGTGGATGCGTGGAGGGCGCGGTGTACGAGCTGTGCCGACAGGCGCTCGAGGACGGCGAGACCGTCACCGAGCGCTTCGGGTACAGCGACGACGATGCCTTCGCGGTGGGTCTGACCTGCGGCGGGATCATCGACATCCTCGTCACCCCGGTGCCCGTCGGCTCCGCCGCCCGGGAGGTGCTCGCGGCCGCGCTGGCCGCCGCCGCCCGGGGTGAGGCCGCGGCGGTCGCGCGGGTAGCCGAGGGCCCGGACGAGCTCATGGGCCGCGCCGTGCTCGTCCGTACCGAGGGGGCCCACGAGGGCGGCTTCGGCGGACACCCCGAGCTGGACCGCACCATCGCCGAGGAGGCCCGCGCCATGCTCGACGCCGGCCGGACCGGCGTGCTGGAGATCGGGGCCGACGGCAGGCTCTGCGGAGAGCCGCTGAAGGTGCTGGTCGAGTCCAGCGTCCCGCCGCCGCGCATGATCGTCTTCGGCGCCATCGACTTCGCCTCCGCCCTCGTGCGCATCGGCACGTTCCTCGGCTACCGGGTCACCGTGTGCGACGCCCGGCCCGTCTTCGCGACGAAGGCCCGCTTCCCCGAGGCCCACGAGGTCGTCGTCGACTGGCCCCACCGCTACCTGGAGGCCACCGAGGTCGACGGCCGGACGGTCCTGTGCGTGCTCACCCACGACGCCAAGTTCGACGTCCCGCTCCTCGAAACCGCCCTCCGGCTCCCCGTCGCCTACGTCGGAGCCATGGGCTCCCGCCGCACCCATGAGGACCGCAACAAGCGGCTCCGCGAGGTCGGCGTGACCGAGCTGGAACTGGCCCGCCTGCGCTCCCCGATCGGGCTGGACCTCGGCGCCCGCTCCCCGGAGGAGACCGCGCTGTCCATCGCCGCCGAGATCGTCGCCAACCGCCGCGGCGGCACCGGGGTCGCGCTCACCGGCGCGCACATCCCGATCCACCCGGACGCCTCCAGCACGGTGATCGGCCGCATAGGCTCCGTCGCTTGAAGAGCGGATCCCGCGACGCAGGCCCCGGCGCCTGAACGCCGAACGTGAGAAAAGGGCGCCACCCGCAGGGGTTGCGCCCTTTCGGCGTTTCCCTTACCTTACCGGCCGGTAACAGGAGGCACCTTCTCCATCCCTTCCCCGTATCGGAGTCGAACGGATGTCACGCACCCTGCGCACCCTGGGCCTGCTCGCCGCGGCCACCCTGCTGGCCGCCGCGGGACCGGCGACAGCCGCTCCCGCCGCGGGACCGGCGCCCGCACCTCCCGCCGACGGGCTGCGGGAGGTGCTCTTCGTCGGCAACAACTGGGAGGGCACCGCCGACGTCCTGGACTCCACCGGCAGCCTCGGCAAGGTCGGCCGGATCAACGTGATCCCCGACAAGGCGGAGCGGCTCCGCGAGATCTACCTCAACCCGGTCCGGCTCGCCTTCTTCCTCGGCGTCCGGGAAACCGCCGGCGAGGGCCACGACCAGTTCGTGGACGACATGTACACCACCCCCGACGGCACCGCCGTCGTGGTCTCCCGGCCCAGCTTCGCCGACGTCGTCTCCATCGACGTGCGCTCGGGAAGGATCAACTGGCGCTTTCCCGTCGCCGGTTTCCGCTCCGACCACATGGCGGTCTCGCCCGACGGAGCCCGCGTGGCGGTCTCCGCCTCCACCGCCAACACCGTCCACGTCCTCGACATCGCGACCGGCCGCGGGCTCGGCTCGTTCCGGACCGGGGACAAGCCGCACGAGAACACCTTCACGCGCGACGGCCGGTTCCTCTGGAACAGCTCCATCGGCGAGGTGAACACCGCCCTCGACGCACCGTGGCTGGACTGGACGAAGGGCGACCGGAAGATCACCGTCGTCGACGCGCACACCTTCCGGACGGTCCGCGTCATCGACATGCGCGAGCGCCTCGACGCCTTCGGCCGCCCGGACCTCTCCGACGCCGTCCGGCCGGTGTCCTTCAGCCCGGACGAGTCGAAGCTGTACTTCCAGGTGTCGTTCTTCAACGGTTTCCTGGAGTACGACGTGGCCACCGACCGGATCACCCGGCTCAAGACCCTCCCCGGCAACCCGGACACCAGCGCCGACCGGACCACCTGGGTCAACGACTCCCGGCACCACGGCATGTCCATGAGCCCGGACGGCGCCAGGCTCTGCGTCGCGGGCACCATGGACGACTACGCGACCGTCGTGGACCGGGCCACCCTCGCCGAAGGTCCGCTGGTGCCCGCCGACAAGCCGTACTGGGCCACGGTCGACGGAGACGGCACCGCCTGCGTCATCTCCGAGAGCGGTTCCGACCAGGTCACCGCCATCGACTTCGCGACCGGCCTCAAGCGGGTCTCCGTCCCCGTCGGGGACCACCCGCAGCGGATCCGGATCGGGCACGTCCCGGCCGGATGGACCGGCCCCGCGGCGCGCTGACCCGTTCGCGGTCGCCCCGTGGTCGCCGGGCGGGCACATCCGGCCATTATGGGGCGACCGGTCCGCCATGACCGATTAGTCTCGCGATCATGGTGGACATCCGCGAGGTACCCGAGTCCGACATCGACCGTGCTCTGGAGCTCGCGTACCTGGTCTTCCACGACCGGCCCGAGAAGGAGCGCCGCGAGAAGCACCACGCGCTCCTCACCCGCTGCGAGCGGCTCGGCGCGTACGAGGGCGGCTCCCTCGTCGGGTTCATGGCCGCGCACGACTTCCGGCTCTCCGTACCCGGCGCGGACCTGCCCTGCCCCGGGCTCACCTTCGTGTCCGTGGCCCCCACCCACCGCCGACGCGGGGTCCTCACCGCCCTGATGGCCGGGCAGCTGCGCCGTACGGCGGCCGCGGGCCGGCCGCTCGCCGCCCTGTGGGCCTCCGAGGCCGCCATCTACGGCCGCTTCGGATTCGGCGGCGCCACCACCGGCGTCACCGTCGAGATCGACTCCACCCGCCCGCTCGCCCTGCGGATCGCCCCCGACCGGCGCCCGCTGCGGCTCCTCGGCGCGGACGAGGTGCTGGCCGCCGCCGGACCCCTCCACGAGCGCGCCCGCGCGCTGCGGGCCGGCCGCCCGACCCGCGACGCCGAGCGCTGGACCGAGGAGTGGCTTTCCGAACAGGACGAGGAAGATGAGGAGTTGGGTCCGCCCCGGGTCATCGTCCTGGGGGATCCCGGCGAGCCCGTCGCCGGGTACGTCCTCTACCGCACCAAGCCCGAGGGCGGCGGCGACGGTACCGGGCGCACCCTCGGGCTGGTCCGCGTCGACGAGCTGGAGGCCGGCACCCCGGCGGTCGCCGCGGCCCTGTGGGAATGCGTCGCCGCCCTCGACCTGACCGGCCGGGTCCGGGCCTGGGGCCGCCCGGCCGACGACCCGCTGCTCCACTTCGCGGCCGACCGGGACCAGGTGCGCGTCACCGCCCAGTTCCCGGCGCTCTGGCTGCGGCTGGTCGACGTACGGGCGGCGCTGACGGCGCGCACCTGGGCCGCGCCGGTGGAACTGGTGCTGGAGCTGACGGACGCGCGGCTCCCCGCGAACGCCGGACGGTTCCGGCTCAAGGCCGGCCCGGACGGCGCCGCGTACGATCCGGCCCGAGCCGCCCCCGACCTGGCGCTGGACGTACGGGAGCTGGCCGCCTGTTACCTGGGCGGGACCCGGGCCGTCGAACTCGTCGCCGCGGGGCTGGTCGCCGAGCCCACGCCGGGAGCGGCGGCGGCGCTGGACGCGGCCCTGCGGACGGATCTGCTGCCGCACACCGCCGACGAGTTCTGAGGCGTACGGCTCCCGGACCCGAGGGGGCGGTGGCGGGGGCGGGCGAGCGGACCGCCCCCGCCACCGCCCCCGGACCGGGCGAGGACCCGGCACGATCCGGAAGAGACGGCCTAGGCGGGCAGCGAGATGCGGGCCGCGGACATGCCGAAGTCCGAGGCCCAGATGCCGGTGGACAGCCCGTCGGGCAGCGCGTGCAGGTCCTGTGGACGGTAACGGGCGATCTTCTCATGCCAGTTGAGGATGCCCGCGTGCCAGTCCTTCAGCTCGCCGACGTACGCGTCGAGGGCGGACCGTGCTTCCGCGCTCAGCTTCCAGTCGTCGTAGAGCAGCGGCAGCTGGTTCGCCACGATGTGCTCGAACTCCTCGGTGCGCTGCGTCATCAGCGCGTGGCAGATGTGCAGCGCCCGCGGGTAGTCGATGTCGAAGAAGTTCCGGGTGACGAGGACGTAGTTGTGCACCTCCCCCTCGACCTCGACCTCCTTCTGGTACGAGTAGATGTCGTTGATCAGGCAGGCGGCGTCCGAGACGGCGTTCTCCAGCGACCGGATGGTTCCGGAGGCGTAGATCTCCTCCGGGATGCCCCGGCCCTGGTGGCCGAGCCGGCACAGGTACATCGTCAACCGGCTGCCGAAGGTGCTGCGCCGCATCTCGGCGTAGTCCACCGGGTCCGGGACGCGGTTCTGGATCTGGTTGTCCACCTCCCAGAGCCAGGCCTCCAGCATGTCCACCAGGGTGTCGCGGAACTCGGTGCGCTGCTCCGTGGACATGCCGGCGCTCGTGCGCACCCACAGGTCGCCGAGCCCGCGCTCCATGGCCGTCGCCGGGGCGGGCTGCTCGGCGTGGTCCACGGGGATCATGGCGATCAGGCGCGCCGTGGCGGCCTTCGCGGCGGGCAGGTTCCGGGCCTGGGCGAAGACCACCGGGTAGTAGTCGTCCCCGTACGTGCCCCAGCTCAGCCAGCACGCGTTCAGGACGAGCGCCTCGGGGGTGGCGTCGGGGTCGATCCCCGCCGAGCAGACCGCGAAGTCGTAGCCCCGCAGCTTCTGTTCGTTCCAGATCGCCGAGCCGGGGTCGCCGGGCTGCGGGTCCAGCATGCCCATCCGCCCGCACCACGCCACCGACTCCTCGCGCGCGTGCGCCAGGTGGGGGCTGAGGGTCAGCGGGTGCGGCATGTAGATGTCGGGGATGACGGACGGGCCGGTCTTCTGGAACGGGACGTGGGTGAAGGAGCGCCGGCGCATCTCCATGGAGCGCCGCGTGAAGACCGACCGGAGGTCGAGCGCGGTGGTGCCGAGCCCGGCCGGGAGGAAGGGGAGGGTCAGGGGCGCGGTGGCCTTCGCCTCCTTGTTCATGTAGCGGCTGGAGACCATGTGCCACTCGTGGCCGCCGGACTGCCAGTCCTGGAGGCCCTTGGCGTAGGCGAGGACGGCCGCGATCTCGGCCGGGTCCATCGCGTGGTCGGCGAACAGCTGGGGCAGCTCGGCGAGGGCGGTCTGCTCGAACTGCTGGAGGCGGGAGGTGAGCAGGTCGTTGGAGGCGTCGGCGGCCTCCTGGGTGGAGCAGCCGAGGAAGGTCTCCAGCACCAGGATGGCGTTGGAGAGCTCGCCCTCGTCGGCGACCTCGCGCTCGTAGGAGAAGATGTCGTTCCTGATGTGGACGGCGTCGGAGAAGGAGTCGCGCAGCACCCCGAGCGGCCGCGAGTGCGCCACGCGCGCCGGGACCTCGGCGGAGACGTACTCGACGAGGCCGGCCGACCAGGGGGCGCCGCCCACCTTGCGGCGCATCTCGATGTATTCGAGGGGGTTCGACACCCGACCGATGTTGATGTTGGCGAGTTCCCACATCGACTCGTCGAGGAGGTTCTTCGTGGACTCGGAGAACCGTTCCCGCCAGTGCGCGGACATCGCCGGGACGGTCCGCGCCCACAGGTCGGCGAGCCCGGCCTCGACCGGGTTGGTGGGCTCGGGGAACCCGTCGGACAGGTCCATGGGCATGAAGGCCGCGAGCCTGTCGAGGTACGCCTTGGCGCCCTCGCGGTCCTGCGAGCGCTTGTACATCTCCAGGAAGTGGTCGTCGAAGAAGAACACCCACACGTACCAGTCGGTGACCAGCGACAGCGCGTCGCTGTCGCAGTCGGGGTGCGTGTACGAGCAGAGCAGCGCGTAGTCGTGCGAGTCGAGATCGCTCTCCTCCCAGACGCCGGAGCCCTCCAGCATTCCGAGGTCGCGCGCCCACGTCTTGGTGTGTACCCGCGCGTCCTCCAGGTGGGGGTTCAGTCGCGCCGGATAAGGCACGTAGAAATCCGGCAGTTGAAACGGCTGCGTCACGGCAGGGTCGGCCCTTCGTCCATGGGTACGGGGACCGGTTGGGCCCGGCCCCCGCACGAGATCAGCAGTGCCCTACCCGTGCTGCAGCCGGCCTAAGGGGTAGTTCACCGCATCAGGTGACGGACCCGCCGTTCCGCGGCGCGGCGGCCCCGCACCCGGTACGGGGGGCGGGACGGCCTTCACCGTGGAGACCGGGGCGCGGCCCCGCGGGGGGCACCCCGGGGGCGGGCTACTCCGCCTCGCCCTCCAGGTTGCCCTCCGTGTCCAGGTACACCTGGCGCAGTGCTTCGAGGACCTGCGGGTCCGGCTTCTCCCACATGCCGCGGGACTCGGCCTCCAGCAGCCGCTCCGCGATGCCGTGCAGGGCCCATGGGTTGGCCTCCTCCAGGAAGGCGCGGTTCTCGGGGTCCAGGACGTACGTCTCCGTCAGCTTGTCGTACATCCAGTCCGCCACCACGCCGGTCGTGGCGTCGTAGCCGAAGAGGTAGTCGACCGTCGCCGCCAGCTCGAAGGCGCCCTTGTACCCGTGGCGGCGCATCGCCTCGATCCACTTCGGGTTCACCACGCGGGCGCGGAAGACGCGGGACGTCTCCTCCACCAGGGTGCGGGTCTTGACCGTCTCCGGGCGGGTGGAGTCGCCGATGTACGCCTCGGGGGCCGTGCCGCGCAGCGCGCGCACCGTGGCCACCATGCCGCCGTGGTACTGGAAGTAGTCGTCCGAGTCCGCGATGTCGTGCTCGCGGGTGTCCGTGTTCTTCGCGGCCACCGTGATCCGCTTGTACGCCGTCTCCATCTCGGCGCGCGCCGGACGGCCCTCCAGGCCGCGGCCGTACGCGTACCCGCCCCACACCGTGTAGACCTCCGCGAGGTCGGCGTCCGTGCGCCAGTCGCGGGAGTCGATCAGCTGGAGGATGCCCGCCCCGTACGTCCCCGGGCGCGAGCCGAAGATCCGGGTCGTGGCGCGCCGCTCGTCGCCGTGCTCGGCCAGGTCCGCCTGGGCGTGGGCGCGGACGTAGTTGTCCGACGCCGGCTCGTCCAGCGAGGCCGCGAGCCGCACCGCGTCGTCCAGCAGGCCGATGACGTGGGGGAACGCGTCGCGGAAGAAGCCCGAGATGCGCAGCGTGACGTCGATGCGGGGGCGGCCCAGCTCCGCGAGCGGAATCGGTTCGATGCCGGTGACGCGCCGCGAGGCCTCGTCCCATACCGGGCGAACGCCCATCAGGGACAGGGCCTCCGCGATGTCGTCGCCGGAGGTGCGCATGGCGCTGGTGCCCCACAGGGACAGGCCGACGGACGCGGGCCACTCGCCGTTGTCCGTGCGGTAGCGGGTCAGCAGCGACTCCGCCAGGGCCTGGCCGGTCTCCCAGGCGAGTCGCGACGGGACGGCCTTGGGGTCGACGGAGTAGAAGTTGCGGCCGGTCGGCAGGACGTTCACCAGGCCGCGCAGCGGCGAGCCCGAGGGGCCGGCCGGGACGAACGAGCCGTCCAGGGCGCTCACCACGTGCGCGATCTCGTCCACCGTGCCCGCGAGGCGGGGAACCACCTCCCGCGCCGCGAAGGCGAGGACCGCGGCGACGTCGGCCGAGTGCCCCCCGGCGACCGCCGCGACGGCCTCCGGGGACCAGTCCGCGTCCTCCATCGCCTGCACCAGGGCGCGGGCCGTCTCCTCGACGGCGTCCGCCGAGGTGCGGGTGGCCGCGGACTCGTCCAGGCCCAGCGCCTCGCGCAGGCCCGGCAGGGCCGTCGTCCCGCCCCAGATCTGGCGGGCGCGCAGGATCGCCAGGACCAGGTTGACCCGGGCCGCACCCGTCGGGGCGCCGCCCAGGACGTGCAGTCCGTCGCGGATCTGGGCGTCCTTGATCTCGCACAGCCAGCCGTCGACGTGCAGCAGGAAGTCGTCGAAGCCCTCGTCGTCGGGACGCTCGTCAAGACCGAGGTCGTGGTCGAGCTTCGCGGCCTGGATCAGGGTCCAGATCTGGGCGCGGATGGCCGGCAGCTTCGCCGGGTCCATCGCCGAGATCTGCGCGTACTCGTCGAGGTGCTGCTCCAGGCGCGCGATGTCCCCGTACGACTCCGCGCGCGCCATCGGCGGCACCAGGTGGTCGATCAGGGTGGCGTGCACGCGGCGCTTGGCCTGCGTGCCCTCGCCCGGGTCGTTGACCAGGAAGGGGTAGATCAGCGGAAGGTCGCCGAGGGCGGCGTCGGGCGCGCAGGCCGCGGACAGGCCCGCGTTCTTGCCCGGCAGCCACTCCAGGTTGCCGTGCTTGCCCAGGTGGATCATCGCGTCGGCGCCGAATCCGCCGTCCTCCGTGCGGGCCTGGATCCAGCGGTACGCGGCCAGGTAGTGGTGCGAGGGCGGCAGGTCCGGGTCGTGGTAGATCGCGATCGGGTTCTCGCCGAAGCCGCGCGGCGGCTGGATCAGGATGAGGAGGTTCCCGCGGCGCAGGGCCGCCAGGACGATGTCGCCCTCCGGATTCGAGGACCGGTCGACGAACATCTCGCCCGGCGCCTCGCCCCAGTGCCGCTCGACGCTCTCGCGCAGCTCGGCGGGGAGCTGCGCGAACCAGCGCCGGTAGTCGGCGGCCGGGATGCGGACCGGATTGCGGGCCAGCTGCTCCTCGGTCAGCCAGTCCTGGTCGTGGCCGCCGGCCTCGATGAGGGCGCGGATCAGCTCGTCGCCGTCGCCCGACACCAGGCCCGGGATCCCCTCGACGGGACCGAAGTCGTACCCGCCGGCGATCAGCGTGCGCAGCAGCTCGACGGCGCTGGCCGGGGTGTCCAGGCCGACCGCGTTGCCGATGCGGGAGTGCTTGGTCGGGTACGCGGAGAGAACCAGCGCGACCTTCTTGTCGCGGCGGGCGATGTGCCGCAGCCGCGCGTGGCGCACGGCGATCCCCGCGACGCGGGCGGCCCGCTCGGGGTCGGCCACGTAGGCGGGCAGGCCGTCCGCGTCGAACTCCTTGAAGGAGAACGGAACGGTGATCAGACGGCCGTCGAACTCGGGCACGGCGACCTGGGTGGCGGAGTCCAGGGGGGAGAGGCCCTCGTCGTTCTCCTCCCAGTTGCTGCGCGAGCCGGTCAGGCACAGGGCCTGCAGGATCGGTACGCCGAGGGAGGCGAGGGCGCCCGCGTCCCAGGACTCGTCGTCGCCGCCGGCCGAGGCGGTCGCGGGCTTGGTGCCGCCGGCCGCCAGGACGGTGGTGACCACGGCGTCGACCCCCTGGAGCGCGGCCAGCAGCTCCGGCTCGGGGGCGCGCAGGGAGGACACGTACAGCGGCACGGGCTGCGCGTCGTGAGCCTCCACGGCCTCGCACAGGGCGTGCACGAAGGCGGTGTTGCCGCTCATCTGGTGGGCGCGGTAGTACAGCACGGCGACCCGGGGGCCGTCGGTCCGGCCGGCGGTGCGCTCCAGCGGGCCCCAGGTCGGGGAGGCCGCGGGCGGCTCGAAGCCGTGGCCGGTCAGCAGGACCGTGTCGGAGAGGAAACGGGCCAGCTGGCCGAGGTTGGCGGGGCCGCCGTGGGCGAGGTAGCCGTGGGCCTCGGCCGCGATGCCGATCGGGACCGTGGAGGCCTCCATCAGCTGCGCGTCCGGGGCCTGCTCACCGGTCAGGACCACGACCGGGCGGTGCTGGTCGGGGGCCAGCAGTACGTCGAGGCCCTCCTGCCAGGCGCGGAGGCCGCCGAGGAGGCGTACGACGACGAGGCCGACCCCGTCGAGGAGGCCGGGCAGGTCGTCGAGGGGAAGGCGGGAGGGGTTCGCGAACCGGTACGGCACGGGGCCGTCCGCCGTGTTCGCGGCGCGGGCGCTGAGCAGATCGGTGTCGGACGTCGACAGCAGCAGGATCATGCGGCGGCAGGCCTTCCTCGGGGTTTCCGCGCCCCGGGCAGTGAGGTCGGCGGGAGTTCCTGACTCACCCCGCCGAGCGCTGCGCGGGGTTCACAGTGGCGGGACCGCGCCGGAATCGCACCGGGCTTCCTCCCAGATCGCCGTCCTCGGCGATGGCGGGCCGAGCGGCCTGCCGGTGGTCATCCTAGGTGGCGTGATCCCTGGCCGGGAGTGGGGGGCTGGTCCCGCCGGTCCGCGGGCGTCCGTTGGGGCTGACGGGTCCGTCTGGGGCGGGGCTGCCGGGGCTGCCTGGGCGGGTGGGGGTGTCGGTTCGCCGGCGGCGGGCGTGCGGGTCGGTGCGGCGGGGTCCGGTCCCCGGTGCTCCGCCCCGGACCCCGCGCCTCACACGCCGGCGGGGCTGGACGGGGCTGGTGACCGGCTGTTCGCGCGCGGGCGGTGTGCCGGGCTCCGGGGTGGTGACGGACACAGGTCGGGGGGCGGGAATCGTGGGTATGCTCGCCGCCATGCCCCCGCCCCCGCCCGCCTCCGCCGTGCCGCGCGACGAACCCGTCATACGGGACCGCGGTGACGCCTGCCCCGGCGCGCTGCGGCTGCACACGGCCGACGACGGGTTCCTGGCGCGGGTGCGCATCCCCGGCGGGCTGCTCGACGGCCGGGCCGCCCTGGCCCTGGCGCAGGCCGCGCAGCGACTCGGCGACGGCCACCTCGATCTCACCTCGCGCGGCAACGTACAGCTGCGCGGCCTCGGGGCGAGCTGCGGCGGCGAGCTGGCGGAGCTGCTGGCGGCAGTCGGGCTGTTGCCCGCCCCCGCCCACGAGCGGGTCCGCAACGTCGTCGCGTCGCCGCTGACCGGCCTGGACGGACGCGGGCTGCCCGACGTGGCGCCCTGGGTTCCGGAACTGGACGGACTGCTGTGCGCCGACCCGGCCGCGGCCGCCCTGTCCGGACGCTTCCTCTTCGCCCTCGACGACGGCCGCGGCGACGTCGCCTCCCTCGCCGCGGACGTGAACCTCACCGCGCGGGACCACGGCCGGGCCCTGCTGTGGACGGCCGGCTCGCGCGACGGCGCGCTCGTCGCCGCGTCGGACGCCCCCCGGGCCGCCCTGGTGGCCGCCGCGTACTTCCTCGACGCGGCCCGCGAAGCCGGCACCCGCGCCTGGCGGGTGAACGAGCTGCCCCCCGAACACGCCCTGTCCTGCGCCCGGTTGACCGTACGGCTCGTCGCCGCCGGGATCGCCGCCGAGCGCGCCCCCGTGCCCGCCCGGCAGGCCGGCGCCCCGGCCGCGCCCGAACCGGGCCTCGTGTCCGGCCCCGGCGGGACCGCCGCGCTGTCCGTCCTGGCGCCCTTCGGGCGGCTGACCGGTGACCAGTGGCGCCGCCTGGCCGGTCTCACGGGACGGCTCCGCCTCACGCCCTGGCGCGGGATCGTCGTCCCGGGCCTGCCCGCCGACCGTGCCGGCCTGGCCCTCGCCGGGCTCGCCGACGCCGGTCTGATCACCGCCGCCGACGACCCCCGACGGTCCGTCACCGCCTGTACGGGGCGGCCCGGTTGCGCCAAGTCCCTCGCGGACGTGCGCGCCGACGCGGCCGCCGTCGTCCACGCGTCCCGCGGCCCCCTGCCCGTGCACTGGTCCGGCTGCGAGCGCCGGTGCGGCCACCCGCGGGGGACCGCCTGGGTCGACGCCCTCGCCACCGCGGACGGCTACCGCCTCTCCGTGCACGGACGGCCCCTGCCGTACCGTCCCGACCTGGCCGCCGCCCTCACGGCAGCCCGCACCACCTCCGAAGACGCAGTGAAGAGATGAGCGAGTACACAGTGTTCGAGTACGAGAAGGACGGCGCCGCGATCTACCGCCAGTCCTTTGCCACGATCCGTGCCGAGGCCGACCTCTCCGGGCTGCCCGCCTCGGTCGCCCAGGTCGCGGTGCGCATGATTCACGCCTGCGGGATGACCGACCTTCCGCAGGACCTCGGGTACACCCCCGAGGTGGTGCTGAGGGCACGCGCCGCCCTGGAGGCGGGCGCGCCGGTCCTGTGCGACGTGCAGATGGTCGCCAGCGGTGTCACGCGCACACGGCTGCCCGCAGGCAACGACGTGATCTGCACCCTCTCCGATCCCTCCGTGCCGGACCTGGCGGCGAGGATGGGCACCACGCGCAGCGCCGCCGCACTCGAAGTGTGGCGTGAACGGGGCCTGTTGGAGGGCTCGGTCATCGCCGTCGGCAACGCGCCGACCGCGCTGTTCCGGCTGCTGGAGATGATCGAGGAGGGCGCTCCGCGTCCCGCCGCCGTCATCGGCGTGCCCGTCGGCTTCATCGGTGCGGCGGAATCCAAGGACGCCCTCGCCGCGCACCCCTCCGGGCTCGACCACCTGATCGTGCGGGGCCGCCGCGGCGGCAGCGCCATCGCGGCCGCCGCCGTCAACGCCATCGCGAGCGTGGCCGAATGAGCGCCGCCGTCGAACAGGCCGCCGAGCCGACCGCCGAGTCGACCGCGGGACGCCTCTACGGCGTCGGACTCGGCCCCGGCGACCCCTCCCTGATGACCCTGCGCGCGGTCGAGGCGATCGCCGCCGCGGACGTCGTCGCCTACCACAGCGCCCGGCACGGCCGTTCCATCGCCCGTTCCATCGCCGCGAAGCACCTGCGCGAGGACCACGTCGAGGAGCCGCTGGTCTACCCGGTCACCACCGAGACCACCGACCACCCCGGCGGCTACCAGGGCGCGATGGACGAGTTCTACGAGTCCGCCGCCGCCCGCCTGGCCGCGCACCTGGACGCCGGCCGGAACGTCGCCGTGCTCGCGGAGGGCGACCCGCTCTTCTACAGCTCGTACATGCACATGCACAAGCGGCTCGCGCACCGGTACGACACCGAGGTCATCCCCGGCGTCACCTCCGTGAGCGCCGCCGCCGCCCGCCTCGGCACGCCGCTCGTCGAGGGCGAGGAGGTGCTGACGATCCTGCCCGGCACCCTGCCCGAGGACGAGATCGCCGCGCGTCTCGCCGCCACCGACTCGGCGGTCGTCATGAAGCTCGGCCGCACCTTCCCCGCCGTCCTGGGGGCCATGGAGCGCAGCGGCCGGCTCGCCGAGGCCCGCTACGTGGAGCGCGCCACCATGGACGGGGAGCGCACCGGCATCCTCGCCGACACCGATCCCGGGTCCGTCCCGTACTTCGCCGTCGCCGTCGTCCCCAGCCGGATCGGCAACCCGGGCAGCGTGCCGTCCGGGCCCGGCGGGGTCGTGGTCGTCGGCACCGGCCCGGCGGGCCCGCTGTGGCTCACCCCGGAGACCCGGCGGGCGCTGGCCGACGCCGAGGTGCTGGTCGGCTACACCACCTACCTGGACCGGGTGCCGGTCAAGCCGGGCCAGGTGCGGCACGGCTCGGACAACAAGGTGGAGTCCGAGCGCGCCGAGTTCGCCCTCGACCTGGCCCGCCGCGGGCGGCGGGTGGCCGTGGTCTCCGGCGGCGACCCGGGCGTCTTCGCCATGGCCACCGCCGTCCTGGAGGCCGCGGCGCAGCCGGAGTACGCGGACGTGCCCGTACGGGTCCTGCCCGGGGTGACCGCCGCCAACGCGGCCGCGGCCGCCGCCGGGGCCCCGCTCGGCCACGACTACGCCACCGTCTCCCTCTCGGACCGGCTCAAGCCGTGGGAGGTCATCGCGGAGCGGCTGCGCGCCGCCGCGGCGGCCGATCTGGTGCTCGCCCTGTACAACCCCGGTTCGCGGACCCGTACCTGGCAGGTCGCGCAGGCCCGCGAACTGCTGCTGGAGCTGCGCTCGCCGCAGACCCCGGTGGTCGTGGCGCGGGACGTGGGCGGGCCGGAGCAGTCGGTGCGGATCGTCACGCTCGCCGAACTGGAGCCGTCCGAGGTCGACATGCGCACGATCCTGCTGATCGGCTCCTCGCAGACCCGGGTCACGGACCGCCCCGACGGCTCCCGCCTCACTTGGACGCCCCGCCGCTACGGCTGACCCCCACCCCCCCACCCCCCCACCCCGCCACCCGTGCCGCCCGGGTGGCGGGCGGGGGTGTTACGGGGTGTGGGACAGCCAGTGGAGGGTCGCGGGGAGCGAGTGTGCTTCCGGGACGCCCCGCGGGGTCGGGGGGCGGCGTACGACGAGGACCGGGAGGCCGGCCTCGCGGGCCGCGGTGAGTTTCGGCGCGGTGGCCGAGCCGCCGCTGTCCTTCGTGACCAGGACGTCGATACGGTGGCCGGCCAGCAGCTCCCGCTCGCCGTCGAGGGTGAACGGGCCGCGGTCCAGCAGGACTTCGAGCCGCGGCGGTACCGGGCCGGCCGGCGGGTCCACCGAGCGCACCAGGAACCAGCGGTCGGCCAGGTGCGCGAAGGCGTGCAGGCCCGTCCGGCCGGTGGTCAGGAACACCCGCCCGCCGCCCAGCTCCGGCAGCACCGCGGCCGCCCCGGCGAGGGAGTCCGCGAACGTCCAGGCGTCGCCCGGGTCGGGGCTCCAGCCGGGGCGCCGCAGCGCCAGCAGCGGGACGCCGGTGAGCTCCGCGGCCCGGGCCGCGTTGAAGCTCATCCGCTCCGCGAACGGGTGGGTGGCGTCGACGACGTGCGTGACCCCGTGGGCGGCGATCCAGGCCGCGAGCCCGGCGGGGCCGCCGAAACCGCCGATGCGGGACTCGCCCGGCGGGAGCACCGGCGAGGCGACCCGCCCCGCGAGGGAGGTCGTGACGCGGGTCGCGTCCCACGGCCCGGACGGCGGACCGCCGGGCACCGGTTCCCCGGTCCCGGAGGCCGGTTCCGCCGGGGCGCCGGCCAGCGCCTGCGCGAGGCGGCGGGCCTCCGTCGTACCGCCCAGGACCAGTACGTGGCGGCCCTCGGAACGGCCCGGATCAGCAGGCATGCCGGTCGCGCTCGGGGGAGTACAGGTGGCTGTCGCGGAACTGCTCCGCGGCCAGCGTGCGCCCCACCAGGATCACCGCGGTGCGCACCAGCCCGGCCTCCTTCACCTGGGCGGCGATGTCGGCCAGGGTGCCGCGCAGGACCAGTTCGTCCGGACGGCTCGCCATCGCCACCACGGCCGCCGGACATGCGGCGCCGTAGTGCGGCAGCAGTTCGTCCACCACCCGGTCCACGTACCGGGTGGCCAGGTGCAGCACCAGCAGCGCGCCGCTGCGGCCCAGCGTGGCCAGGTCCTCGCCCGGCGGCATCGGGGTGGCCTGCTGCGCGATCCGGGTCAGGATCACGGTCTGCCCGACGGTGGGGACCGTCAGCTCCCGCTTGAGCGCGGCCGCCGCCGCGGCGAAGGCCGGTACGCCCGGGACCACCTCGTACGGGATGCCCGCCGCGTCCAGCCGGCGCATCTGCTCCGCGACCGCGCTGAAGATCGACGGGTCGCCGGAGTGCAGCCGGGCCACGTCCAGGCCCGCCGCGTGCGCCCGGACGCACTCGGCGACGATCTCGTCCAGGTTCAGCCGCGAGGTGTCGACCAGCCGCGCGCCTTGCGGGCACTCGGCCAGCAGCTCGCGCGGGACCAGGCTGCCCGCGTACAGGCAGACGGGGGCGGCGGCCAGGGTCCGGGCGCCGCGCACCGTGATCAGGTCGGCGGCGCCGGGGCCCGCACCGATGAAGTACACGGTCATGATTGCTCCGTCTCCTTGGTCTGCGCGGTCCCGGCCGTTTCCGCCGCCCGCTCCGTCTGCGCCGCTTCCGGCGTCCGCTCCGTCTGCGCCGGCTTCGTCACCGACCACTGCGTGACCGCCATGGCCTGCCGCCAGCCCGTGAAACCGCCGACCGGCACGGCGTGCGCGACGGCGAGCTTCACCAGGTCACCGCCGTGCCGCCGGTGGCGCTCGGCGAGGACCGCCTCCGACTCCAGGGTGACGGTGTTGACGACGAGCCGGCCGCCGGGGGCCAGCGCCGCCCAGACCGTGTCGAGGACGCCCTGCGCCGTCAGGCCGCCGCCGATGAACACGGCGTCCGGGGCCGGGAGCCCGGAGAGCGCGTCCGGTGCGGCGCCGACGACCACGTGCAGGCCGGGGACGCCGAGGGCGGCCGCGTTGCGCGCCATGCGCTCCGCACGCTTGGGGACGCGCTCCACCGCCACCGCCCGGCACGACGGGTGCGTACGCATCCACTCGATGCCGATCGATCCGGAGCCTCCGCCGATGTCCCACAGCAGCTCCCCCGGGGCCGGGGCCAGCGCGGCCAGCGTCGCCGCCCGGACGTGCCGCTTGGTGAGCTGCCCGTCGTGTTCGTACGCGGCGTCCGGCAGGCCGGGAGTCGCGCCGAGCCGAGGGCCCGCGTGCGCGGGGTCCCGGCGGCAGTCGACGGCCACCACGTTCAGGGGATCGCGCGCCGGGTGCTCCCAGCCGTCCGCGACGCCCTCGTACGCGTCCTCGCGCTCGGAGCCGAGCTGTTCCAGCACCCGCATCCGGCTCGGACCGAAGCCCCGCTCCCGCAACAGCGCGGCGATCTCACCGGGGGAGCCGGCGCCCGCGCTCAGCACCAGCACCCGCCGTCCCTCGTACAGCGCGGCCGCGAGGCGGGCCACCGGGCGGCCGACGACCGTGACGACCTCGGTGTCCTCCACCGGCCAGCCCAGCCGGGCGCAGGCGTACGACACCGAGGAGGGGTGCGGGAGGATCCGCAGGGCGTCGGGGCCCAGCTCCTGGGCGAGGGCGCGGCCGATGCCGTAGAACATCGGGTCGCCGCTGGCGAGGACCGCGATGCGGCGGCCCGCGTGTTCCGCCATCAGCTTCGGCACGGCCGGCCGCAGCGGGCTCGGCCACGCCACCCGCTCGCCGGGGCATTCGGCGCCGGGCAGCAGGTCCAACTGGCGGGGCCCGCCGATCAGTACGTCGGCGGAGCCGAGGGCGGACCGGGCGGCGGCGGTGAGCCCGGCCCAGCCGTCGGCGCCGAGGCCGACGACCGTCACGGGCGAGGGGGATGGTACGGAGCTCACTGCGCGGTACCTCGGTGAACGGGAGTAGGGGCGTGCGGGGGGTCAACCCGCAGCCTACTGGGGCGCAGGCTGCGCTCCAGAGCCAGGGTGACCAGGACGGAGGCCGTGGCGAGGGCGGTGATGGCGACACCGGGCGAGGTGAACTGGGCGACGGTTCCGGCCAGCGCGGCGCACAGGCCCTGCAGGGTCAGCATCCCGGCCGAGTGCAGCCCGAGCGCCTGGCCCTGCGTCCCCTCGGGGAGCAGGGCGACGAGCCGCTCCTGCATCAGCAGCCCCGCCGAGTACCCGACGGAGGCCACGGTCACCGCGACCGTGGCGAGGACGGCCCCGGGCTCCAGGGCGAAGACCAGGTACGGCACGGCCAGCAGCAGCCGCAGCGGGGCCGCCAGCCGGGCCCGCAGCCGCGCGGGCAGCCAGCGCCCGACGAGGGTGTCCCCGACCAGCATCCCGGCGGCGGCGCAGCCGAACAGCAGGCCGGCATGGGCGGGGTCGTACGGGACGAACAGCGCCTCGCAGCCCACGATCAGGCCGTTGGGGACCCACAGGGCCAGGTACAGGGCGCGCCGGGACGGGTCGGAGAGCAGGGCGGCGTTGGTGCGCCAGGTCAGGCCCGGCGAGGGCCTGCCGACCGCGCGCGGCGGGCGGCGGCGCAGCCCGAGCCGCACGGTGAGCGCGCCGGCCAGCCCCAGCCCGGCGGCCGCCAGCAACGCCCCGTGCGGGGAGAGCGCGGCGACGAGGAGGCCGCCGGCGGCGAAGCCGGCGATCTGCGTCGCGCCGCCGCAGACGGAGAGCAGGGAGCGGCCGAGCAGGTAGTCGTCGGACGGCAGGATCTCGGTCAGCAGCCCGTACCGGACCCCGCCGGCCAGGGAGTCGGCGAGCCCCTGGCCGAGCAGCACCGCGAACACGGCCCACAGCGGAAGGCCGGCCACGGCGAGCAGGGCGCTGCCGAGCGCGGCGAGGGTTGCGAGGCCGCCGAGGGCGGCCCGCGGGGGAAGCCGGTCGGCGGCGGAGAGCAGCAGGGTCGCGCCGAGCACGTGGGCGAGGGAGGGGCCGAACATGCCGAGCGCGGCCAGGAGCGGGCTGTTGGTGCGGTCGTAGACGAGGACGCCGAGGGCGAGCCCGCCGACGGTCGAGGCGCCGGTCCGCAGGGCGGTGGCGGCGAAGAACGGGCTGAACTCGGGGACGCGGGCGAGCGCGCGGTAGGTCCGGGGCATGCGGGGAGTCTCGGGGCGGGCCGGCGGGGCGCCTAGAGTTTCGCGCGGAGGCGAAACGTGGTGGCCCGTGGTGGCCCACGGCCCGCGCTGGTCACGGGCGGGTACGCGAACCGGTCGGTGCCGGCGTCCCGACGGGGCGGCGGGGTGACGGGTCGGCGGGGCGGAGCCCCGGGGGGTGCCGGGGCCGGAGGGCGAGTGGGCGGCGGCGACCGGGCCGGCGACCGAGGTGGGGCCGGAGGCGGCGCCGGGAGGAGGGGGGCGGGATGGGGTGGTGGCGGATCGACACCGACGCGCTGGCCGGGAGCCGGTTCGTGGTGTCCGCGCTCGCCGAGACCACGGCCGCGCTGATGGCACTGGAGCGGCGGACCGCCGCGCATCCGGGCGACCGGGCCTGGCTCGCCGACCGGCTCCCGCACTACCGGGCCCGGCTGGCGGCCGACCCGCTCGACGCCGCACTCGTCCGGGCGGCCCTCGGCCGGGTGTGGAACGCGGGCTTCCTGACCCCGCCGCCCGACGGCCGCCCCTTCGCGGAGGAGCTGGCGTCGGTGCGCGCGACCCCGGACGCCGTGGTCCGTACGGACCTGCGCGCCGCGTCCGGGCTGCCCGCCTCCCTCGCCCGCTCCCGGGGGCTCGGCCCGCGCGCCGCCGAGGTGCTGGAGTGGGTCTGGACCGAGGCCGTGCTCCCGGACTGGGAGCGGCGGCGCCGGATCGCCGAGGCGGACGTGCTGCTGCGCACGCGGGAGTTGAGCCTGGGCGGATGGGCGGCGGCGCTCTCCGGGATGCGGCCGGGAATGGCCTGGCTCGGCGCGGGGCGCCTGCGGATCAACCTCCAGGAGCGGCCGCCGCGCGACCTCACGGGCTGTGCCGGGCTGGTGTTCGTCCCCGTGACGCCGGGGCACGGGTGGGTGTCGTGGGCCGGCCCGGGCCGGCACGCCCTGGTGTACCCCTGCGCGGGGCAGCTGGCGCAGCCGGCAGCCGGCGCCCCGCAGGCGCTGGTCCGGCTGCTGGGACCCGTACGGGCACGGGTGCTGGTGCTGCTGGAGAGCCCGAAGTCCACGACGCAGCTGGTGGCGCTGACCGGGCTGAGCCTGGGAGCGGTGGCGGGGCAGCTGAAGGTGCTGCTCGGGGCGCGGCTGATCCTGCGGCGCCGCACCGGACGTACCGTGTTGTACAGCCGGGCGGCGGCCGGGGACGTGCTGGTGTCGGCGGCGATCGGCCCCGAGTAGGGTGGCCCGGATTTACCGGAGGTAACCCACCGTGTCGCGAGGGAGAAGCCATGCCCGGCTGGAACGCCACGCACATCCCGGACCAGAGCGGCCGCACCGCGGTCGTCACCGGAGCCAACAGCGGGATCGGCTACGCCGCCTCCCGTGAGCTCGCCCGGCGCGGGGCGGTCGTGGTGCTGGCCTGCCGGAGCGCCGCCCGGGGGCGCGCCGCCGTGATCCGCCTGCGCAACGAAGTACCCGCCGCGGAAGTGGAGTTCGCCGAGCTGGACCTGGCCGATCTCGCCTCGGTACGGCAGTTCGCGAGGTCGTTCGGGCAACGCCACGGACACCTCGACCTGTTGGTCAACAACGCGGGCGTGATGGCGCTGCCGTACGGGCGGACCGCGGACGGCTTCGAGACGCAGTTCGGCGTCAACCACCTCGGGCACTTCGCCCTGACCGGGCTACTCCTGCCGAGGATGCGCTCCGCCGCCCCCGGCGCCCGGATCGTCAACGTCTCCAGCGGCTTCCACGCGCTCGGCGACATCGACCTCGCCGACCTCGGCAGCGAGCACGGCTACCGCCGCTGGGTGGCGTACGGCCGCTCCAAGACGGCGAACCTGCTCTTCACCCACGAGCTGTCCCGCCGCTTCGCCGACGCCGGGGAGACGATCGTCGCGGCCGCCGCCCACCCCGGGTACGCCTCCACCAACCTCCACGCCGGTGCGGCGAAGGAGGAGGGCCGCAGCCTCAACTCGCGCGTGGCGGCCCTCGGGAACGCGGTCGTCGCCCAGCCCGCCGCTTCGGGCGCCCTGCCCACCCTCTACGCGGCCACCGCCCCCGGCGTCCGCCCGGACGACTTCATCGGGCCGCGGTTCGGCTGGCGGGGCGCCCCGGCCCGTTCCTGGCGGGCGAAGTGGACCCTGGACGACACGTCCGGGGAACGTCTCTGGACCGCCTCCGAGAAGCTCACCGGCGTCTCGTACGCGTCCCTGCCGCTCTGACGCCCCCGGGCCCCCGGGCCCCCCGCCCCCCGGGGCCACGGCCCCGGCCCGGCGTCCCCAGCGGCGTCGCGGAGCCCGCGCTCAGAACGTCCACCGCGTGTGCGTGTAGACCCCGTCGTCCCGGCCGAAGCCGTACGCGGTGTCCGGGGTCACCGCGAACACCACCGCGTCGCCCCTCCGGAAGGCGTGAGCACGGGTCAGGGCGTCGATCCGTCCGCGGAGGTCGTCACCACTGCCGGTTCACGGTGGCTTTGGGGCCGGTCACCAGGCTCGCCGGGGGTACGTCGTCGGCAACGACGGCGCCGGCGGCGATCACGGCATCGCGGCCGATACTGACGCCGGGCAGGATCGTGGCACCGGCGCCGATCCACACGTTCTCCGCGACGTCGATGGGCGCGCCGGTGAGGTACAGCCGCCGCTCCTCGGGATCGACCGGATGGCCACCGGTGATGAACGTGACCTTCGGCCCGACCATGACGCGCTCGGCGAGCCGGATGCCGGCGTAGTCCAGGAACGTGCAGTTCTGGTTGATGAACACGCGCTCGGCGAGGTCGAGGCGCAGGCCGTGGTCCGTGTAGAACGGGGGGTAGATCGTGGTTCTCGGCGGCAGCGGCCCGCCGAGGATCTCCTCCCACAGCGCGGCCTTGCCCGCTTCGTCCTCGAAGGGCAGGACGTTGAGGCGGGAGGTCAGCTCGGTGACGCGCAGGACCCTGTCGGCCATCGCCTGGAACTCGGGGCTGTGGATGCGCATGAGACGCTCGCTGGGCATGCCCCGATCCTCGCGCGCGGACGCACACCCGACAAGTCGCCACGGGAGGCCGCCGGGAGAGGGTGGGGCGCCGTCAGCCGGCCCGTCGGGCCGCCGCCTGCCGCCGTCAGCCGACCCGTCGGGCCAGTACCTGCCCCGGCCACGTCCCCGACAGGAACGGCTCGGTGGGGGTGAAACCGTTGCGCGCGTAGAACGCGACGAGCCCGCCCCCGCCGCCGGCCCAGCAGTCGACCCGCAGCAGCTCCACACCGGCGCGCCGGGTCTCCTCCGCGGCGTGCTCCAGCAGGGCGGCCCCGAACCCCCTGCCCGCGTGCTGCCGGTCGGTGACCAGCAGCCGGACGTAGCGCTCGGCTTCCCCGGCCGGCGGGATCGGCATCCGCGGGCTGGGGCCGGTGTCCAACACCACTGCTCCGACGGGCACTCCGTCCCGCTCGGCGATGTGCGGGGAGTTCTCCGTCAGGTACCGCTCGACCCGCTCCACCCCGCCCGGTTTCTGCGAGTACGGTGTCGTGCCCCACTGCTCGGTGTTGCCGCGGGCGTTCATCCAGGCCACCGCGGCGTCGAGCATGTCCAGCACCGCCGGTGCGTCCGCCGGGGTGCCCGGCCGGATCCGTATGCCAGGTGTGGTGTCGTTCACGGGGGAAGCCTAAGGGGTCTGTCCGACCGGCGCCGCTGCGGCCGCCGGACCGCGGGGCCGCGCTGTCAGGGTGTGCCCGTGCCATCGATCAGGCAGTTCCAGGTCACCTTCGACTGCGCGGAACCCGAGCGCCTCGCCCGCTATGCAGGACGGCGAGGGCAACGAGTTCTGCCTCGACTGACCCCCGCCGAACCGGGCGGGGTCGTGTGCGGGTCGGGTGGGCGCCCCGATGTGAGTCCGTCCGCCCCCGGAGCGCCTCAAGGCGCCCCGGACGGGACCTGACCGGCGCGCCGCCGGCCCCGGAGACTCGGCGGCATGGACGACGACGCTACGGACAACCACCCAGGGGCTGTGACGACACCCCCTCGAGGCCGCCGGGGCCGGGAGGGTCGTCCGGTGGGCAGGACGAGGGTTTCGGGAGGTGAAGGGCGCGGGCGATTCCCCCCGGCACGCCGGGGGAGCCGAGGCCCTCGGCGGCCATCCCGTGCGGGGCCGCCGCCTCCCGGTCGGGCCCGGGCGCAGGGCGGGGCGCGGGGGTCGGATCCCGTCGTGCTCCCGCAGTCCTCGTTCCGAACGCCCGGTGCTCAGCCCCGGGTGGAGCGTTCGTACAGGGCGCGGGCGGCGTCGCCGAAGCGGATGCTGTAGGAGGTCTCGTCGTCACCGCCGCCGTCCCGGCCGCCGATCACCCCGATCAGGGTGTGGCCGTCGGTCAGGACGGGACCGCCGCTCGTGCCGTTGGGGACGTCCGCGCAGTCCAGGCGCAGCTGCGTCGGACCGGCCGCGGCGGCGGTGGTGCGGCAGTCGACCGGTTGTTCGGTGTCGTTCGGGTACCCCGTGAGCCGGGCGGGAGCGGGGAGTTCGGTACCGAACCCGATCGTCTCGGCGCCCGTGATGTCCTCCAGCCGCTGCTCCGGGTAGCCGGGCCGGCGCAGGCGGACGAACGCGAGGTCGTGGTCGGGGTCCTGGTCCTCGCTCCAGCGCGGGTCCACGTCGATGCGTGTGGGCACCCAGACCCCGTACGGAGCCGTGCCGTCCCGGTAGCCCGGGGCGAAGGCCAGGTTCGTGCGGAAGCCGCTGCCGTACACGCAGTGGGCGGCGGTGGCGATCAGGTCGCCGGCGGGGGAGTGGACCACGACCGCCGAGCAGTGGTGGTCGGGGTCGGCGTCGTCACCGGGGGAGAACAGCGCCCCGACCGAGGGCCGGGCGGGTACGGGCCGGGCCTCCAGGGGAGCGGAGGGACTCCACCCGCCGGACCGCCACCGTTCCGGAGCGGCCGCGGCCGAGGTCTCGGCGCCCTGCGCGGGCGCGGGTTCAGGGTTGCCCTGGGTGACCGACTCCAGGACGGCGAAGGCGGTCCGGTCGGCGCGTTCGGGGTCCTGCAGGTAGGTGCCGTCGGCCGGGTTGCCGTCCGCGCGGTGGGCCGCGATGCCGCGCAGTTCCCACACGTACCAGCCGCCCGTGACGAGCAGCGCGGTGAGGACGACGGCGAGCACGGTGGCGCGCAGGGCCCGCCGGCGGACCTCGTTCGACATGTGTGGCACTCCCGCCCGTTCACCCGTCCGATTCTTTTCCGCCCCGTTCGATGGGGGTGGGGGCCGTGCGGTTCCGCGGGCGGGGCGTGTCCGTCGTCACAGCCGCCCGGTGCGTCGGGCACGGTCGTCCCACGCGGCTGAGTCGTACCTCCCGGGCCCCGCGGCACCCTGTCCGGGCATGCCGTCGGCCGGTGGCGGTCCGCCGCTCGTCCGGCCGGCGCCCCGTGGCCGTTCGGTCGTTCCCTTGACCTCTAGCGTGCTCGGGGTGTGACGGTGGTGGGCATGACCGCGGAATCCACGTCCCACACGGCGGACATCGAAGCGGTCCGCCACCCGTCGCCACCGCCGGGCACTCCCAACGCACCGCTGGTCTTGCGGAGTTGACCGCCGCTCGCGCGCCCGCCGGGCCGGCCGGCCCGGCCCGCCGGCCGCTGAGCGGCGCACGGTCCGTTTCCGCCCGCCGCCACCGTCGTTGACGAGACGGGTGTGATTCCCGGACCCGGCTGCCCCGGCCCCGGCCGCCAACGCCCCGGCCACGGCGGCTGCGGCCGTGGTTCCCTCCCGCCGTGCCCGTCGACGCAAGGAGACCCGTATGAGCAGGACCGAAGACGGAGTCAAGACCGTGCCGCTCACCAGGGAGGTGTACGACTACCTGGTGGCCCAGGCCGAACCGCCGACCCCCGTCCAGCGGGAACTGGTCGAGCGCACCCGCGCCTTGGGCGGCCCGGCCCAGATGCAGGTCTCCCACGAGCAGGGCGTGCTCCTCACCTTGCTCGCCAAACTCACCGGCGCACGGCGGATCGTGGAGGTCGGCACGTTCACCGGGTACTCGACGCTCGCGCTCGCCGCGGGCCTGTCACCCGGCGGCACCGTCCTCGCCTGCGACGTCTCCGAGGAGTGGACCGCGATCGCCCGGGAGGCCTGGAGGGCCGCCGGGGTCGACGACCGCATCGACCTGCGGATCGCCCCCGCCCTGGAGACCCTCGCCGCGCTCCCCGCGGAACCCGTCATCGACCTGGTCTTCCTGGACGCGGACAAGCCCGGTTACCAGGCCTACTGGGAACAGCTCGTCCCGCGCGTGCGCCCCGGCGGGCTGCTCCTCGCCGACAACGTCCTGTACGGGGGCGAGGCCGCCCGCGCCGACGCCGCGGGCAACGCCCTGGCCATCCGGGAGTTCAACGCCCGCGTGCGCGCCGACGGCCGGGTGGAGTCCGTGCTGCTGCCGATCGCCGACGGCCTGACCCTGGCCCGCAAGCGCTGAACCCGCCGTTCCCGGCCCCCGGTTCCCCGCACGGCGCTAAGGTGCCGGGCGGGGGACGATCGTACGAGGGGGGCGGACGGCGATGCGTTTTCTCTTTGTCCACGGAACGGGAGTACGGCGGGAGCGGCACGACACGCTGTTCGCGCTGGTCCGGAAGCGGCTGACGGCCCGCTTCCCCGGTGCGGCCGTCGACTCCTGTTACTGGGGCGACCGGTTCGGCGCCACCCTCGGCGCCGGAGGCCGTTCCGTACCCGGACTGCGCCCGCGCCCCGAGGCCCCGTACCCCGAGGCCCCGTACCCGGAGACCCCGCACCCCGACGCGCTCCACCCCGGCCTCCTCGCCGACCCGGTGGAGGCCGAGACCGCCGAGTGGGCGCTGCTGGTGGCCGACCCCCTGTGCGAGCTGCGCGTCCTCGCCGAGACGGGCTGGGAACCCGGCCTCGGCTGGGACACCGAACCCGGCGACGGCGACGACGGCTTCGCGATGCCCGGCGTACGGGCCGCGGGAGACAGGGTGCTCGCCCTGCTGGACGGGTTACCGGCCCGGCCCGCCGAGGACGACGAACTCGGGCCCCTGCTCCGCGACACCGGCCTCGCCGAGGGCTACCCCTCCGCGCTGGAGGCCACCGCCCGCTCCGCCGAAGCCCGCCGGGCCGGGGAACGCGCCGTCGAGGAGCCGCAGGCCCGCGAGCTGGCCACCGCCCTCGCCCGGGCCGTCACCGCCGGGGCCCTCGCCGCCGCCGGGGCCGAGGCCTACTGCACCAGCGCAGAACGGGACCGCGTGGTCGAGCTGCTCACCAACCGCCTCGGCGGCGACGCACGGGTCCCCGGCGCCCGCGCGGCCGCCGTCCTCGGCCGGCTCGCGCTGCGCGTCACCACCCAGCCGCTGCTCAACGCCTGGCGCGGCTCCCTCACCGTCGGCGCCACCCCCGCGCTGGGCGACATCCTGCGCTACCAGGCCCGCGGCCGCGACCTGCGTGCGTTCCTGCACGCCGAGATCGCCGCCGTACCCGGCCCGGTCGTCCTCGTCGGCCACAGCCTGGGCGGGATCGCCCTCGTCGACCTCCTCGCCCTCGCCGCCGCCCGCGGCGAACCCGTCCCCGGCGCCGACCTGCTCGTCACCGTCGGCTCGCAGGCCCCCTTCCTGCACGAGCTGGGCGCGCTGACCGCGCTGGCGCCCGGCGCGAAGCTCCCGTACGGCTTCCCCCGCTGGCTCAACGTCTACGACCGCCAGGACGTCCTCTCCTACCTGGCCGGCCCGGTCTTCCCCGGCGACACCCGCGTCACCGACCACGAGATCACCAGCCGGCAGCCCTTCCCCGCCTGCCACAGCGCCTACTGGAAGCAGGACTCCCTCTACGAGCGCATCGAACAGGCGGTGGCCGAGGCGGAGATCGGGTGAGCCGGTCCGAGTCCGTGCGTCCCGAGTCCGTGCGTCCCGACCGGTTCCCCCCGTCCCTCGGCCCCCACCGCACCTTCGCGCTCGTCGCGGGCGTGGAGCGCTACGAGATCAGCCACCGGTGGAACCTGCGCGGCCCGGCCCGCGACGCCCTGCGGTTCGCCCGCTGGCTGACCGGCCCCGCCCAGGTGCCGGCCGGCAACGTCCGGCTGCTGCTCTCCCCGCTCGACGACCCGGACACCCTCGACTGGTCGGATTCCCCGGCCATGGCCTCCCTGAGAGCTGCCCACCGCCCGGCCACCGAGGACAACGCGAAATCGGCACTTCTCGACGAACTCCCTGCGTGCGACGGCGACTTGTTGTGGATCTTCTGGGCCGGACACGGCTACCTCGGCCCGCGCCACGAGCTGATCCTGCCCTGTTCCGACGCCCGTCCCGGCCAGATCCGCCACCTCAACCTCGACTCGGCGCTGCGCTGGTGGCACACCGACATGGTCAAGCACCGACGCTTCCCGCTGCAGGCCGCGATCGTCGACTCCTGCCGGGTCGACGCGCCCCGCGACACCCGCTGGAACTTCGGCACCACCGACTACGGGGGCGGGAACTCCGTTCCCGGCCGCCGCCAGTTCCGGCTGTACGCCTCCCGTGAGGGGGAGGCCGCGCAGAACGACGCCGAACGCGGCGCCGGCCGCTTCACCGACGCGCTCCTCGGCGAGCTCGGGCAGCGCTCCGTCCAGGAGGGCGTCGCCGGACTGGCCACGGCCGCCCGGTCGATCCACCGGTCGTTCCAGGAACTGCGCGAGCGCGGCGAGGGCTGGCAGCTGCCGCAGTTCGTCGTCGACCGGGACTGGGATGCGTGCTCCTTCCTCGACTTCCCCGGCCTTTCCGGCTTCGCGGGCCTTCCCGGACCGGCCGTCGGGAACGGCCACGGCCATGCCCCCGGCCACCCCGACGCCGACACCCGCGCCGACGCCCGCGCCGACGCCCCGCCCGTGTCCGCCGGGCTCCGGACGCCCCGCCTCGACCAGCAGGCCTGGGACGGGCTGGGCGACCTCTTCGAGGGCCGGGACCTGCCGCGCAGCGCTTACGACGCGTACGCCTGGGCGTTCAGGGCGGCCGGCTGCGCGCCGCCCGTGCACGCCGGGCTGCCGGGGGAGAGCCTGCTGGAAGTGGTCCAGGACCTCGACGAACGCCAGGGCGGCCGCACCGGGATGCCCCTGGCCGTGCCGTTCGTACGCTTCCTCGCCGACCGGGCCGGGGCCGGCGACCCGGCGTGGGCGGCCCGGCTGCGGGAGTGGGTGCGTTCCACCCGGGAGCGGCTCGGCCTTCCCGCGCTCGCCCCGCCTCCGCCGCCGCCGCGCAGATCGGCCGTGCACGTCCGGCTGGAGGTGCCGCCGGGCGGCGGGGACGGGTACCTGGCCCGGATGTGGCTCCGGGGCGAACGGATGGCGCACGTCTGGGAGTCGGACGGCGCCCCGGTCCGGCTGGACGCCGTACGGCAGGAACTCGTACGCCAACTGGCCCTGATCGGCGGGGGTCCGGAAGGAGGGGGTGACGGGGCCGGGGCGGCGGCACCGCCCGGCGCCGTGGACCGGATCGAGTTCCACGTCCCGTACGAGCTGTTGGACGCCGACTTCGACCAGTGGCCGGTCCCGCGCGGCCCGGCCGGCCGGCGCCGCGCCCTCGGCGTGCTCTACCAGGTGGTGGTGCGGTGCCCGCAGGAGCGCGCCGACACCCGCGCCGAGTGGCACGCCAAGTGGCGCTGGCTGTGCGCCCGCGGCGGCCGCCACCCCGACGCCGTACGCGTGGTGCGGGACGCCGAGGTCACCGACGTGCTGGGGATGGACCTCGGGGCCGCGGCGGCGCCCGCGTGCGTCGTCGGGCACACCGCCGCCGCCCCGGACGCCGGCCTGCTCGAAGCCGTCATCGAGGGCGGCGTCCCCGTCGCCGTGTGGCGGCGCGGCGGCGGCCTCCCCGCGCCCCCGCTGCTGGACCTGCTCGCACCGGCCGGCCCCGACGGCCGCCCGGACCCCGGGGCGCTCGACGTCCTCGCGCTCCCCGCGCGGGTGCGCGAGGTGCGCCGGGCGGCCGCGGGGGCGGCCGCGGGCTCCCCGCGCGCCCTCCAACCCGGCTCAGGGGGAGACCGGTTGGTGCTCCTGTGGGACGATCCCGACGACATGCCGGGCCTCCGTTCCCTGGCCTGAACCCCCGACGACCGACCGACGGCGGTACCGACGATGGAGGCAGAGGCAGTGGTGAAGGACTGGTGGCTGTACCAAGGGACCGGAGCGGGCGCCGACCGGCGCACCCGCCTGGAGGCCGGATCCCCGCCGCCCTGGCGGGACTTCACCGGGATCCCCGACCCGGGGTACGCACCCCCCGGCTGCGGGGGACCGGCCTGGGAGCGGACCCGTCGGCGCGGGGAGGGGTACGTACCCGACGAACCGGAGAAGGACGTGGTCAACACGGCCCTGCACCTGCGCAGGCCGCTGCTGATCACGGGGAAGCCGGGAGTGGGCAAGTCCACCCTCGCCTACAGCATCGCCGCGGACCTGGACCTCGGGCCCGTACTGCACTGGCCCATCACCAGCCGCACCGTCCTGCGCGACGGGCTGTACCTGTACGACGCCATCGGGCGCCTCCAGGAGGCCGGGCTGGAGCAGCTGCGCACCCCCGGAGCGGCGGTGGGAGCGGCCGCGGCGGCGGGCCTCCCGGACGGCGGTCGCGCGGGGGCGCCGCTCCCCGCCCCCTCGATCTCCCGCTACCTGCGCCTCGGGCCGCTCGGCACCGCCCTGCTGCCGCAGGACCGCCCGCGGGTCCTGCTCGTCGACGAGATCGACAAGAGCGACATCGACCTCCCCGGCGACCTCCTCACCGTCTTCGAGGACGGTGGCTTCACCATCCCCGAACTCGCCCGCCTCGCCCAGGAGGACCCCACCGTCGCCATCGGGACCGACGACGACCCCGAGGCGGCCGTACGGATCACGCAGGGCCGCGTCCAGTGCCGGTACTTCCCCGTCGTCGTCCTCACCAGCAACGGCGAGCGGGACTTCCCGCCCGCCTTCCTGCGCCGCTGCGTCCGCCTCCACCTGGAACCGCCCGGGCCGGAGAAGCTCGCCCGCATCGTGCGCCGCCGGCTCGGCGTGGACATCGAGGAGAGCGGCGAGTACGGGGACCTCGTCCGCAGCTTCCTGGAGCGCGCCGAGGACGGGGACCTCGCCACCGACCAGCTCCTCAACGCCATCCAACTCCGGCTCGCCGGCGCCTGGTCGGACCCCGGCGACCGCGACCGCTTCCTCGCCACCGTGATGCAGCACCTGACCGGGCCGCCCGCGTGATCGAGAGGCTCCTCGCCGCCTTCGCCGACGGCGCCGGGGACAGTGGCCCCCACCCCGGCGCCGGGGCGGAGGAGATCGCCGACATCCTGTGGCTCGCGGCCCGCATCGACGGGGGCGGCGGTCCTCCGGCCACGCTCCCCGACGCGGGCGCGCGGGCCGGGCAACGGCCGGTCGGGCAGCCGCCGCTGCCGGAGGGCCCCGTGGTCTCCGGCGGGCCCGCATCCGGCGAACCGACCGTCCGCCTCTACCCGGCCGCCGCCCCCGGCGTCCGGGAGAAGCCCGCCGACACCGGCGGGGGGCGGCGCGGATCGCCCCTGCGGTTGCCCCGCACCGCCTCCCTCGACGACCCGCTCGCCCTGATGCGCGCCCTGCGTCCCGTCGGACGGCGTTCCATCGGGGGACCGGGCGAGGAACTCGACGAACAGCTCACCGTGGAGCGGAGCATCGAGCGGATGGTGCCCAGCCCGGTGCTGCGGCCCGCCGAGAGCCGCTGGCTGGACCTGGCGCTGGTCGTCGACACCCACCACTCGATGCTGCTCTGGGCCGACCTCGTGGACGAGCTCAGCCGGGTGCTGACCCGCAGCGGCGTCTTCCGCGACGTGCGCACCTGGCAGCTGACGGGCACCGGCCCCGGTGCCACCCCGATGGTCGCCCGCGGCCGGGGTGGCCCGCCCCGCAACCCCCTCGAACTGTCCGACCCCGCGGGCCGCCGGCTGATCCTCGTCCTCTCCGACACCGTCGCGGCCGGCTGGCGGCAGGCCCCGCTGCACGGCGTCCTCCGGCACTGGTGCACCCACAACGCCGTGGCCGTGCTGAACGTCCTGCCCGAACGGCTCTGGACCCGCGGCGCCGTCCGGCCCGTCCCCTTCGCCGTCCGGGCCGTCCGGCCCGCGGCCGCCACCCGCTCCTGGCAGCGCGTGCCCGCCGTACGCCGCGCCCGTGCCCGCGCCGGCCGGCACGGCGGCGGAACGCCGCTGGTCCCGGTGGTCGGCCTCGCCCCCGGCAGCCTGGGCCGGCTGGCGCGGGTGGTGTCCGGAGACGGGCGCTGGCGGCGCATGGCCTGCCTCCGCCTGGACGCGGCGCCGGGGGCCGTCGCGTCGCCGCCGGCGCCCGGCGACCCGCCCACCGGCCTGGAAGCGGTGGAGAACTTCCGCGCGAACGCCTCCCCGACCGCGCAGCAGCTCGCCGCGCACCTGGCCGCCGTACCACTGACGCTGCCCGTGATGACGCTCGTACGGCGCTCCCTGCTGCGCGGCGCGGAGCACGGGCACCTGGCGGAGGTCGCCCTCGGCGGGCTCTTCGCACCCTGGGCGGACGAGCGCGACGCCGCGGACATGGAGTTCGAGTTCCTGCCCGGCGTACGGGAAGCCCTGCTCGGCTCACAGCTGCGCGGGGACGTCGCCGCCGTACGGGAGCTGGTCCGCCGCCGGGTCTGGGAGTTCATGTCCCGCAACCGGGGGACCGGCCCGGACTTCTCCGTCACCCGGGTCACCACGGGACGCGAGGGCCGCCGCGCGGTCCCCGGGGGAGCGCTGCCGTTCGCGGCGCAGCCGACGGCGCCCCCGGCGCCCGGTGCGGGGACGGCGGCACGGGAGCCGCTGCCCGGGCCGCCGACGCCGGAGCCCGGGATGCGCGAGCGGCTCGTGGCGGTCCGGTTCGAGTCACCCCTGGGCGAGGTCCAGGAGGTCGGCACGCTGCTGACGCCCCGGCTGGTCCTGACGGTCGGCGACGCCCGGCTCGGGCCGGGCGCCACCGCTTGGATCCGCGCCGGCGAATGGGACGCGCTCTGCCACGCCGTGTGGTGCGACGAGGCCTCCCCCCGCGTCTTCCTGCTGCTCGCCGAACGGGACCTGGTCGGCGCCGGGGACTGGCCGGGGCCGCCTTCCTGGGCGGACCCGCCGGCCGGCCACGCTCAGGCGGCCGGGTCCGCGGAGCGGGTCCGTGTCGACGGCCACACCGGCCACGAGGACCCCGTCGCGCTCACCGCCGAGGCGGTCCTGCCGGAGGGCGCCCGGAACGGGGAGCTCGTCCGGCTGTCGGCCGAGCCGGAGGCCTGGACGCGCTACCGCGGGGGCCCCGTCTCGTACGCCGGGACCCTGCTCGGCGTCGTCCACGGGATCTGGCCGGACCGCATGGTGTTCCTGTCCGGCCGCGCGCTTCTGGAGGAGCCGGGCTTCCGCGCCGTCCTGGACGCACACACCCGGGCCCCCGCTCCGGCCGGGGACCCGGGGACCCCGCTGCACCTGGCGGTGGGCGTCGACGTCGAGGGGGACACGGCGGGCCGCCCCGCGGGGCCGCCGGTCGCCGCGGCCCTGCGCGAGGTCCTGCGGCGCACGGGGACCGCGGGCCAGGTGATCGAGACCTCCGGCACGGACCTGCTGGTCGTGGTCGACGCTCCGGGCGCGCTGGGCAGGGCGGGCCGGGTGCTGGGCGAGCTGCCGTCGATGGTGCGCGAGGTCAACGGGGGCGGCCGGGCCTGGACGACGCTGCTCGCGGTCGCCGTGAGCGGCGGCGAAGCCGGCTTCGAGGAGGCGGGATTCAGCGGGACGGCGGTGGCGGCGGCCGCCCGGCGGATGTGGAACGCCGGGTCCCGGCCGCCGGGGCACAGCCCCTTCCTGGCCCTGTCGCCGGCCCTCCACGAGGAGCTCGACCGACTGCTCGGGCCCGCCGCCCTGCGCCGGCTCCCGGGCTCGGGCGACGGCCCGGAGGGCTGGCTGTGGACGGGCGACTGCGCCGAGCTCGGGCAGGCGATGACCGAGGCCGACGAGATCCGCGGCAGCGGCGGTGCGCACTGGCCGGAGTGCGGGTTTCGCGTTCCGCAGGACGGTCCGGGGCAGGACGGTCCCGCGCGGGACGGCCGGCCGGACGGCGGCCGGCGCGCGTGCGCCGCCATCCGACTGCCCGCAGGCCCGGGCTGCCTGGCCCACGCGGCGGCGCCCGTACGGGAGGCCTACCTCCGGGGGCTGCGGCCCGGCACGCCCGTGGACCTGCGGGGCACGACCTTCGAGGACGGCCTGCTCCGGCGGGTGCTGGACGCGCTGCGGGATCCGGCGACGGGACGGTTCGCGCCGGGGCCGGCCCTCTTCGACCACGCGCACTTCGTGGACGACTGGACCACGGAGGGAGCCCGGTTCGCGGGCCACGCCTCCTTCGCGTGCGCCGTGTTCGCGGGACGCGCGCAGTTCGAGGACACCGTCTTCGACGGTCCGGCCGTCTTCGACGGCGCCGTGTTCCGCGGCCGCGGCACCTTCGACCGGAGCCGGTTCGCGCGGCGCGCCGCGTTCCGCCGTACGGTCTTCGGCGGCCCGGCCGGGTTCACGGACGCCGCGTTCCTCGACGAGGTCTCCTTCGCGCGGGCGGTACTGGAGGCCTCGGCGGACCTGAACGGCCTGCGGGCGGCCGGCCCGGCCGACTTCTTCCGTACGGTCTTCCGGGGTTCGGCGGGGCTCAGCAGGGCCGTCTTCGCCGGTCCGGCCGTGTTCTCGTACGCGGTGTGGGAGCGCGGGCTGGTCTCCTCCGAGGCGGTGTTCGAGGGGCCGACGGCCTTCGACCACGCGGCGTTCCGCGGCCGGGTCCGCCTCTACGGCGTCCGGTTCCCGCCGGGCACGGACGCGGCCGGAGCCTTCACCGCCCTCCCGGGTACCTGGACGGTGGCCCGCCACGCGGACGGCCCCTGGGACATCCACGGCTCGGACCCGGAGCCGGACGGGCAGGAACGCGAACCGGAGGGGGAGCGGGAGTGACCCCGGGGCCGCCCGGTGAACACCGGGCGGCGCGGCCCCGTGCGGCAGGACGAGCCCGGCCGGGTGCAGTCCACCCACCCGAGGCCCGTGTGGGTGTCGTCGTGGACGCCGGCCACCCCCTCGGTGAACCTGCCGCACTCGCGGGCGGCTGTGCGGGGCCCCCTCGGCCGCCGGACCCGTCCCCGGGAGAGCGCCGCGACCGCGGCCCTCGTGCGCTACGCGCCCGTGTGCGTGGGCTCCAGGGGGCGTGGTGCCGGGTGGGGGGTGGCCGCGAGGTCGGCCTCCAGGGCGTCCAGGGCGCGGCGGGCCGTCGCGATGCGCTCCCGGACGCCCGCGTCCGCGGCGGAGGAGCCGTCCGGCGGTGCGGCGCGGTGGGACTCCGCCTCCATCTCCCGGGCCTCGTCGAGAGAGTTGAGGACCACGCCGATCAGGACGTTCACCAGCACGAAGGAGGCGAGCAGGGCGTAGGAGGCGTAGTAGATGATGCTGAAACGGGAGATCTGCAGGCCCGCGCGGACCGCGTCGGTGAGCCCGTCGAGCGTGGTGAGCAGGAACAGCGTGAGGGCGGCACGGCCCACGGAGCCGAAGTGCCCGGGGTCGGAGCCGGCGAAGCAGACCCAGCCGACCATCGCGTACAGGTAGAGCACCAGCGCGCCCACGAACAGGAAGCTGGCCGTCCCGGGCAGGCTGCGGCCGACCGCGATCAGCAAGATCCGCAGGTGGGGCAGGAAGCGGGCGGAGCGCAGGATGCGGGCGAGGCGCAGCAGCCGCAGCAGGGTGGTGTTCTCGCGGACGAGCGGGACGAAGGCGCTGCCCACGACCACCAGGTCGAAGAGGTTCCAGGGGTCGCGGAAGAATGCTTTCGGCCGGTCCGCGTGCGCGCCCAGGCGCAGCAGCATCTCCAGGGTGAACACGGTCAGGCAGGTGTCCTCGGCCGAGCGCAGCAGCTGCCGGTACTCCCCGGCGAGTCCGCTGTAGGTCTCCGCCCCCATCAGGGCCGCGTTCAGCAGGATGACGCAGAAGACGACCATCCCGAAGGCGGGGGCCTCCGTGGCCACGCGGCACCGGGCCGCCAGCTTCGTCCGGCCGCGTCCGGCCGGCGTCGTCGGGTCTGCCATCTCGCTCCTCGTACTCGTCGTGCTCGTCGGCACCGCCGGTCGGCGCCCCGGGGGGCGCGCGGTCCGAGGGTCTAACGCGCCACCGCCGACGGGGTTTCACTCCGGAGCGTGCTTCGGTGCGCCGTCGCGCGCGCCCGCGGGTGCCGGGAAAGCCGTGACGTGCGCGCCAAGTCCGGTCCGTGAACAGTCGGTTGATCCGTCGGGTGGTGCGGCCCGGCGGCCCCGTGCTCCGTCCGTATGCATGTGTGGTCGTACGCCTGTGTGGCGGTACGTCCGCACCTCCACACCCGCGCACGTCCGTGCGCCCGAACTCCTCACGAACCGTGAGGGGACCGCCCTGTGAGCGTTCGCATCCAGCCCTCCTCCCCGGCCGACGAGACGGCCGAACCCGGTGAGGGCGCCACCGTCCGGGACCTGGCACGGATACGGGGGAAGGCCGCCGGCCCGGTTCCGGCTCCCGCGCCCCGGGGAACGGCGCCGCCGCAACCCGGCACGCTCTCTTGGTGACAATCCGCACATTCATCCCCAAAGCCATGGTCCAGCGGGGATCATTATTCTCGGAATTGTCGTATATCGGCCTCCTCTGAGGTCTGCGCCCTCCGTCGCACGGTCGGCGCCACAGGGAGTGACATGGGACGCGCGGGCAGCTGGACCGGTAACTGGCGGATCGCCCTGCCGGTGGCAGGCGGAGCCGTCGTACTCGGACTGGGCGGCCTCTACGTCACCGGGCTCGTGGCCGGCGGCGACGTCGACCCGGGCACACGGGTCCTCGGCGTGGACATCGGCGGCATGGACCGGGCGGAGGCCCGGCGGACCCTGGAGCAGCGGCTCGGGCCCGCCGCCGCGGCGCCGGTCGCGATGAAGATAGGCGACCGCGTCGAGAAGGCCGACCCGGCCGCGCTCGGGCTGTCCTTCGACGCCGCCGCGACCGTCGCCGAGGCCGCTCCCGCCGGACACGGCCCCGTCACCGTCATCGGCAGGCTCTTCGCCTCCGGCAACCGGGACGTCCAGCCCGTGATCCGCACCGACGAACCGAAGGGCCGGGCCGCCGTCGACCGCCTCGCCGACACCACCAGGCAGCAGGTCCGCGACGGGGTGATCGCGTTCGAGAAGGGCGCGGCGAAGGCCGTCACCCCGCAGCCGGGCGTCGACCTGATCGAGGACCGCGCCTACGAAACCCTCCGCGACGCGTACCTGAAGCCGGGCAGCGGAGCCGTCGTGCTGCCCGTCGAGAGCACCCGGCCGCGCACGGGGGCCGAGGAGACGGACCGGGCGATGCGGCAGTTCGCGCAGCCGGCCATGTCGGGACCGGTCACCCTCGGCGTCGCGGGCAAGCGCATCACCATAAGCCCCGCCGTGCTCGGCGAGCACCTTGCGATGAAGGCCGACGGCCAGGGCCGCCTCGTGCCCGACCTCGACGCCAAGGGCCTCCTCGCCGACGCCGCGGTGGCCCGCCCGGTCAAGGAGGCCGCCGGGGTCCCGCGCGACGCCGACCTCGGCCTCGACGCCGACGGCCGCGTGATCGTCGAGGACGAGGGCCGTACGGGCCGCAAGGTCACCGACGCGGCGCTCGGTCGGGCCGTCATGCCGCTGCTCACCCGCACGGGAGCAGCCCGCAGCGCCGAGGTCGCCACCGTGGCCGTCGAGCCGGACCTCACCCCCGCCGGCGCCCGGCGCCTCGGCATCAAGGAGAAGGTCTCCTCCTTCAGCGTGTCCTTCCCGGCCGCCCCGTACCGCACCACCAACATCGGCCGCGCCGTGGAGCTGATCAACGGGTCCGTGGTCATGCCGGGCAAGGAGTGGAGCTTCAACCGCACGGTCGGGGAGCGCACCCCGGAGAACGGCTTCGTCGACGGCATCATGATCAACGACGGCCAGTACGTGAAGTCGCCCGGCGGCGGCGTCTCGGCGGTCGCCACCACCATGTACAACGCCATGTTCTTCGCCGGCGTCAAGCCCGTCGAGCACGGCGCCCACTCCTTCTACATAGAGCGCTACCCCGAGGGCCGGGAGGCCACGGTCGCCTGGGGCACCCTCGACCTGCGCTGGATCAACGACACCGGCCACCCCCTCTACATCCAGGCCGAATCCACCGACACGTCCCTGACCATCAGCCTGCTCGGCACGAAGAAGTACGACGAGGTACGCGCGACCAAGGGTCCGCGCACCAACGTCACGCCGCCCGCCAAGCGGACGGGCAGCGGACCGACGTGCGAGGTGCAGACCCCCCTCGAAGGGTTCGACGTGTCCGTCGGACGGGTGTTCGTACAGGGGGGCAAGGAAGTCCGGCGCGAGGAGTTCAAGACCCACTACACGCCCCGTGACGAGGTCACCTGCACCCCCCAGGCCACGGAGACCCCGCAGACCCCGCAGGCCCCGCAGAGCCCCCAGGCGCCCGCGGCCCCGCGGAGCCCCCAGACCCCGCAGGCCCCCGCCCCCGCCGCCCCGGAGCCCGCCCAGGCGCGGTCCGCCACCGCTCTGGCCGCCGGTCCCCGTACCGCGTGACGGAGGCCGCAGCGGGTGGCGGCGGCGGCCGGCGGGGGAACGGCGGGTAACCGCCAGGGTGTGAATTGTGCGCGCCGGGCGCCGCGGGCGCCCGGAAGTGCTACAACTGGGATCGTGACCCTTCCTCGCCTCCCGTGCCGGGCACGTCGGTGCGGTCACCCCTAGGCATCAGGTTCCGGAGCGTCGCCGGCCAGGTGTTCATCCTCCAGGTGGCGATCGTGGTGTTGCTCGCCGCCGGAGCCCTCCTGGCCCTCGTCTTGCAGTCGCGGCACGACATCGACCGCGAGGCGCGCAACCGGTCGGTCTCCGTCGCGGAGACCTTCGCCCACTCCCTGGGCCTGCCCGCCGCGCTCCGGGCGCCCGACCCCTCGGCGATCCTGCAGCCCGTCGCCGAGGAGACGCGCAAGGCCGCCGGGGTCGACTTCATAGTGGTGATGGACACCAACGGCATCCGCTACAGCCATCCCCAACCCGACCGGATCGGAAAACGCTTCGTCGGCACCATCGAGCCCTCCCTCGCCGGTCAGGTCCACACCGAGAGCGTGCAGGGCCCCCTCGGCAAGGAGATCCAGGCCGTCGTGCCGGTCACGGACTCCGCCGGCCGCGTCATCGGCCTGGTCTCCGCCGGCCTGACCGTGAAGAACGTGACCGGCGTCGTCGACCGGCAGCTCCCCGTCATCCTCCTCGCCATCGCGACCGGCCTGGCCCTCGCCACCGGCGGCACGGCCCTCATCAGCCGGCGGCTGCGCCGCCAGACCCACGGGCTCGGCACGCAGGAGATGACCCGCATGTACGAGCACCACGACGCGGTGCTCCACGCCGTCCGCGAAGGCGTGCTGATCACCGACGGTGACGGACGGCTCCTGCTGGCGAACGACGAGGCCAAACGGCTCCTGGGCCTGCCGGAGGACGCCGAGGGCCGCTACATCGGGAACGTGCCGTGCCTCGACCGCAGGATGGCCGACCTGCTGCTGTCCGGCCGGGTCGCCACCGACGAGGTCCTGGAGACCGGGGACCGGCTGCTCGTCGTCAACCAGCGGCCCACCCACCCCCGGGGCCGCCCGGAGGGCACCGCGGTCACCATCCGCGACTCCACCGAGATGCAGGTCCTGACCAGCCGGGCCGAGACGGCCCGCAAGCGGCTCAAGCTCCTGTACGACGCCGGCGGCGACATCGGCACCAGCCTCGACGTGGTCCGCACGGCCGAGGAGCTCGCCGCCGTGGCGGTCCCCCGGTTCGCGGACTTCGTCACGGTCGACCTCGCCGACCAGGTCCTCGACGGCGACGAGCCCGCCCCGGGCGCCGACATGCGGCGCACGGCCGTCAGCGGGATCCGCGCCGACCACCCCCTCTACCCGCGCGGCCAGCTGATCGACTTCCTGCCGTCCACCCCCCAGGCACGCGGCTTCGGCACCGGCCAGGCCGAGCTGGTTCCCCACCTGGAGGACGCGCCGGGCTGGCAGGCCCAGGACCCGCCGCGCGCCCGCGCCATCATCGACTACGGCATCCACTCGCTCATCGCGGCCCCGCTCACGGCCCGGGGCGTCGTCCTCGGCGTGGTCAACTTCTGGCGGTCGGAGAAGCCGGAGCCCTTCGACGAGGACGAGCTGTCCCTGGCCGAGGAACTCGTCGCCCGCGCGGCGATCAGCATGGACAACGCCCGCCGCTACACCCGCGAGCACGCCCTCGCCGAAACGCTCCAGCGCAGCCTGCTGCCGCGCGCCCTGCCCGAGCAGAGCGCCGTCGACGTGGCCCACTTCTACCTGCCCGCCCAGTCCGGGGTCGGCGGGGACTGGTTCGACGTGATCCCGCTCGCCGGCAGCCGGGTCGCGCTGGTCGTCGGGGACGTCGTCGGACACGGCCTGCACGCCGCGGCCACCATGGGCCGGCTGCGCACGGCCGTCCACAACTTCGCCTCCCTCGACCTGCCCCCCGACGAGATCCTCGCCCGCCTGGACGACCTCGTACAGCGCATCGACCACGACGGGGACGGTGACGACACGAGCGGCGGCGTCATCGGCGCCACCTGCCTCTACGCCGTCTACGACCCGGTGTCGCAACGCTGCACGATGGCCCGGGCGGGCCACCTGCCGCCCCTCGTCGTCGCCCCCGACGGCTCCACCGAGATCGTGGACCTGCCGGCCGGGCCCCCGCTGGGGCTCGGAGGCATGCCGTTCGAGACGGCGGAGCTGTACCTGGCGGAGGGCAGCCAGCTCGTCCTCTACACGGACGGCCTGGTCGAGGAGCGCACCCGGGACATCGGCGAGGGCCTGGAACTGCTGCGCACCGCGCTGAGCCACCCCGAGCGCGACCCGCAGGAGAGCTGCCGGGCGGTCCTCGACATCCTGCTGCCCGAGCGGCCGACCGACGACGTGGCGCTGCTCATCGCCCGTACGCGGACCCTCGGGCCGGACCGGGTCGCGCAGTGGGACGTGCCCTTCGAGCCGAGCGCGGTCGGCGCCACGCGGAACGCCGCCGCGAAGAAGCTCGACGAGTGGGGCCTGCCGGAACTCGCCTTCGCCACGGAACTCATCCTCAGCGAGCTGGTCACCAACGCCCTGCGCCACGGCAGGGCCCCGGTGCGCGTACGGCTGCTGCACGACCGGGGGCTGACCTGCGAAGTGTGGGACGGCAGCAGTACCGCCCCGCACCTGCGGTACGCCGCGACCACGGACGAGGGAGGCCGCGGACTGTTCCTGGTCGCCCAGCTCAGCGACCGCTGGGGCACCCGGTACACCCCCGACGGCAAGGTCATCTGGGCGGAACAGGCCCTCCCCGGCTCCCCGGGCGCCGCGGAACCCTCCTTCGCGGCCTTCCTGGACGTGGACCCCATCTGACCGCTCAGCGTGCGGGCCCGCTCCCCGGGCCGGAGGAGGGCGGTGCGGGCGGCGAGGGCGCGGCCGGGGCGAGGACGCGCCGGAGCCATCGGGCGCGGGAGGCGCGGGCGTCCCGGCTGAGCGCCGCACGGGGGGCGAGCGTGTCGAAGCCGTGGAAGGCCCCCGGCCACACGTGCAGTTCGGCGTCGCCGCCCGCCCGCCAGATCGCCTGGGCGTACGCCACGTCCTCGTCCCGGAGGATCTCCGTCGACCCCACCTCGACGTAGGCGGGAGGCAGCCCGGACAGGTCCGTGGCGCGGGCGGGAGCCGCGTACGCCGGAACGTCCGCCGAGCCGTACAGGTCGCCCAACACCGCCTGCCAGACCGTGGCGTTGGACGTGCGGTCCCAGGTGTCGACGCCCTCCATCCGGTGGCTCGAGAAGGTGGCGCCGCGGTCGTCGAGCATGGGGCACAGGAGCAGTTGCCCGATCGGTGCGGGCCCGCCGCGGTCGCGCGTGAGCAGCGCCAGCGCCGCGGCGAGCCCGCCGCCGGCGCTCTTGCCGCCGATGACGACGCGGTCCGCGTCGACTCCGAGTCCGGCCGCGTGCGCGGCCGTCCAGGCCAGCCCGGCGTAGCAGTCCTCCAGCGCGCCGGGGTACCGCGTCGCCGGAGCCAGCCGGTACTCCACCGAGATCACGGCCAGCTCCGGGCCGGAGGCCAACGAGTCGAGCAGCCGCGGCAGTACGGACCGGGCGTTGCCCATGACCATCCCGCCGCCGTGCATGTAGTACAGCAGCGGCAGCGGACCGGCGAGCCCGGCGGGCCGCGCGCTCACGAGGGTGACGTCCGGGTCTCCCGGCGCTCCCGGTACGCACAGCTCCTCCACCTCGAAGCGGCCGTCCGCCCGGAGTTCCCCGAGCGCGGGCCTGGGCCGGTCCGCGGCGTCGCGCGCCTGCCGGGCCGCGAGGTTCTCCGGGGTGAGGGGCTCCCGCGCCCCGCGCGCCGACGTGGCCAGAGCCCGCGCCAGTTCGCGGTCCAGCGGGGGCGCCGCCCCGGGCGCGGGGCCGGCCTCCGGGAAACGGTGCGCCGGCGTGTCCGGGTCTGCGGGCAGCCCCCGCGAGAGGTCCATGTGCGGTAGTCAACCACCGCTGCGGCGAAGGCAGACGGGTGCCGTCGGACTCCTCCGGCAACGGCCCGGCCCTACGCGCGTGACGGGAATGGTCCCCGGCCGTCCGAAGCCGCGACACACATCGGCGCACAGCGCCCGCGGCCGGAATAAACTGCGTTGCCGACCATGAGGGCAGGAAGAAGAATGGCGCCGCATGGGACATGTGGAAGCCGCGCACCTGGAGTACTGCCTGCCCGACGGACGGGTCCTGCTCGCGGACGTGTCGTTCCGGGTGGGCGAGGGCGCGGTCGTGGCGCTCGTCGGCGCGAACGGGTCCGGGAAGACCACCTTGCTGCGCCTGATCTCCGGTGAACTCACGGCCCACGCGGGCAGCTTGACCACCAGCGGTGGCCTCGGCGTGATGCCGCAGTTCGTCGGCTCCGTACGGGACGCGAGGACCGTACGGGACCTCCTGGTGTCCGTGGCACAGCCACGGATCCGGAAGGCCGCCGGCGCGGTCGACGCGGCGGAGCGCCTCGTCATGACGGTCGACGACGAGGCCGCTCAGATGGCGTACGCGCAGGCTCTGAGCGACTGGGCCGAGGCCCGCGGGTACGAGGCCGAGACCGTATGGGACATGTGCACCACCGCCGCGCTCGGCATCCCGTACGAGAAGGCCCAGTGGCGCGAGGTCCGGACGCTCAGCGGCGGCGAGCAGAAGCGGCTCGTCCTGGAGGCGCTGCTGCGCGGCCCCGACGAGGTGCTGCTGCTCGACGAACCGGACAACTACCTGGACGTTCCCGGCAAGAGATGGCTGGAGGGGCAGCTGGCCGAGACCCACAAGACCGTGCTGTTCGTCTCGCACGACCGTGAGCTCCTCGCCCGCACCGCCGAGAAGATCGTGGCCGTCGAGCCCGGTCCGGCCGGATCCGAGGTGTGGGTGCACGGCGGCGGCTTCACCACCTTCCACGCGGCCCGGCGGGAGCGGTTCGCGCGCTTCGAGGAGCTCAAGCGGCGCTGGGAGGAGAAGCACGCACAGCTGAAGAAGCTCGTCCGGGACATGCAGCAGTACGCCGCCCGCAGCGACGTGATGGCCTCGCGCTACCAAGCGGCGCAGACCCGGCTGCGCAAGTTCGAGGAGGCGGGCCGGCCACCGGAACCACCGCGCGAGCAGGAGATCAGCATGCGACTGCGCGGGGGCCGCACCGGGCTGCGCGCGGTCACCGTCGAGGACCTCGAACTGACGGGCCTGATGCGGCCGTTCGACCTGGAGGTCTTCTACGGGGAGAGGGTCGCGGTGCTCGGCTCCAACGGCTCCGGGAAATCGCACTTCCTGAGGCTGCTCGCGGGGGACCCGTCGGTGGCGCACCGGGGCGCCTGGAAACTGGGCGCGCGGGTCGTGCCGGGGCACTTCGCCCAGACGCACGCCCACCCGGAACTGCTGGGCCGCCCGCTCGTCGACACCCTGTGGACGGAACACGCCCGGGACCGGGGCGGGGCGATGTCGGTGCTGCGGCGGTACGAGCTGGAGCGCCAGGGCGACCAGCCGTTCGACAGGCTCTCGGGAGGCCAGCAGGCCCGTTTCCAGATCCTCCTCCTGGAGCTGGCCGGCACCACGATGCTGCTGCTCGACGAGCCGACGGACAACCTCGACCTGGAGTCGGCGCAGGCCCTGCAGGAGGGACTGGAGGCGTACGAGGGCACGGTCCTGGCCGTCACGCACGACCGCTGGTTCGCCGCCTCCTTCGACCGGTACCTGGTCTTCGGCGCGGACGGCGCCGTCCGCGAGACCCCCGAACCGGTCTGGGACGAACGACGGGTGACCCGCACGCGCTGACCCGCACGCTGACCCGCGCGGGGCTCGCGCCCCCGTGCGGGGCTCGCGCCCCCGTGCGGGAGGTCCGGCGGGCTCCCGTACGGGGGCGGAGCTATCGGACCAGGGCGAAGGTGCCGGCCGCGACGGCGCCGCCCACGAGGGTGCCCGCGAGGACCTGGGCGGGCGTGTGGTCCTTCAGCGCGACCCGGGACCATCCGACGACGGCGACCAGCGCGTAGGCGGGGAGGACCCGGGGGCCGTAGGTCAGGGCGAGCATGGCGACGCTCCCGGAGGAGACCGCGGCGTGCACGCTGATCTTCCAGACGGGGGTCACGGCGAGGAGCGCGGCGAGGGTGACCAGCATGGCCGCGATCAGCGCGATCATGCTCCGGGGGGCTCCGAAGGCCCACAACAGCAGGATGCCGGTCGCCACCGAGAAGATGATGAAGGTCATCACCACGATGCGCTGCTGCCGCTGGCCCACGTGCCGGTCGGCCCAGCGGCCCCGGCGGATCCCGTACTTGATGAAGGCCAGCGGAACGACCGCGGCGAACAGGCAGCCGAGGAGGCCCCACCCGATGCCGGCGAGGCGGCCGGTGTGCCAGCCGATCAGGACGGTGTCGGCGATGATCCAGGTCTTGGGATCGAGCCCGTCGGTGATCAGGCGCGCGGCCCGGGACTCGTCGGGTCGGGTGAGCGTGGTCGTCACGCCGTGGCCTCCTGGCTGGTCGCGGTGAGGAACTCGTCAGCCACCGAGGAGTGGTAGATCCGGGCTAGCTGGATGAGCTTGCCGACCTCGGCGGCGAAGTCGAGGTCGTCGATCCCGTCGGCGGCCGGCTCCTGCGTGCTGCCGACGGGCAGGGCGCCGCGGGCCTTCGCACCGCGCGCCGCCCGCAGCCAGAGCGCTTCGGCCGCCGGGCTCGTCGCCGGGTCGAACCCCGCCTGCCGCGCGACGGTCCGCGCACGTTCGCGGATGGCGTCGTCGGCGTACGCGTCGAGGGCGAGCGAGGCGTCGCGGATCTCGATGACCCTCCGGTACAGCCGCAGCCGCGGACTGCGCAGGAGCCCGGTCCTGAGGACGATGTCGGGGGTGACCGCGGTCAGGTCCTGCCACAGCGGCTGGAGCCGCCGATGGTGCCGGCCGTCCTGGACGGTGCGCCAGGCCACGCCGAACGCGGGGATGCTGCTGCCGACGAGGATGCAACCGATCGCCATGTACTTGAGGGCGTCGGTGGCGTTGTCGACCGCGATGCCGCTGGTGCTGTCCGTGAGGCCCGCGAGGCGACTCGTCATGTACCCGAACCGCACCAGCGTGTAGAGGACGCCGACGGCGGTCCCGATGCCCATGAGGCGTACGCCGGTCCGCAGCCACCGGGCACTGGCGTGCCGGGCGCTGTCCCAGAAGAGCCGGGTGGCGGTGGCCATGGCGATGCCGAGGTAGACGACGAAGACGAGGTAGTAGGCCGTGGCCCAGCCGTTGCCCGCGTTCTCCATGGAGAAGTCGGTCACCTCGCGGGGCCGCGGGACGAAGAAGACGAAGAGGACCGCCATCACGGCCATCGCCGTGAGGGCGACGTAGTGGCGGGCCCGCAACCGGCGGCCGGTCTCCGGCCGGGCGACGGCGACGACGAAGTCGACCACCGCGCCGGCCGCGATCATGCCCAGCCAGTGCTTGACGAGCGTGGACAGGTTGTTGACGCCGGCCCACTCGTCCAGGGCGAGCATCACGCCGGGGAGGCGGAGCGTCATGGAGAGGGTCAGGGCGGCGAACGCGGTCCACAGGGCACGCTGTCGGACGGTGCGGACGGCGGAGGGAACCCGCCAGACCGTCACCGCCCAGAGCATGATCAGGACGGCGATCTCGATGTGTTTCACTTCTCGGCTTTCCCTGTCACGGCTCTCGCTTCACGACCAGGTGTTTCGAACGGGGTGCCCGAGCGCGTCGTGCAGGCGCGCGAGACGGTCCTCGGCCTCGCTGGAGTTGGACTGCGTCGTGTAGCGGCCGGCCCGCTCGTGGATGAGCGTGGCGAGGGTCTCCGCCTGCCGCTCCTGCGGGCTCGCGAACTTGCTCCGCCCCATGAGGTGCGCGAGACGGTCGATGTCGAGGCCGAGTTCCTCGTCGATCGACTCGCTCGCGCGGGCCACGCTCCTGATCCGGGCCGCCTCGGCGCGGATGATCGAGGCCACGGGCAGATCGGGTCGGTCCATACCGGAAACGGGCGCGTGGGTCCGCGTCAGCAGGCGCTGGAAGTGCTCCGAGGCGCGCGCGAGTTCGTGCTCCGACGACTGCTCGGATATCTCGAGCTCGGGGGCGACGTGCCCGAGCAGCATGTGGGAGATCTCGTGGAGGACGATCTGCACCTTGAGGATCTCGGCGGCGACGGCATCGTAGAACACGAGGTCGGCGACCTCCAGGCCGATCCAGATCCCGCACGGCAGGGCGGGGTCGGGAGGACCGTCGAGGGGCAGCAGGACCAGTGGCCGGCCGCGCTGCCCGGCGATGCCCTCGCAGAAGGCCTCGAGGTCGAACGGCTGGGGGATGACGAGACGGTCCGCGACGGCGGCGCACTCCGCATCGGTGCGCTTCCACCACCGCATGGTTGCCCTCCCCGCCCTGACGCTCTCCCCGGCGCGGGGCTCAACCGCTGCGTGCCGTCGCCCACTTCGCACACCTGATCACCCGAGGGTAACCGGAAGTGCGGAGGGCGGCCGAAAGGGTGGCCCGGACAGGCCGAAAGACGCCGTCCACGCGGGTAGCGTGACCGGTTCGCGCTGCTGTGCGTTCCCCGGCCTGCTACGCGTCCTTGCGACGGCGGCGGCGCGGATTGACGTCCGGAAGGCCCTCCGCCTTCCGGAGCTGCTTGATCAGGCCGGTGACGGACCTCATGGACCCGGCGGACAGTCCGCTGAGCCGGAAGGCCGCTGCCTTGACCTGTTCGTCCTCCAGGACCTGGGCGAACTCGTCGGCCGCCGCGGCCTTCCCCATCTCCTCGCGGAGCCGCGCGATCCTCTCCTCGATCCGCTGCTCGATCGCTTCGGCGTTCTCGCCGTCGGCGAGGTATCCGACGGTGACGCCGAAGAAGTTGGCGATCGCGCGGATCGAGTCGATGCCGGGATTGGGGTTGTTGTTCAGCCGGATGGTCTGCACCGTTCCGTGCGAGACGGACGGACCGGGCAGCCGGCGGGTGCCCTCGGCGATCTCCTGGTAGGTGTACGGGCCGCGACTCACCGGGTGGATCGTCTCGATCAGGAAGCCGAGGCGGTCGCCCATGGTGTCCCGCCGCCCGGTGGGGGTCTCCTCGCCCATCACCTCACTGCTCCCGTCCGCTGCCGGCATCTCGTCCTCGAATGCTGAACCACCACCCGCATTATCTACTGGCCTAGACGGCTCGCCTCACACAGTGCAGCGAAGCGCGTCTACCCGGCTAGCGGACCTCGGTGAAAGTGACCCACGCCACAACGCCGGATGATCGCCGCGCGGGCGCTTGACAGGCCGTACGTGGGGCGACGTATGTTCATTCAGTCATCTAGTCCGCTAGATGCTTCAGTGCACTACTGCGGAGCGATTCGCGTCTAGTGTACTGAGCACGGAAGCTGGCGGACGAGAAGGACGCGGGGGAGAGTGGTGATGCCGCGACGGCGTCGGACCCCCGCGGCGGAACCGGCGTCCGGGGGATCCGCCTCCCCGTACGCCGGAGCCGAACGGCCCCGGCCGTGGGCTGGGGCACGGGGGTGCCCAGCCCACGGCACGGGGGATCCCCCGTCGCCCGGAGCGGACCGGAGGGGCGCGCCCCCGGGCGCGCCGACGGGGCCGGTTCAGCTCGGGAACAGCTCGTTCACGGCGTGCGCCAGGGACGCGAGCAGGGTGCCGTCCCGGCCGCCGGGTGCGGCGAGGGCAACGGCCAGGACCAGATCGCCCTTGTGGGTGATCGAGACGCCGACCGCGCTCAGGCCCGCCTCGGCGGCCCGGTCGGCGGCTGCCCCGGAGAGCCGGACGACGGGCGCCCCGTCGTCCCCCTTCAGGACGGCCACCTGGCAGGGACGGACCCCGCCCGTCATGCCGGTGCCGATCGCCTTGAGGACGGCCTCCTTGGCGGCGAAGCGGCCGGCCAGGAACTCCCGGGCCCTGTCGGGCCCGTACCCGGCCGCGACCGCCAGCTCGGCCTCCGTGTACGCGAAGCGCCGGAACCAGGGGCGGCCGAGCAGCCGGTCGAGCTCGTGGAGCCGGAGCAGATCGGCACCGATCGCCATCGGCCGTCAGCGCCCGTCCGCGGCAGCGGAGGCCGCGGCGGCCGTGGCGGTGAAGACCGCGTGATGGCTGCGACCGGTCAGGGGATCGGTGTCGGTCAGGACGATCCTGCGGTACGAGCGCTGCCAGTGCTCGTGGTGGAGGGCGAGTTCGAGCCAGACGCCCGTGCAGTACGAGTCGCCGGGCGCGAGGTGAACGTCGGCGCGGCCCGCCTCCGTGTCCGGCCGCGCCCCCGGTCCCCGCACCAGCAGCGTCCCGGCGTCCCATCCCGTGGGGTCCGGTGCGCCGGAGCCCACCCCCGCGAGCCGCAGCCCCGCCGCGCCGCCGGCCCCCGCCCGCAGGACCAGCGCCGCCGCCGAGTCGATGAGGGGGGTGTCCCGGACGAGGGGGAAGGGCGTCGGGAGGGTGGTCTGCTCCAGCACGGCGACGACGGCCTCGGCGGCCCGGCCGGACCGCTGGTAGGCAGCGGCGATCCGCAGCGCCGTGAACGGCGCGGCCAGCCCCTGCTGCGCGATGGCGAAGTTGGTCGCCGAGCCCCCCAGCCGGTTCGTCAGGTGCGGGGCGACCGCGGTGAACGGCACCACGTCCGGAAGGGCGTGCGCGACGACGACCAGCTGGGGCCGGGTCCCCCGCACCGCGTCGGAGTCGGCGAGCAGGTCGGCCAGGCGCCGGTGCGAGACGTGCGCGCCCCGTGCCAGCAGGTCCTCGTCGGCCTTGGCCCCGAACGGACCGAGCAGGTCGTCGTGGAAGGCCCGTACGGTGGCCGCCCGGGGAGAATCGGCCCGTGCGGGCCCGGGGCCCGCGGGCGAGCGCACGGCGGCCGCCGCTTCGAGTACGAGACCGGTCATGTCACTGCCTTCCCTTCGTCCAGCAGCCCCGCGACGTAGTCGGCGAAGGAGCGGACCGTGCGCAGGTGGTCGATGTCGAGGTCCTCGGGGTTGACGACGGCCCCCGTGCTCTCCTCGACCAGGAGCAGCAGCTCCAGTACGGAGGAGGAGTCGAGCCGCAGGTCGTCGAAGAGCCGGGTGTCCTCGGGAAGTTCGGAGACCTCCCGTTCCAGCACCTCCGCGAGTGCCTTCTCGATGGCGCGGAGCACGACGTGTCGTTCGGTCATGCCGGCGTCTCCCCCTCGTGGTGGGTGATCACCATCGCTCCGAAGGTGGCACCGAGCCCCACCGAGACCATCACGTAGTGGGCGCCCTCCACGAGCCTGCCCTCGTCGCGCAGGGTCGTGTAGTTGACGAACACGTCCGAGGCGAAGGTGTGGCTGTAGCGCGGCACGTTGTCGAGGAAGACCTTCTCCAGGGGCACCTCCAGTGCCTTGACCGCCTGGCGCCACGCGAGCATGTTGACGTTGTGCGGGATGATCAACTCGATGTCGTCGAAGGCCAGTCCCGCCTCGGCCACCGCCAGCCGGATGACCTCGGCGATCCGCGGGCCGTACTGCTGGCCGAAGTCGTTGCTCTGCTCCGGGGTCAGGTCCAGCCAGTCCGCGTACTCGCCGAGGGTGCGGGTGACGAAGGAGAGGACCGTGTCCCCGCGGCCGTCCAGGGTGACCAGGCAGGCCGCGGCCGCGTCGGCCATGATTGCGGTGTTCGGGATGTGCTGGACGATCGGGGAGAACGCGCGCTCACCCGTGATCATCAGGGCGTACGCGTTCTCGTCGCCCTCGGCGCGGAGCAGTTCGCCGATCACGTCCAGCGCGCCCAGGCTGGAGACACAGGCCTGGTGGCTCAGACCGAAGGCCTCCGCCCCGTCGAGGCCCAGCTCCCGGCGGAGCACCTGGGCGGGCTCCACGTCGGCGGGCGTGACGGCCTGCGTGGTGTGGGCGTACACCAGCCAGGCCACCCGGCCCCCGTCCGGCAACGCGTCCAGTACGCGCCGGGCGGCCGGCCGCAGCAGGTCGAACAGGTCCAGGCCGGGGTCGAAGCGCAGGGTTTCGAGGCCGTAGAACTTGCGAAAGACGCCGAGTTCGGCGCGGCGCAGGCCCAGGTGCTCGCTCAGCTCCTCGATGCGGACGCTGCGTTCGGGCAGGTACGACTCGACCCGTTCGAGCGTGGTGCGGGCCATCAGCTGGCCGCGATCTCGGCGCGGATGAGCCACAGGCGGTTGGCGCCGCGCCGGGTGCGCGGCTGCACCGCGTACGGCCAGCGGCCCGCGCCCGCCCCTTCCTCGCCGGGCTCCTTGAGGTCGGTGACCTTCCATCCGTTGGCCGCGACGAACTCCTCGGGCTCGTCGCTGCCGAAGATCCACGGGGTGCCGTCGGCGGCGAGGGTGTCGAGGAAGGGCTTGGAGAAGGGGCTGCGGAGCAGGGTGCGTCCCAGGATGTCGAACGAGAGTCGGCTGCCGGGGGCGGAGGAGGAGGCCAGCAGCCGGAGCAGCCCGGCGGCCTGCTCGTCGGTGAGGAAGAAGGTGAGGGCCTCGGCGATCCACAGGGTGGGGAGGCGGGGATCGAAGCCGGCCTTCTCCAGCTCGGGGAGCCACTCGCCGGTGAGGTCGGCGGACACTTCGCGCCGGTCGGTGCGCGGGACCGCGCCCAGGGCGTCGAGGCGGCGGCGCTTCTCCTCGATGAGGGGGCCGTGGTCGACCTCGTAGACGGTGGTGCCGTCGGCCCAGTCCAGGCGGAAGGCGCGGGTGTCCATGCCGGCGGCGATCAGGACGACCTGTTTGATCGTGCCCTCCGCGAGGACCGAGCGGATGCTCTCGTCGAGGAAGGCGGTGCGGATGGAGATGAAGGGCAGCAGGCCGCCGCCCTCGTAGCGCTCGATCAGCTCGAAGCCCTTGGGCGCGGCGAGGGCGCGGGCCAGCGGGTCGGTGTAGAGGGCGTCGTCCCGGTCGGACTCCAGGGCGCGGGCGGCGGCCATCCACTGGGCCGTGTAGGAGACTGCGTGCATGGTTCGGCCTTCTTTCGGGGGGTGGGGTCGGGGCGCGGTCGGTGGGGCGCTGCGGGGCCTCAGGCGAAGAAGGCCTTCTCGATGGTCGCCAGGGACTGGAAGTCCTCGATGTCGATCGCGTCGAAGTCGATCTCGGTGCCGCTGGCTCCCTCGATCGCGTAGACCAGTTCGACGAAGGACAGGGAGTCCACCAGCCGGTTCTCGATGATGTTGGTGTCGTGGTTCAGCTCGACGGGCTCCTCGTGACGCCCGAGGATCCAGTTCCTGACCTGGTCGATGCCCGCGTGGGTGCTGCCGGCGGTCTCGGTGGCGACGCTCATGGGGTTTCTCCTCCGTCTGTTGGTGGTGTGCTCGGTGGGGTCGTCGTTGGTGGGGTCGGCGCTGGCGGGGTGCTCGGCGCTGCGGCCAGTGCGACGGCGACGGCCACGGCCCAGCCGCCGTCGTGGCTGATGCTGACGTCGATCGGCCCGAGGCCCGCCTGTTCGGCGAGGTGCGCGGCCCTGCCGGTCAGGCGCAGGAGCGGACGGCCGCCCGGTTCCCGCAGGATCTCGATGGAGTGCCAGGGGAGCGGCGCCCCGCTGGAGCCGAACAGTTTGAAAACGGCTTCCTTGGCGGCCAGACGGCCGGCGGTGCCCGTGGCGTCCCCTGCGCAGAGCTCGCGCTCCTCGACGGTGAGCATCCGCTCGATCGCCGGTCCGGACCGCGGGGTCAGCAGCGCCGCGACGCGGGAGAGCGGTACGAGGTCCACTCCGATCCGGGGTGCGGCGGGGAGCCGGCCGACGGGGTTCAGCGCCCGCCGCCCGCGCCCGTACCCGCGGCCTCCACCGCGGTGGCGGCGGTGCGGACGGCGTCCAGCGCGGAGTCCAGATCGCCCTCGTGGCGCTCGGACAGGACGTGCAGCCAGCGCTCCAGGCCGAAGGCCACGCACGAGGTGAAGGCGTGCCCTCCGGAGGCGAGGCGGATGTCGCAGCGCTCGCCGAAGAAGTTGCGGTGCGTGTTCACGGAGGCGATGGCCAGGTCGCCGTACTGGAACTCGTACTTGACCGGGCTGAGCTTGGCGAGGAGTGCCCGGGCGCCGTCGTTCTGGAAGAAGGGGTCGGTGGCCGCCTGGCGGTCGAGTCCGATGTCCAGCGCGGCGGAGAAGGACTCGATGCGCTCGGTGAAGCGGGCGATGACCTGCTGGGTGTGCTCGAAGTCGCCCAGGGCGACGATCTCACGCATCTGGAAACTGGCCAGGCGGCGCAGGCCGTTGTAGTGGTCCTCGTTGCGGAAGCAGCGGTTGACGAGGGTGAGCAGGGTGTCGTCCGGGACGGTCCCGCCCTCATGGTAGAGGTAGGCGCCGTAGCAGGTGGCGTGCGGCAGCCCGTAGCGGGATTCCCGCAGTTGCTCCGGAGCGAACCGCCCGTCCACCGGCTTGGCCTCTCCCGGCCCGAGGTCGAGGGAGCCCGCGACCCAGGCGAGATGCGGGAAGTTCGTGTAGACGTCGAACTTCTCCAGGTCGGTGACCGGGAAGAGCGGCGGGGGGCTGATCTCCTCCGCGCCTTCCGTGAGACCCCATCCGGCGAAGATCCCGTCGAGCTCGCGCAGCAATCGCGTGGACGCCGGTCCCAATATGGCCAGCGCGGGGGATTGCCCGCTTCCCGTCAGCCGGTTCATCGGATGATTCCCGTCTTCTCCAGGAACTTGGCGGTCTTGCGGAAGGTCCGTTCCTCGGCCCTGGCCCGGGCCGGCGAGGCGAGCAGGATGCGGCGCACCTCGTGCGGGTTCTCCAAGCCCGCGTCGCGGTAGACCTGCGGGTGGTAGAGGGACTCGAAGCTGTGGGTCATGTAGCGCCGCAAGTACGAGGAGATCTGCTCGAGCTCCTCCTCGCTCGCTGTGGCGCGCACGTCCTGGAAGAGGAGCTGGACGAGCTCGCGGCCGAAGGCGATGTGGCGGGACTCGTCCTGGTGGTGGAGGCGGTTGATCGCCCGGATCGTCTCGTGGAGCCGCTTGTCGACCGCCATCGCGGAGTTGTAGTGGTCGACCAGCTCTTCGAAGATCATGATCCGCGCGAAGACCAGCAGGCTCTCGATCTTCGCGGGGTGCGTCCCGGAACCGCCGCCGGCGCCGGCGGGCTGCCGGTAGATCCTGCCGTTGCCGTAACGCAGGCAGAATTCGGCGAAGAACCACATGTGCTCGTTCTCCTCACCGATGAAGTGGTGGAAGAACTCCGACGGGATCTCGAATCCCTTGGTGTGGATCCGGCTGACCACTTCGATGAGCAGTTCGCGTATCCCGTGCACGTTCAGGCTGTAGAAATTGATGCTCTCGTAGCGGGAGAGGGAATAAAGCTGCTCTGCGTCGAGCCGCCCGGCCAGTTCGGTGTCATGCGTGGTGGTGAGTTCCGGACTCATCCACCACATGTCCTGTGGCAATTCCTCAGGCCATTCGAAGAGCCGGTAGGGGTTGTAGTAGTCGTCGATCGACTTCGCGGTGAGGCGGCCCAGGATCCCCTGGAACCGTTCGCTGCGCTCTAGTACCTCGCTGACCATGGAGTCAGTGGCCTCCGTTCGGATGGGAGTTGCTGGCTCGTTCCGGGTTCGAAACTATGCGCGCCCCGTGCTGTCGTTCAATGCCCGGAAGTGGCCTGGCCGGGTTCGGACACCACTCGGCCACAGGGCCGAAATCGCGCCGTGGGGCCAGGTGTCATATCCAACAGGGGTCATTCTCGGATACCGTCGCAGTGCCGGGCTGTTCGACGGAACAGTGACAGGTGGGCGATTTGCACGGCTGCTGAAGGATTCGAGCGGATCGCTCCGACCAATTTCCCGACGCCGTCCGCACCTGAGGGGGTCACGCCCGTGTCACCGCATTCCGCCGTGAAGGGTCCCGCTTCGTCCGGCACGCCGGAGACGGCCTCCGGGCCCCGGACCGGGGCCTCCCCGGAAAGCGGTGTGGACGGCGGTTCGGCAGCCATGGGACGCCGGATCCGGATGCTCCGCCGGCGGGCCCAGCTGAGCCAGCGCGAGCTCGCGGACAAGGCCGGAATGAGCACGAGGGCGTTGCGCGACATCGAACGCGGCCGGGTGCTGCGGCCGCAGCTGCGCACCGTGCAGCGTCTCGCCGTCGCCCTGGAACTCCCCGACTTCGAGGCGGGCGAACTGCACGCGGCGGCCCGTGAGAAGCCGGCCCGCGAACCGGGCCGGCTGCGCTTCGCGGTCCTCGGTACGCTCGTGGTCCGGCGCGGCGACAGTCAGGTCCCGCTCACCCGTCCCATGATCCGTCGGCTGGTGGGCCTGCTCGCCCTGCGCCACCCCCACGCCGCCACCCACCAGGAGATCATCGACACCCTCTGGCCGAGCGGCCCCCCGCAGTCCTGGCGCAGCCTCATCCACACCTACATCAGCCAGGCCCGGCAAGCACTCGAACCCGGGCGGCCCCCCGGTGATCCGGCTCCCGTCGTCGAACTGCTGCCCAGCGGATACCGGTTGCGCCCCGAGAGCGTCCAGACCGACCTCGGACGCTTCCAGGAGCTGCTCACGCGGGCCCGGCGCACCCACGCCGCCGGCGAACCGGAAATGGCCCGGGAGGCACTGGCCCAAGCGCTGGCGTGCTGGCGGGGACCGGTGCTCAGCGACGTCGACGCCCTCTTCGACCAGCACCCCCAGGCCGTCCAGGCCGCCGAACGCCGCGCCGAGGCAGCCCTGTTGTACGCCGACCTCTGCCTCACCCTGAACCGGCCCGGCCAAGCCCTGCCCGTGCTGTGGGAGATGGCGGGCACCGAACCCCTCCACGAGGGGGTGCACGGCCGGCTGATCCTCGCCCTCGCGGGCTGCGGCGAGCAGGCCGCCGCCCTCGGCGTCTACTCCGGCCTGCGCGAGCGCCTCGACGAACAGCTCGGCATCGAGCCCGGGCCGGAGCTGCGGGAGATCCACCTGCGCGTGCTGCGCCAGCAGATACCGCAACCGGAGCGGAACCTGCCCGCACCCGCCGCCGGGACCACGGGCGTCGCGGCCGGGTCGGGAGCGGGCGCGTCCGGGTCGGGCACGGTCGGGTCGGGCACGGCCGGGTCGGGCGCGGCCGGGGCGGGCGCGCCGACCGGTGGGGCCCCGGCCGGTGCCGCCGGCCCGCCGGTCCCTCCCGGAGCCCGGTCCGCGGTGCCCGCCGCACCGATCCCGGTCAGGCCCTCCCAACTGCCGGCCGCCGCCTCCTCGTACGTAGGACGCTCCCACCAACTCCAGGAGCTGGACTCGCTTCTGTCGGCGGAGCCCACCGCCCACGCCGGGGTCATGACGGTGGTCGGTCCGCCCGGCGTCGGCAAGACCGCGCTGGTCCTGCACTGGGCGCACGTCCACGAGGAGGAGTTCGGCGACGGGCAGCTCTTCGCGGACCTGCGCGGACACTCCCCGCTCCCCGCGCTGAGCCCCGCCGACGTCCTCGCCCGCTTCCTGCGCGCCCTCGGCGCGCCGCCGGACGGCATCCCCGCGGGCGAGGAGGAGGCCGCCGCGCTCTACCGCACCCTCCTCGCGGACCGGCGCATGCTGATCGTCCTCGACAACGCCCGCAGTGCCGACCAGGTCCGTCCCCTGCTACCGGGCAGCGGACGCTGCCGGGTGGTCATCACCAGCCGCAGCCAGCTCGCGGGACTCGTCGCCGCGGAGGGCGCCCGCCGGCTGGGCCTCGACGTGCTGAACCTCTCCGAGGCCCACACCCTGCTGGGCCGCATCCTCGGGGAGGACCGGGTCGCCGCCGAACCCGACGCCGTCGTCAACCTGGCCCGGCTGTGCGGCTGGCTGCCGCTCGCCATCCGCATCGCCGGAGCCAACCTGCTCGCCAACCCGTCCCTCACCGTGAGCCAGTACTGCGCCGAGCTGGCCGGCGGCAGCCTGATCGGCGGTCTCCAGGTCGAGGGGGACGAACGCTCCACGGTCAGGGCCGCCTTCGACCTCTCCTACCTGGCGCTGCCCGAGGCGGCGCGGCGCGTGTTCCGACTGCTGAGCCTCATCCCCGGCACCGACATCACCCCGCTCGCGGCGGCCGCCCTCACCGGGCAGAGCGCCGCCGACACCGGACGGCTGCTGCGCGGCCTGGCCCACTCCCACCTCGTCCTGGAGCCCACCCCGGGCAGGTACGGGATGCACGACCTGCTGCGCTCCTACGCCCGGGAACTGGCTGGGGAGCAGGAGGCGGAAGAGTCCCTGCGGCGGCTGCTGGACTGGTACCTGACCCGGGCGGAGGCGGCCGCCGAGCTGCCCGACCGCGAGGGCGCGGAGTGGCTGGCCGCGGAACGCGAGAACCTCGTCAGCGCCGTCCTGTACACCGGGCAGAGCGGGGCGCACCGGCTCGCGTGGCGGCTCGCGGAGGCACTCCACGGCCACCTCTCGCTCGGCATGCACACCGCTGACCGGCTCGCGGTGGCCCGTGCGGGCCTCGCGGCCGCCCTCGCGGACGGCGACCTGCGGGCCCAGTCGGCCGCCCTGCTGCGGCTCGGCGACTGCGACTGGGCCGCCGGCCGCAACGCGGAGGCCGAGCAGCAGTATTCGCGCGCGCTCGAACTGGCCGAGCAGGCCGCCTGGATCGAGGGCCAGGCCGCCCTGCTGCGCCGGATCGGGGCCGCGCACCAGGAGAACGGGGCCATGCGGAAGGCCGTCCACTTCCTTTCCCGGGCCCGCGACCTGACCGAGGCAGGCGCGTCCACGGGAGTCGCGGAGGGTGTCGGGGCGGCGGACGACCTGATCAGCCAGGGCCTGATGTGCTGGAAGCTGGGCTCGCTCCACCAGGCCGTCGACCACTACACCCGGGCGGCCCGGATCTTCGAAGGGCTGGGCTCGGTGGGCGGGGCGGCGATCGCGCACACCAACCTCGGCATCGTCTACCGGGCCCTGGGCCGACCCCTGGACGCGATCCAGGTGATGAGCCGAGCCCTCCCGGTGTTCGTGGAGGAAGGCAACAGGGCGAGCGAGACCGTGGCGCTGAGCTGTCTGTCCACCGCCCACTCCGACCTGGGCGACCACGTCGGTGGTGCGGGCCTGGCCCGCCGGGCCGTCGCCCTGGCGCAGGAGCTGGACAACACGCGATTGGAGGCCAGCGCGTGGTTCTCGATGGGAGCCGCGCTGGAACGCGCCGGTGACCCGGCCGCCGCCGACTGCTACCGGCGGGCGCTGCGACTGGCCGACACCGTCAACGACCGCTATCCGCAGGCCTATGCGCTCATCGGGCTGGCCACCACCACCCTGCGCGCGGGCGCTCCCGAGGAGGCCCTCGCCGCCGTCGGCAAGGCTCTCGACCTCGCACTGGAATCGGGGTTCCAGCTCCTCGAAGCCTCCGCGCTGGGCGTCCTCGCTCTGGTACGGACACGGCTGGGCGACCCGGGGGTCGCGCTCGCCGTGGGCGGGCAGGCCCTGGAGCTGCACCGGAAGACCGGCCACCGGCCCGGCGAGGCACGCAGCCACATGGCACTCGGCGAGGCGTACGCGGCCCTGGGCGACGGCGTCCGGGCCTTCGGGCACCGTCGTAGGGCGCTGCTGCTCTTCCGGGAGATGCGCATCCCCGGCTTCCGGGAGTCGGTGCGCGGTGTGGAAAGCGGTGCGGGAAGCGGTGCGGCCGGCCGGTACTGACCTGCCGGGGGGAGCCGTTGCGGGTTCTGCCGCCGCGCGTCGGCCCGCTCCAGTGCGGGGATGCTCCGCGCAGGTCAGGACCGGTGAAGGGGCGGCAGGCCCGGTCCTCGGAGGGGCCCGCGGCGCTATGGCCGCACTGGAGCCGGGCGGCGACCGCGCCTCCCTAGGCTCTGTCCAAAGGTACAGACCAGCGGGGAGGGGAGAAGCGTGGAGATCACCAGCGCCACACGGCCCGGACACGGCCACGGCCGTTCCGCGGAACTCGTGCTCACAGGCGGGCACTTCGCCGCTCTCCTGGACGTGGGCGGTGCGACGCCGTACGAGGGGGAGGGTGGGGGAGAGGGGCCGTCAGGGCCCGCTTCCCGGGTGTCCGGCCGCGTCGGCGGCTCCGAGGGCGGGCACGACATCGACGCCGGCAGCGCGGCCCGCGCACTCGGTGGCCGGCTCGCCGACGGTCTGCTCCGGCAGGAGCAGGTCCCGCTGTCCCTCCTGCTGCGCGAGGCCCTCCGGGACCTGCCCCTGGAGCGCCGCACCCCCGCGCGGGTCCTGGTGCCCTCCCCGCCGCCGGGTCCTCCCGGCGAGCCTCCCGCCACGGCGGTCGCCGTCGTCCGCGAGCGGGGCGACTTCCTGGACCTGCTGGTGCTGGGGGACGCGGCCGTGGTGCTCCAGTTCCCCGACCGCACCGTCAACGTCGTGAGAGGAGGCCCCCGGGCGCCGCTGGCCCATCCGCAGGCGGCCGGTCGAACCGTCGTGGGCAGCCTGGCCTCGCGCGACGTACGCCGGGTGTGCCTCCTGACGGGCGCCGCGCACGAGCTGGCCGTACGGTCGAACGCGGGCTGGCCCCGGCTCTTGGAGCGGCTGGCCGAGGCGGGCCCCGGTGCCCTGGTCGCGGGGGCGCCGTACGCCTCGGCCACGGTGGCGCTGTGCACCCCGGGCCGGGTCCGCGGCTGATCCGCCGGGCCGGCCGCCGACACGCCGCTCACCCGCCACCGACCGGGGCGGACCTCCTCCCCACCACCGCTGACGTGCCGTCGGCTCCCGCCGACCCGCGTCTCCCGCCGACGCCGACCCGCGTCTCCCCGCCGTGACCGACGGCCCCGCATCCGCAGCGATCCTCGTTGCCGCACGGGCGGTGCATGCGCACCGCGCCTTCCCCGTTGCCCGTTGCCTGTTGTCCGTTACCCCAGCCCCTGCCCGCTCCCTTCACCGAGGTGACCACGTTGTCCCAGCTCACGGTGTCCTTCTCCGGTCTGGCCGCCCGTAGCGGCCCCCTCTCCTTCGGCCACGCCAACATCGTCCGCGCCATCACCGTCGACGAGGACCCGACCCGGCTCAATCTGGCGATGGTGTTCGACGCGCCGGCCGCGTCGGACGCCGGCAGCGGACTCGACCGGGTCGCCGCACAGGTGCGCACCCTCGTGGAGCGGCACGAGGCGCTGCGCACCACCTATCCGCCGGCGACGCCGCCCGTCCAGCAGGTCGCGGGGGACGGGGAGCTCGGCGTCGAGCTCGTCGAGACCGCCGGGGACCCTCTGGAGACGGCCGAGCGCACGGCCCGGCGACTGCGCTCCCGGCCGTTCGCCCTGGCATCCGAACTGCCCTTCCGCGCCGCGGTCGTCACCGCCGACGGCGTACCCCGCCACCTGGTCTGGGTGGTCACCCACGCGGCCATGGACGTCGCCGCCTGCGAGACCCTGCACGCCGAGTGGACCGCGCTCTCGGCGGGCCGGGCGCTGCCTCCGGAGGGCATGCAGCCCATCGACGTCGTCGCCCTGGAACAGAGCCCCACCATCTCCCGCCTCGGCGCGGGTGCCGTGCGCTACTGGCGTGCCCAGCTGGAACGCGTACCGCAGGCGATGTTCACCACGCCGCACGACGCACCCGCCAAGACCTCCTGGCTGCACGCCGGGCTCGCGATCCGCTCCAGCACCGTTCCCGACCACCTGCGGGCCGTCGCCGAGCGGACCGGGTCCAGCCCCTCCGCCGTGGCGCTCGCGGCGCTCGTCACCCTGATCGCGCACCGCACGGGCCACCGCACCGTCGTCACCACTTCCCTGTCCGGCAACCGGGTGGTGCGCGCTCTGCGCGGCTTCTTCGGCTCGCTGGCGCAGGACGCGCTGCTGCCCGTCGCCTTCGCCGGGACGCGGGACGAGACCGCAGGCGCGGTCACCGGTACGGACACGGACACGGACGCCGGCGACGGCGCGGGCTCGGGCGCCGCCGCAGCGGGCTCAGACGCGCTGGAGAGCTTCGACGCCGTGGTGCGCCGGGTCCGTTCCGCCGCCCTGCCCGCCTACCGCAGCAGCTGGTTCGACCCCACCGCCGTCTGGCAGGTGATCAACGGCGTCAGCGGTCAGCGCGGCATCTCCTTCGCCCGTGACCTCGTCTTCAACGACATGAGCGCCCTGGCCACCGCGGCGGGCTCCCCCGACCAGTCCGCCCTCGGCCGGCTCCCCGCCGTGTGGATCCCCGGCCACCAGCCCCCGCCGGAGGAGGATCCCGAACTGGGCGGCTCCCTCACCTGGCTGCCCGCCGAGGACATCCCCTGCCGGTTCTTCGCCTGCCTCTACCGGATGGACGAGGAGTTCGAGCTCACCCTCTGGGTCGACCCGCAGACCCTCGACAAGGACGAAGCCGAGGAGTTCGGACGCGGCCTGCTCCACCTGCTGCGGTCCGCCGCCGAAAGGGACGTGCCGCTGACCGACGTGCCCACCCTCGGCGGACCCGCTCCCGTCGCCCGCGGCGAGGGCTGGCTGCTCAGCGACCACTCCTGGATCGAGACCGCCGCCGTACGGGCCCTGATGGCCGAGGTGATGGGCGACGCCCCCCACCTGGTCGTCGCCGAACCCGACGAGGAACTGGGGCACCGCCTCGTGTGCCACCTCACCGTCCCGGCCAGCCCCGAAGCCGTCCACGAGCGCACCCTGCTCGCCCTGCCGGGCCGGGTCACCGCTCTGGCGCCGCACCACTACGTCGTCCACCCGGTCGCCCCCGAGTCCGGCCGGGACGACCCCGCCGCCTGGGCCGCCCTGCCCGTCACCGCCGCATCCTCCGGCCGCCCCCAAGGACGTGACCACGCGTGAGCACCGAGACGGACTTCCGCGCCGACGACACCCCCGGCGTCCCGCCCACCGGGCATGCAGCCGGCCCGAAGGCCGCGGCACCGCTGTGGACCGCCAACTTCCGCCTCTACTTCGGAGCCCGTACCAGCTCCCTGCTCGGCGACGCGATGCTTCCCGTCGCCCTCTCCGTCGGACTGCTCGACGCCGGATACGGCACCGCCGGAGTGGGCTACGCCCTCGGCGCCTGGATGGGCGCCCTCGCCCTGTGCATGCTCTTCGGCGGGGTCCTGGCCGACCGGTTCACGCCGCGCCGCATGATGGTCCTCGCGGACCTGGCACGGCTGGCGTTCCAGTCCGCCATGGCCCTCATGTTCCTGACCGGGCACACCTCTCTCTGGGCGATCGTCCTGCTGCAGGCCCTCAGCGGCGCCGCGACCGCCCTCTTCCAGCCCGGCGTGGCCAGCATGGTCCCCCAGGTCTCGACCGACGTCCAGCGCGCCAACGGGGTGCTGCGCATCGCCGAATCGAGCGCGGGCGTCCTCGGCCCGGCCCTGGCCGGCGTACTCGTCGGCTTCTCCGGCGCCGGCGTGGTCTTCGTCATCTACGCCGCCACCTACGCCGTCAGCGCGGGCTGCCTCTTCGGGCTCCGCATCGCCACGGCCGAACCGGCCGGAGGCGACTCCTTCCTGCGCCAGCTCGCCACCGGCTGGCACGAGTTCCGCGCCCGTACCTGGCTGTGGGGGGTCATCACCACCTTCCTCCTCTACGGATGCTTCGTGGCCGGGCTCTCACTGCCGGTCGGCGCGGACCTGGTCGTCGGTGAACTCGGCTCCACCGGGCTCGGCATCGGCATGGCGGCCCTCGGCGCGGGCGGTGTGATCGGCGGGCTGGTGGCGATCAAGGTCCGCCCGTCCCGGCCTCTGGCCGTCGGCTCCGTCGGCTGGGCCCTGTTCGCCCTGTTCCCCGTCGTCACGGCGATGCGCCCGGGGATCGTCCTGCTCTGCCTCGTCTGGGGGGTGGCCGGAGTCGGCCTGGCCCTGTGGTCCGTCATCTGGGCCACCACGGTGCAGACCCAGATCCCCGCCGAACTGCTGAACCGCGTCTACGCCTACGACGTGGCCGGGTCCCTCGTCTCGATGGCCCTGGGCCGCTCCCTGGCCGGTCCGCTCTCCTCCCTCACCGGCCAGCGGCCGCTGATGGTGTTCGCCACCCTGCTCGGCCTGCTCTGCAGCGGACTGCTGCTCGCCGTACCCGCCATCCGGCGGCTGCGTGCCGTACCGACCGGCACGCCGGCCGCCGAGGACAGCACGAGGAGTTGATGAACATGGACACCACCGCCGCTCGGAGCCTGCTCGTCGAGCCCGGACCGGACGGCCGCGTGGACGAGTTCGCCGTCCAGGTCTACGAGCACGCGCTCGGCCGCGGGGCCGTCACCCCCGAGGCCCTGGTCCGTGAACTGGACGCGTCCCGGCGCCGTGTGGACGAGGCCGTCGGCGTGCTGCGCGGGCTCCGGCTGGTCAAGGACGCGGCCGGCACGCGGGGTGAGCTCGTCGCGGTCGACACCGAGGCCGCCCAGGTCGAGCTGCTGGTCCCGTTGGAGCAGGCCATCCACGACAACCGTCGCCAGCTGGCGGGTGTCAAAGGCCAACTCCAGTCCTTCATGGAGGCGTTCAACAGCAATCGCCGTGACCGGCCACGGGGCGAGAGCGTGGTGGTCACCGACGATCCGGAGGAGATCCGGCTGCGACTGATCGACGCCGCACGGCAGTGCACCGGCGAGATCCTGCTGATGCAGCCCTGCGCGGCCCAGGAACCCACCGAGCTGCGGCACGCCCACCCCGTGATCATGGAAGCGCTGCGCCGCGGGGTACGCGCCCGGGCGCTCTACCCCCACACGGCGCGCGGGGACGCCGCCACCCGGGCCCGGGTGGGAGCCCTGACCGAGGCGGGCGGCGAGGTGCGCACCTCGAGGGAGATCCACGGACGCTTCCTCGCCTTCGACCGCAAGGTGGCGTTCGTGCCCGCCGACAGTGAGGCGGGGGTCGCGATCGTCTACGAGCCCAGCGTCGCCACGTACCTGGGCAGCATCCACGACCTGGTGTGGCAGTCGGCGTTCCGTCTCGAGCCCGGCACCGTCGGCTACGCCGAGACCCTCGGCGACCTGCGGTCCACCATCCTGGAGCTGTTGGCCTCCGGCATCAAGGACGAGGTCGTCGCCCGCCGGATCGGCATGTCCGACCGCTCCTTCCGCCGTCACGTCGCCGCCATCATGCAGGACCTCGCCGCGGACAGCCGCTTCCAGGCGGGGGTCAGGGCCGCCCAGGCCGGACTGGTGGGCGCCGCCCAGGAGCGGCGGGAGCGGGAGGAACAGCGTCCGCACTCCCTGCTCACGATGGAGAAGCCCGCATGAGCCGCTACGCCCAGCTCGCCTACACGCCCCGGGTCCGCGCGGTCCAGCACGAGATGGGCAGCGGCCACGCGGCGGGGCGCCGGCTCGCCGTCCCGGCGGAAGGCCCCGACCCGTTGACCGGGAACGAGGCCGCCTTCATCACCGGCCTGGACGGCTTCCTCATCGCCACCGCGGGCGAAACCGGATGGCCCTACGTCCAGTTCCGCGGGGGCCCGCCCGGTTTCGTCCACGTCCTGGACGCGACGACGATCGGTTTCGCCGACGTCGGCGGCAACCGCCAGTACATCACCACCGGCAACCTGCGCGGCAGTGCCAAGGCGGCCCTGTTCTTCATCGACCACGCGCGCCGCACCCGGCTCAAGCTCTACGGCCACGCGTTCGCGGTCCCCGTGGACCAGGCCCCCGAGAAGCACGTCCGGCAGGTCTCCTCGACCCGTACGGAAGGCCGGGTGGAGCGGCTCGTCACCGTGGAGGTCGAGGGGTGGGACTGGAACTGCCCGCGCCACATCACCCCGCGCTTCAGCGAGTCGGAGCTGGCCGCGGCACTCTCCCCGGTCCGGGCCCGCCTCGCGGACCTGGAGGAGGAGAACACGGCCCTGAGGGCCGAACTCGCCGCGCTGCGCGGTGAGTGAGCACGTGCGGGGGCCCGCCGGGAGTCGTCCCGGCGGGCCCCCGCACGTACGCGACTGCTGCCGCGGCCGCGCCCGCAGCCGTTGCCGTGGCCTTGGCCTTGGCTTTGACCGCGGTCGAGTTCGGGCTGCGGCTCAGGGTGTCCGGCGCTGGGCCAGGAGCCATGCGTAGACCTCGGGGTTGTCGTAGGTTCGCGTCCACGAGTCGTGGCCCACCCCCGGATAACGGGTGTAGCGGACGTCGTTGCCGCGCTCGCGCAGCGCGGCGACGACCTTGTCGGTGTGGGCGACCGGGATGTTGAGGTCGTCCTCGCCGTGGAAGGCCCACACGGGCAGGTCGCCGATCCGGTCGGCGGCCTCGGGCATCCACGACCCGCAGATCGGGACGGCGGCCGCGAAGCGCTCGGGGTAGCGGGCGGTGATCGCCCAGGTCCCGGCCCCGCCCATGCTCAGTCCGGTGACGTAGGTGCGGTCCGGGTCCGTGCGGTACCGCACGGAGACCTCTTCGAGGAGCGCGTGCACGCCGCTGATCTCCGGGGCCCAGGTGCTGTATGCCGGGCACTGCGGCGCCACCACGACGAACGGCAGCTCGGCGCCCTGCGCCAGCTGCTTGACCGGCCCGTGCGCGACGAGGTCCATGGGGTCGTCGCCGCGCTCGGAGGCGCCGTGCAGGAACAGCAGCAACGGCCACTTCGCGGCCTCGTCCTCGCGGTAGCCGGACGGCAGGTGCAGCAGGTACGGGAGGCTGTTCCCGGCGTCGTCGACTTTGAATACGTGGGACTGCAGAACTGTGGTCACACACACCTGCCTCGAATGGTGGGGCGAAATTTCAGGCCTCAGTATCTCGCCCCCCACTCGCCCTGTCAATGAAACCGATGGACCTTCGGATTCATTCAGTCGAATTCTTCCGCGTCGGCGTCCGTAAAACTTCCCCTACCGGCGACCTTGCATGCTGGTCACGCCATAAGTGCAGTTCAGTGTAGGTATCTCGGTCCGTCGAGGGGGTCTCGCGGCTGTAGCCCCGCTATGGCCGACCCCATACCCGCCCGGACTAGAATTCCTCGTAAATTACCGCCCGTCGAATTGTGCACGCGTCGCGATAATCGCGCTGCCCGCATTGGTCGGCACACGCATCCATCTGCTGAGGGTGAACGAATTGGAAACACGATCCGGCAGTCCCTTCGGAGTCGACGCCCGCGCCGGCCTGGACGTCGTCGTCTTCGACGGCGGCCTCGGCGACCGGTACGTCGTCGAGGCCGAGGCCCGCTACCGCGCGGCCTTCCCCGAGGCGGAGGTCACGCACACCGCCGTCCCCGACATCCGGGCCGCACTCCAGCCCCGCTTCGACGCGGGCACGCCGCCTGACCTCCTGGACAACACGGGTCCCGAATCCCTGCCGACGGCCGCGCTCGCCGCGTCCGGGGCCCTGACCGACCTGCGGCCCCTGCTCGCCGCGCCCTCCGCCGACGACCCGGCCCTCACGGTCGGGGAGACGCTGATCGACGGCGTCGCACAGAAGGGCCGGTTCGGCGGCGAGGAGGTGTGGGCCCTGAACTACGCCTACTCCGCCTTCGGCCTCTGGTACTCGGAAGAACTCCTGGAACGGCACGGCTGGAGTATTCCGCGCACCTGGGACGAGATGCTGGCGCTGTGCGCGGCCGCCGCGAAGGAGGGCATCGCCGGCTGGACCTACCCGGGCCGGTACCCCTTCTACCTCCAGTGGACCCTGTACCCCTTCATCGCGAAGATCGGCGGCCCCGACGTACTGAAGTCCATCGAGAACCTGGAGCCGCAGGCCTGGCGTCAGCCGGCCGTCCGGCAGGCCTTCGAGGCCTACCACGAACTCACCGCGAAGGGCTACGTCCTGCCCGGCACGCCCGAGCTCGACCACACCGCGTCGCAGACCGCGTGGACGGAGGGCAAGGCACTGTTCATCCCCAACGGCACCTGGGTGGAGAAGGAGGCGGCGGCAACGACCCCGCCGGGCTTCCGCATGGCGGTGACCCCGCCCCCGGGCCTCGACTCCGGCGACGCGATGCCCTTCGAGACCATCTGGGCCCAGGTCGGCGAGGCCTACGTCGTCCCACGGAACGCGGCCAACCCCGGGGGCGGCATGGAACTCCTGCGTCTGATGCTGACCCGGGAGTCCGCCCGCGACTTCTCCCGTACCTCGTCCTCCCTGACCACGGTCCGCGGCGCGGCCGAGGGCGTGGACCTCCCGCCCGGGCTCGCGTCGGCGAGTGCCATGGCCGCGGCGGCCGGCTCCCACACCGTCGCGCCGCGCACCGACTGGTACCAGACCCTCAACCGCGAGGTGATCGCGGGACTGATCGGCGAGATGATGGCCGGCCGCCTCGCTCCGGCGGAGACCCTCACCCGGATCCAGCGGGCCGCCGACGCCACCGCTCAGGACCCCACGGTCCCCAAGTACCGCCACCCCTGACCCTCTTCACCTTCACAGTCAGTCGCGCCTTCTCTGAAGACGAGGCAGAGGCTGACGCAGACCACCGTCATCAGCACGATCGCGTTCACGGAGCTGAAGCACCCGGGCAGCGCCCGGCACCAGTGGGCATTGGCCACCCACCCCAAGGCCATGGCTGCCGGTGCGACGGTCGCCGCCGCCATGGTCCTGATCGGCGGTGCGTGCTTCGGCCGGGCGGCGGCGGCCTGGGCGCTGCTCATCGGGGCACTCGCCGCCTTCCTTGCCGGCCGCCATCCACCCGCCGCATCCTCCGCGGTGCCGAGCAAGGAGCAGCCCGTGTCCGAGCGACAGGTCGCCTGGGCTATGGTCGGCATCGGCGCGCCTGTGACCTCGGCCGGGGTGGCGATGTACTTCCTGCCGGGCCCTGGATCTCCCGTGCTCGCCATCGGTCTGGCCCTGCTCGTCACCGGCCTGCTCATGGCCGCATCTGCCCGCCGACAGCACCGACAGGACTATGCCGATGATCTGGCAGTGGATCGGATTGACGATCTTCTCTCTCACTCTGCTGCCCGCTGGGCTGGCGATGGCCGCGGGCCGGGCACCGGCCCGTGTGCGGGCCCGGCTCGCGCCGGTACGGGCTCACGGCTGGGCGCTCCTGGCGCTCTACGCCGTAGCGCCCCTGAATGCGATCCCGCGCCTGTCCGGGGCCTCCCCGGAGATGAGCCTGGCCCTGACTGCGACCGGCGGGATCGTCGCGGTGGCCGGATGCCTGCTGGCCGGCCTGGCCCGCCTCGGCACCCTCAACAGCGGCGCCCGATGACACCGAAGCCGCGTCGGCGGGTTGTCGCCTGGTCCGTCATCGGATGGTGGGCGGTCCTGACCGGTCTGGTGTGGCTTGCCGGCACTGCTCTCGGGTACCCCGCATCACTTGCCGGGCGCGCCGCGTCCGCCGCTGTCCTGGTCGCGGTCGGTGAGGCCGGTGACGGGATTCGCAGGCGGTGGACGGCTCGGTCGGGCGGTCGGACACCGCGCTAGCGGCACGGAACGCTGTCCGCCGCGCAGGGCGCAGGGCGGCAGGGAAGGACCCGTTCGGCGCTCAGCTCAGGAAGAGGCTGCTCGCACGTCCGCGACGTGACGGCCTTCGGTTCTGACCAGCGCTCGACGGCGTGCCATACCGACGGCTGGCGTGCGGGTCCAGGGCCGCCGTACCGAAGGCCGCCCAGGCGAAGGCGGCGCTCACCGGCTGCGGCCCTGGGTGGATCCGTACGCGGCGGCGCTCGTCCAGCGGCGCGTACCCGCGCCGGGACAGCGCCTCCGGCACGGCAACGTCAGCCGATTCGCCCCGAATTGATCTACGGCCGGGGTGGCCGAGCAGAAAGTAGCGAGGTGGGGATCGTCCGCCCGGCCCGGCATTCTGTGGCGGTGTCTCCGATCTCAACGCAACCGCAACAGCCGGAATCCGCCCGGCGGATGATCGTGTGCGGCGACGACGGACTGGCCCGTCGGCTCGCCGCCGAACTGCAGGAGGTGTACGAGGAGCGGGTCACCCTGGTGATGCCGGCCGCCCGTGCCGCACAGCCGAGCGTGACGCGGGGCCAAGGGGGCGGCGGACGCGGTCTGTTCGGGCGCGTGCCGGGGATGCGGTCACGTACGCCGTCCGGGGATCAGTCGGCCCTGCGCGAGCTGCGGGTCCTGGAGGCGGCTGAGCCGGACGAGGAGGTGCTGGCCGCCGCGGGGGTGGCCGGGGCCGCCGCGCTGGCGCTGGTCTACGAGGAAGACGACACCAACGTGGGCGCGGCCCTGGTGGCCCGGCGCCTCAACCCCCGTCTGCGGCTGGTGATCCGGCTCTACAACCGCAAGCTCGGCCAGCACCTGGAGGAACTCCTCGACCAGGCGGCGATCGTCGCCGAGCCGGGGATCGACCTGCGGGAGCTGGACTCCTCGACGACGGTCCTCTCGGACGCCGACACGGCCGCCCCGGCGCTGGCGGCCAGCGCGGTGGCCGGCACCAGCAAGGTCGTCCAGGCGGACGGCCTGCTGCTGCGTGCCGTGGAGCGTACGCCTCCGGGACGGGGAGAGGCCGCCGACGCAGGGCTGTGCACCCTGGCACTCCTGTCGGCCACGTCCACCGACCCGGCCGGCGGCGAAGCGTCGGAACTGAGCGGGGACCGGGGCCCGCACCTCCTGCCCGACGACCGGGCGGTTGCGGCCGCCACCGGGCGGGGCATCGTCGCCCTGGAGGCGGTCTCCCACGCCGGTCCCGCGCCTTCCGGCGGGCGGCTTTCCGCCGCCTCGCTGCCCATGGCCTCCCTGTTCTCGCGACGGCTGCGCTGGTCACTGGCCGGGCTCGTGGCGGCCGTGGCCGCGCTCGCGGTGGCGTCCTGGGTGACCACGGGCGAGCATCCGCTGCACGCCGCGTACATCACCCTCCTCGACATCTTCGCGATCAACGACCCGGCCGTGGGTGAGCCGACCGAGCGGCAGGTGCTGCAGATCCTGGCCGGGCTCGTCGGCCTGCTCCTGCTCCCGGTCCTGGTCGCGGCGGCACTGGAGGCCCTGGGCGCGTTCCGGACGGCGACCGTCCTACGCCGCCCGCCCCGTGGACTGTCCGGACACGTCGTGCTGCTGGGCCTGGGCAAGATCGGTGCCCGGGTGCTGGCGCGGCTGCGGGAGCTGGACATCCCGGTGGTGTGCGTGGAGTCGGACCCGGAGGCCCGCGGTCTGGCCCTGGCCCGGCGCCTGCGCGTGCCGGTGGTGCTCGGCGATGTCACCGAGGAGGGCGTACTGGAGGCCGCCCGCGTCCACCGCGCGCACGGCCTGCTCGCACTGACCAGTGTCGACACCACGAACCTCGAAGCCGCCCTGTACGCCCGGGCCGTCAAGCCCGATCTACGGGTGGTGATGCGCCTGTACGACGACGGCTTCGCCGACGCCGTCCACCGCACCCTGCGCGTCGCCCACCCGACCGCCCTCACCCGCAGCCGAAGCGTCACCCACCTCGCCGCACCCGCCTTCGCCGGAGCGATGATGGGCCGCCAGATCCTCGGCGCCATACCGGTGGAGCGCCGTGTCCTGGTGTTCGCCGCCCTCGACGTTGCCGGGCACCCGCAGCTGGAGGGGCGCACGATCACCGAGTCCTTCCGCCCAGGCTCCTGGCGGGTGATCGCCCTGGACACGTCGCTGCCGCAAGATCGGCGCCCCGACCTCGCCACCGCGGCCGGCGACGGACCCGTACGAGGCCCCGGACTGGTGTGGAACCTGCACCCCGGCTACGTACTCCGGGGCGAGGACCGCGTCGTCGTCGCCGCCACTCGCCGCGGTCTGGCCGAGCTGCTCGGGCGGAGGGCGACGCGTACGCCCCAGCCCTGAACCCCGCCTGGAGAACCATCTCTCCGAGAGCGGGCATGGACAACTTGCGGGCGTCGCTCGCCTCCCGCACCCGGCCGAGTCTGGTGCCGGCATGCCATGTCTGACACGAACCGGCCTTGAGCCTGTCCGGGACGCGAGTGCTCCCGGCAGCGAGGCGGGCGTTGGGGGAGGGGCAGCGGGCGAGGCACGTACTTGTACGATGGCGGCGCTTCGCGGCCCGGACGGTCAGCGGGGCGGCATGGGGATGCGCCGCAGGGTCGGCGGCGGGCTTGATAAGGGGTGCTGAACGGGAGCCTGACTCGTTGCGGAGGTCGCGAGGCACCGACTGCCCTCCGTTCCTCCACCGATCCCCCAGCGCTTGCCCACGCATCAAAAGGCCTGGTCAGGGCGTGTTAGGGGCAAGGCGAGAAGATCAGTCGCATCTATTCCCCCCATCCGCCTCGGCGATGCCCCAGTCGCCCTCCCCGGCACTCTCGGGGGAATGGCCCTGCAGCAGGTCGCGGTCCAACGCAGCCACGCCGTCCTCGCCCGGACGGCTTCTCCCTGGCTCTTGCCCGGCGGGCAGCCCGGACGCCCGATCAGCACCTGGGCCATGGGCGAACGCCTCCGTAAACTCGGCATCCGCCCCGCCGAGACCCGCTCCACCGCCCTGTTCCAGCTCGCCCCCGAACTGCCGGCCGCGATCCTCGCTCGCACCCTGGGCATCCACATCACCGTCGCCGTCAAATGGCAGCGGGCCGCCGCCGGCGACTGGGCCGCCTACGCCGCCGACGTCAGCCGCCGATCGGGACAGGCCGGCACCGCAGGTTCCCCGATCACCAGTTGCACGACGCCAAAGGAGAGCTTCGATGAGGAGTGAGCCGGTCACCGAGGAGTCGATCGCCGAGGCACGGACATTGGCTCGCGAGGAGCCCAGCACCGGACTGCCGACTCTGGCCCGCCGCCTGCTGGAGTTCGGATGGCGAATCGACCGCGAGCGACCATCTGCACGCATCCCCTACTTCGAGGAGGCCGGAGCGATCTATCGAGGCCTCCTCACCAGCAGCTCCGACGAACACCTCGCAGCCGCAGCGCATGCGATCTCCTCGCTGGGCCTGCAGTACTCCCTTGCGCATGCCGATGATCTTTCCCTGGCTGCAAAGACCGAGGCAGCGGCACTTGCCCAGCAGTTGAACCGTCACCGCGATGACGGAAAGAAGGAGATCAAAATCCTCGGCGCCTTCGCGCACGGCCTTGCCGAGGCCGGCCAGTTCGAGCGGGCCGTGACCGCTCAACGCGAGGTCGTCGACATCTACCACGCAACCGAGGGCTCGGCGGGCTACCCCTCACCCGACGGTGTCGTGTGGTCGCTCCTCGATCTGACGATCTACCTCGATCTAGCCGAACGGGCCGATGCGAGCCTGGAGATTGAACGTGAGGCCATCCAGCTCAAACGCCGCATGGCCGAGGCCGAACCACGCTGTCTGCCCGGACTGGCGATCTGGCTCGCGGGGGTCTCGCCCCGGTTCGCCGACGCAGGGCATCCGCAGGAAGCCAGAGAACTCCTGGCCGAGGCCATCGCCACCTGCGACCACCTGCCGCCCCAAGGCGATCGCGGGAACTTCGGATTCCATCAGGCCGTCCAAGCCGCGTTGTTCGCCAGGTCCGGCGCCCGGGACGAGCGGACCACCGACGGCCAGACAGTCCCGATCGGCGTCAGCCCAGATCACCAGGCACTCCAGCCAGTACTCGGCGTGAGCTTCCACTGGTGGTCCTTCAGCGTCCGGCAGACCTACCGCGCGGGACGCGATGCCATCGACGACGCGATCTCCAGGACAGGAGACCGGTCTGCACTCGATCCCACACAGTTGGCCGAGCTCGGGACCCTCCTGCGCCGCCGCAACATCCGCCAATCGGTCGCCTTCAACTGCCTCCCGCAGCATTTCATAGAGAAGGTCATTCCGGCCCTGGGTGAAAGCGTCGCCCTCGAACGCCACCTTGCCACCGTCCGTCCAAACAGCGGCCCTCAACGCTTGACGCGATCGCTGACTGACCAAGCAATCGGGCATCTGGTCACCGGCGCGAACTCGACGGCAGGTGAGATGCTCCGTGAAGCACGCGACCTACCCGCTGCTGCCGAGAGCGGCTCACACTGACCCGCTTCGGGGACGAGCGGGGCCAGACATTCGGACTTTTCCAGTATGCGACTCCACCATTAACGGTCTTCGCCGAGGACATCGTCCAGCCCTACCAGCCGTTCCTGAACCACCGACGAGCCGCGCGTCCCGAAGGCGAGTACGTCGACGTCACGCCTGAGGAGTGGGCGGAGTTCGAAGAGCACTTCGACAAGCGCAAAGTCGAGCTCGGCAACTGCGGTCGCCCATACGGATCACCCTGCCAGCATGAACACGCCTGCATCCGATGCCCCATGCTGCAGGTCAACCCCATGATGCTGCCGCGGCTCGCCGAGATCGAGAAGGACCTGGTCCTCCGCCGCAAACGCGCCGAGGACGAGCAGTGGCCCGGCGAGATCGAAGGTATCGACATCACCCTGACCTTCGTCCGTACCAAGCAAGCCGACGCCGCACGCCTCAGCCGGCGGTCACCCGTTGTCCTCGGCATTCCAACCACTCGCCATCCTTCGGGCTGAGACCCTGACGATCAGAGATCCGGACGAATCGGAAGTGGACACCCGCCTAGGCCGGGTATGGCGTTCCTGTGCGCTGCGCGGTCCTACTGTGAGAACGCGTAGGTCCGGACGGGGTCGAGGTGTAGTTCGTGGGGACCGAAGCAGTCGGCCGCCAGGGTCGCGACCGGAGCACCGCAGGGGCAGGCCCGGTTGAGCCCCTTGTCGCCTGTCGGCCCGCAGCACCCCATGCTGTTTTCCCAGTTGGGCAGGGGCTGAAGGCCGGCGTCGTCGGGGTGCACCAGCACTGTCTGTCGGCTGCCCGCCGAGATGACGAAGCCTTCCTCCCCGAGGACCATGAGGCCACGCGACTGAGCCGGCTTCGGGTCCTCCTGATCGTCCTGCACAACGTAGGGATGTCCCCACGGCTCGAGACCGATCGCATAGCGGCCCCGCGGAATGGTGGAAGGTGCCCGCCTTGTCTCCTTGTTTCCATCGCGCTCGTCGTAGGAGACGTCAGGGATGGTGGCCAGCACGGTTAGCTCAGGCGTGATCGCGGTGCCGCACTTGGAACAGAGGAAGACGGTCATCTCCCCTTTCCAGTCCTCCGAGCTGCCGTTTCGCATCCTCGTTTCGCTGCCACAGAGCCGATGCGCGCGACGACGCTACGGACGTCGGACCGAGGCGGACGGTGGGGTGCCGGGCTGCGAAGCGCGACTGGTTGCAGAGAAGCCTTCGACGACGTCATCGGTACGGGGGTCCGCGCCCGGCCGCCCGCTACCCCGGCGCCGTCCGCTTCCTGGACGGCGTCACGGCACGGTGAACCAGCAGATGTCACCGGAGTCGGGCAACCGGGAATGCGCAGCTACCTCTGCCGCGATGCGCGCCAGGCCCTCGGCCTTGTCCGATTTCCACGGCAGGAAGGGATTCCGTTCCGACTCCGTCAGGTCCTGGCCTATGCCCGGGGTGTGCCGTCCCAGCGCCATGTGGTGAGACGGGGGTGTCCGGGTAGTTCGGCGCGTCCTGTGGCCCACAAGAGGATGGGCCAGGGATCCGTGGACGACGGTGCGTCCGGAAACAGCCGAGCGAGTACCCGAGAGCACAGATCGACAGGCGGGCTCCATGCGAGACCGAGCCCTTGTGTCAGGTCGTGCGTATGCACCAGGGTCTCCACGATGCCC
>NZ_JBHXSY010000010.1:197829-238690 GCF_042715295.1 Streptomyces sp. NPDC058701 | reverse complement strand
CTAATAGGCCGAGGGCTTGTCCTCAGTTGCTCGCGTCCACTGTGTTAGTTCTGAAATAACGAACAGCTGTGTTGTCGGCCAGCGTTCAAATTTCATAGTGTTTCGGTGGTCATAGCGTTAGGGAAACGCCCGGTTACATTCCGAACCCGGAAGCTAAGCCTTTCAGCGCCGATGGTACTGCAGGGGGGACCCTGTGGGAGAGTAGGACGCCGCCGAACAATTATTGTGGGAAAGCCCCGCACCTTATGGTGCGGGGCTTTTCTGCGTTCCGGACCGGTTCGGGTTGGGGACGCTCGTTAGGATCATGGACATGGACGGGTACGTGATACGGGCGGTCCGCGGTGACGAATGGCAGAGGGTCAAGGAGCTGCGGCTCGACGCGCTCCGGGATCCCGCGGCGCCGATCGCTTTCCTGGAGACCGTGGAGCAGGCACGGGCGAGGCCGGACGCGGTCTGGCGGGAGCGGGCGGAGGGGGTTTCCCACGGTCGGCCCGCGCGGCAGTTCGTTGCCGAGGCCCCCGGCGGGAGCTGGGTGGGGTCGGTGACCGTGCTCGTCGAGGAGGGCGGGACCGTGGACTTCTTCGAGCGGCCGGTGGAGCGGGCTCAGGGGCACGTCGTGGGGGTGTTCCTGCGGAACGGACAGCGGGGGGCCGGGCTGGGGGAGGCGCTGTTCGGGGCCGCGCTGGGCTGGGCCTGGTCGCTGCGGGAGCCGGCACTGGAGTGCGTACGGCTCTTCGTGCACGAGGAGAACGCGCGGGCCGAGGCGTTCTACCGGCGGATCGGGTTCCGGGCGAGCGGGCTGGTGGTGCCGGTGCCGGGGGATGCGTCGGCGAGGGAGCGGGAGTACGTGTTCCCCCGGCCGGCCGGGGGCTGAGAATGACACGGCGCGCGTGCGTGCCGGATATCGCGCGGCAGGAGTGAGGGTGGCGACCCTCTAGGGCAGGTCGGCCTGGGGCCAGCGGGAGCGGGCCTGTTCGCGGCTGCGGCAGAGGGCGAGCAGGGGGAGGGCGTCGTCCGTGAGCAGGTCCGGGAGCTGGGGGACGGGGGCCACGGCCGCCACGTCCTCCAGGATCAGGGTGACTGGTGGGTCGAGCCGACCGCGGGATGACCGTGCGGCCATGCGGCGGCCGTGCTCGACCACGTGCGCGGCGAGTGCGGTCAGCAAGGGCATCGCACCCGGGTGGGTACGGGGGTCTTCCAGCGGCTCGCCCATCACGTAGAGGCTGCCCCCTTCGCCGAGGAACGATGCCAGGGTGAGGGAATCGGTTCGGTTCGGGGTACAGGCCTCGCGGATGTGGATGGAAGCCAGGCAGGACAGGGCGCGGGCCGTCAGGTGCTGGGCGAGTTCCCGGCGTTCGGGGTGTGCGGTGAGGGCGCTTTCGAGCTCTCCGGCGGCGCCGGCCGCGGCGCCGGGGTGGGTGCGCAGGACGCGTACGGGTTCCTGGGCGTTGGTGCCCTGGGTCCAACGGTGCAGGTGCTTGAAGGGGCGGTTGTCGAGGGCCGCCGCCTGGAGCCAGCTTCGCAGGAGCGTTTCGGCGGTGTCGGCGACCGCGGCGTCCATCCGGGCCTGGGGGCGGACGGGGGCCAGCAGGGCGGTCGCGCGGGCGGCGGCGGTGTCGCGGTCGGCGCAGCCCTCGGCCGGGTTCCAGTGCATGCGGGCCGGGGTGTCGCAGAGGTGCGAGGGGTCGTAGAGGAGGACCGGGCCGAGTTTGGCGCGGGCGTCCTTGGTCTCGGCCCAGAGGGCGGGGGACGAGGTGACGACGAGGGCGGCACCCTCCGCGGCGGCGAGGGCATGGGCGGCGAGGTGGTGGCGCTCGGCGGGGCCGGCGTAGACCAGTCGGCGCGGCGGGGTGGTGAGGGGCGCCGGGGCGGTGAGGGGCGCCGGGGCGGCGGGGGCGTAGCCGAACCCGTAGCGGTAGGCCTCGTCCGCCGGGGGGCCGGTGCGGTCGGGGGCCGGGGGCCGTACGGGGCCGGCCGGAGCCGCGGCGAGCGGTGCGGCGGCGGTCACGGGCGCGTGCAGCGGTGCGGGGATGTGGGGCGGAGCCTGCGGGGCGGGCGCCGGGGTGCGTTCCGGGGCGGGGGCCGGCGGTACGGGGGCGTATGCGGCGGCCTTGGTCTCCGCGGCGGTTTCCGGGGTGGTCGCTGCCCGGCCGGGGTCGTGCGCCACCGCCTCGCGTTCGCGGGCGGCCTGGCGGGCGAGGGCGCGGCGGGACTTGGTGCGGGCGATGACGCCGATGGCGAAGACGGCCAGAACGAACATCACCAGGAGCTGGCTGACGAACAGCCCCCAGAACAGGCCCCAGCCCGGGAGGGCTCCGGCGGTGGTGTCCGGCCAGGCGCCGGCGATGTCGTGGGGCTCCGCTATCAGGGCGCGGATGGCGTCCGGGGTCCGGGTGAAGGTGACGCTGTCCGGCCAGGCGCCCCGGGCGAAGAGGGCGGCCAGGCCGGTGGCGGTCCAAACGAGGACGGACAGGCCGAGGAGGAAGCCCAGGAGGCCGAGGAGCAGGCCGTCGGGGATGCCGCCGCGGGCGGGGGCGTCCGTACGTCGTGCGTCGGGCATGGTCAGGCCACCGTGGTCGCGGCGCCCGGGCCGCCGCGGCGGCGCTCGATGGACAGGGCCCGTTCCTCCGCCTCCAGTTCGGCGGCGAGCATGTCGTCGTGGAGGGGGGCGGGGGCGGAGGCCTCGGTCATGGCGCGGTCGGTGTAGACGAGGGGGCGTTCGGCTTCGGTGATGAGGTGTTTGACCACCTGGACGTTGCCGTTGACGTCCCAGACCGCGATGCCGGGGGTCAGGGTGGGGATGATCTCGACGGCCCAGCGGGGCAGGCCGAGGACGAGGCCGGTGGCGCGGGCCTCGTCGGCCTTCTGGGCGTAGATGGTTCTGGTGGAGGCCATCTTGAGGATGGCCGCGGCTTCGCGGGCGGCCGCGCCGTCGACGACGTCGGAGAGGTGGTGGACGACGGCGACGAAGGACAGGCCGAGGCGGCGGCCGAACTTCAGGAGGCGCTGGAAGAGCTGGGCGACGAAAGGGCTGTTGATGATGTGCCAGGCCTCTTCGACGAGGAAGATGCGCTTCTTGCGGTCGGGCCGGATCCAGGTGTGCTCCAGCCAGACACCGACGATCGCCATCAGGATGGGCATGGCGATGGAGTTGCGGTCGATGTGGGACAGGTCGAAGACGATGAGGGGTGCGTCGAGGTCGATGCCGACGGTGGTGGGGCCGTCGAACATGCCGCGCAGGTCGCCGTCCACGAGGCGGTCGATGACGAGGGCGACGTCGAGGCCCCAGGCCCGGACATCGTCTATGTCGACGTTCATCGCAAGGGCCGATTCGGGCTCCGGGTGGCGGAGCTGTTCGACGATGTCGGTGAGGACGGGCTGGCGGTCGCGGATGGTGTCGACGACGTAGGCGTGGGCGACCTTCAGGGCGAAGCCGGCGCGCTCGTCGAGGCCGTGGCCCATGGCGACTTCGATGATGGTGCGGAGCAGGGCGAGCTGCCCGGTCGTGGTGATCGCCGGGTCGAGCGGGTTGAGGCGGATGCCGTCGTCGTTCGCGGCGATCGGATCCAGGCGGATGGGGGTTATTCCCAGCTGCTGGGCGATCAGGTTCCATTCGCCGACGCCGTCTTCGCCCTGGGCGTCGAGGACGACGACCTGGCGGTCCTTGAAGCGGAGCTGGCGCAGGACGTACGTCTTCTCCAGGGCGGACTTGCCGTTGCCGGACTCGCCGAGGACCAGCCAGTGGGGGGCGGGGAGCTGCTGGCCGTACAGCTGGAAGGGGTCGTAGATGTATCCCTTGCCGCTGTAGACCTCGCGGCCGATGATGACGCCGGAGTCGCCGAGGCCGGGGGCGGCGGTGGGCAGGTAGACGGCTTGCGCCTGCCCGGTGGAGGTGCGGACGGGCAGGCGCGTGGTTTCGACCTTGCCGAAGAGGAAGCTGGTGAAGGCCTCCGTCAGGGCGGACATGGGATCGCGCATGGGCGGCACTTCCTTCCGGCTAGCGTCGGATGCCGGTGGCGAACGGCAGGGTGTTGACGAAGGCGCGGTGGTGTTCGCGGTCGCACCACTCGAGCTTCAGGTAGGACTTGCCGGCTGAGGCGCGGATGGTGCGCTTGTCGCGGGCGAGGGCTTCCGGTGAACGCGAGGACACCGTGATGTACCCGACCAGGTTGACTCCTGCCGCACCGCTGGCGAGATCTTCACCCCTCTGGTCGAGCCGTCCGTGGGCGGCGATGTCGCGGGGGTCGACGGTGCGGTTCATCTTGGCGGCGCGGGAGGCGTCGGCCTCGTCATTGGTCTTCTCGGTGAGCATCCGCTCGATGGCGATCTCGGTGGGTTCCAGGTCCATGGTGACGGCGACCGTGCGGATGACGTCGGGGGTGTGGACGAGGAGGGGGGCCAGGAAGTTGACGCCGACGGGCGTCATCGGCCATTCCTTCACCCAGGCGGTGGCGTGGCACCAGGGGGCGCGGGTGGAGGACTCGCGGGTCTTGGCCTGGAGGTAGGTGGGTTCCACCGCGTCGAGCTCTGCGGGCCAGGCGTTGCGCTTGGTCATGGCCTGGATGTGGTCGATGGGGTGGTCCGGGTCGTACATGGAGTGCACGAGGGAGGAGAGCCGGCCCTGGCCCAGCGGCTGGCGGACGCGGATGTCGGCTTCGGCGAGGCGGGCGCAGATGTCGGTGAGCTCGCGGGCCATGACGATGGCGAGGCCGGCGTCGCGGTCGAGCTTGCGGCCCTTGTGGGGGGTCGAGGCGCGGGCGATGGTGTGGGCCTCGGCGGAGAGTTCGCGCGTGTAGTGCATGCAGGCGACGAGGTACGCGCGGTGCTGCTCGGAGGAGGTGGAGACCATCGACTGGAGCTGCTCGTAGGAGTCGCGGAGCCAGCCGGGGGCCTGGGTGTCGCCGCGCTGGGCGACGTCCTTGGCGTGTGCGTCCGGGTCGGCGGGGAGCGTACGGGCGAGCATCTGGAGGCGGGTGACGAAGCCGTCGCCGTTGGCCACGTGCTTGAGGAGGGTGCCGAAGCGGTCGACGAGGGCTTCCTGGTCCTCGCTGTCGCGCAGGCCGACGCCGGGGCCCTCGATCTCGATGGCGGCGGTGACGGTCCTGCGGTCGGCGTGGAGGAGTACGGCGATCTCGTCGGGGCCGAAGGGGGCGGCGAGCCAGTTGATGCGGCCGATGCCGGGGGGCGGGCCGACCTCGACCTCGCGGCCGTCGGCGCCGCGGAAGCCGGCTTCCATGGCGCCGGAGCGGTAGGCGGTGCCGCGGCGCAGGATGCGCTTGTAGCTGCGGCCGATCTCGAACCAGCGGTAGAAGGTGCGGCCCTTGTACGGGACGTACACGGCGGCGAGCGCGATCATGGGGAAGCCGGCGAGGCTGACGATGCGCAGGGTGAGGTCGGGGACGAGCAGTCCGCTCATCATGCCGAGGAACGCCCCCGCGATGATCAGGGCGATCTCGCCGGTCTCGCGGTTCTTTCCGACGATCGCGTTCGGCCGGGCCCGGCCGATGAGATACGTGCGGCGGGGCGCGACCGGGTGCATCTGGTGGGACTGGGTCGTCAACGCCCGTCACCTCCTGTGTTCCTCGTGCTCGAACTCGTGCTCGTGCGGGGCGGGGGTGCGGCGGAGGGGACAGATCCGCCGCCTGCTCCGCCGCCCGAGCCGCGGCTGCTGTGGGCGGCCACGCCTCCGGACATGGGGTTGGCGGGGCGGGGCGCGCTCGGGGAGCCGCCTCCGCCGTCGCCGCCGCGGTGGGCGCCGCGGCTGCTGTGGGTTTTGATGCCCTGCGAGACGAGGGAGGCCGGGGAGCTGATGACGGCGGCGGCCTGGGCGCCGTCGGTGGCCTTGCTGCGGTTGGAGCGGGCGGAGGCGATCTCGTCGCCGAAGCCGGGGACGAAGCGGTAGATCATCGCGGAGGCGAAGATCGCCAGCAGGATGATGGCGAGGCCGGTGACGACGGCGGAGAAGGCGTCGGGGCCCTTCTCGCCTGCCAGGGCGCCGGCGAGACCGAGGACGATGACGATGACCGGCTTCACGAGGATGACGGCGATCATGATGCCGGCCCAGCGGCGGACGTGGCCCCAGAGGTTGCGGTCGACGAGTCCCGCGTAGACGACGACGCCGAGGAGGGCGCCGACGTAGAGGAGTGCGGCGCGGATGAACAGCTCCAGGTAGAGCACGCCGGCGGCGAGGACGGTGATGAGGGCGACGACGATCAGCATGATCGGGCCGCCGCCGATGTCGTCGCCCTTCTTGAGGGCTTCGGTGAAGGAGCCGAAGAAGACGTCGGTCTGGCCGCCGGTGGCGGAGGCGATGACCTCGGTGACGCCGTCGGTGGCGGAGACGATCGTGTAGAGGACGAGGGGGGTGAAGGCGGAGGCGAGGACGGTGAGCCAGAGGAAGCCGATGGCTTCGGAGATGGCGGTGGTGAGGGGGACGCCGCGGATGGCGCGCTTGGCGACGGCGAAGAGCCAGAGGACGAGGGTGAGGATGGTGGAGGCGGCGAAGACGACGGCGTACTGCTTGAGGAAGGCGTCGTTGGTGAAGTCGACTTCGGCGGTGCCCTTGACGGCTTCGCTGAGCTTGGTGACGATCCAGGCGGCGGCGTCGGCGCAGCCCTTGGCGAGGGAGGCCAGGGGGTTGAGGGCGTCGGCGGGATCGGTGGGGGCGAGCCCGGGGGAGGGGGCGCCGCCGGTGGAGCCGCGTTCGCAGTACTGCCTGGCGGGTCCCGCGATGAGGGAGCAGGGGTCGTTGCTCGTACTCGGTGCGGGGGTCGGCGTGGGGGTCGGCGCGGCGACCGCGCGTGTGGCGTACCACCAAGCCGCCACCTGGACGGCGACGACGGAGGCAGCGACCCGCCGCAGCGGGGTGCGGGGGCTACCGGGCATAGGTGAACCCTCCGAACTCGTTGACTGCACCGGCGATCTCATCCGAGTTGGAGACGGGGTTGTCGCCGGTCACGGGAGTGGGGCCGTCCTTCTGGGTCGTCTCCAGCACCTTCCAGTCCGACCCGCTCCACTTGAGTGTCATCGAGATCGTGAACCAGCTGTTGGTGACCGGACGGGTGGACTTCTCTCCGGTCAGGCCGAACATTCCCAGGCACCAGACATCGATGGACGCGTTGTCGCTCGCGAACTTCCGTACCTTCGCGCCGACCGGTACGGTGCGGCTCACGAACGTCGCACCGGCAGGGGCGAGACCGTCCTTGGTCAGTCCGATCTGGGACAGGAGGGCCGCGGAGTAGTCCGTGTCGAAGCCCGACTGCAGCGTGGCCCGTGTGCTCTCGTCTGATACGGCGTCCACGATGCCGTGCCGGCGGGCGGTGTTGAACATGCCGTCAGAGCCGAGGGCCACTGCAAAGTTCGACGCGGCAGACTGCGCACCCTGCTCGTTCTGGGCGAAACCCGAGGGCACGCCGCCGTTCTTGCCGTCTACCGGTCGGTTGCCGGTCGGGGACGTCGATGAGCTCGACGGGCCGCGTTGTGACTGGTTGGTGGTGGGGGTGTCCGGGGACTGGTTCGCGAACGCGATGGCCGCGATGAGGAGGACCACCACGCCGACCACCGTGATCAGGCTGCGGGAGGCGCGGGGGGTGCGGCGGGTGGGGCCGTACGCGTCCGTCGGGGAGTCGGGGAGACGGGTGCGGGTCTGGCCCGTGCCGCCGACCTCGCCGTAGCCGCCGCCGTACTGGTCGTCGTTGCTCATTCCGTGTCGGCCCCCTCCGCGTCGTACGACGGTAGCGCTGGTTCCCGCGTAGGTGCGGTGTGGTGAGTCCTCATCAGGTACGGCCGCGGCGGCGCGGCCCGGCTAGACGGCCATTCCGTAGACGATCGTGAAGAGGGTGCCGAGGGAGCCGATGATGAAGACGCCCGTGAGGCCGGCCACGATCAGGCCCTTGCCCTGTTCCGCGCTGAACGTGTCACGGAGGGCGGTCGCGCCGATGCGCTGCTTGGCCGCGCCCCAGATGGCGATGCCGAGGCAGAGGAGGATCGCGACGGCCATGACCACCTCGATCATGATCTTCGCCTCGTTGCCGAGGCTGCCGAAGGGGCCCCAGTTCGGGGCGATTCCGCCGATGATGGTGGTGATGTCGCCTTTTTCGGCTGCCAGGATCATGCAACTCACCGCCCCTGTATGGGTAGTTCCGGTAGCCCGTGCCCGACGGCATGGGTCACGCACTATCTTCGCTGATGAAACCGGCGCCGTCGTCGACTTGGTGGCTCTCTTTACCCGATCTCCCGGCCCCCGCACCGCCCGCGCGCTCTGACCTGGGCGGGGACGGGGTGGATGCGGAAGAACGTATGGTCACTCTGTGTATCACGGTGGGTGACGTCGGGCAATGATTGTCGTCTCGGCGTACGGGGGGCGGGCCGTGGGGCCGCCGTTCGGCGCAGTGGGGGCGCGTGTCGCTGGGCCGACCCGCTGACATGTGTCCGATATTCCGTCAGTCATTCGATCGTTACGCGGGATTGCTCGCGTGGCGTCGTGCGTAGCGGGTCTGAGGGTGGGGTGGCTACGCAGAGTCATCGGGGTCGGCGGGGCGCCGGCGGCCGGGCGGGGGTCGCCGGTGCGCCGGCGGTCGGGGGGCGTGCGGGTGCGCGAGGGGCGCATACGTGTCCGGTGGACGCCCGTGCGAGCCGTTCGGGTCGGCGTGCACGGAGCGGGGAATCCTCCCGTTGCCGGTACCCGGGCGTTGTCAGTGGGGTCCGGCAGGCTGGGGACATGACGACTCCGTGGACCCTTGCCGATATCGAGGCGGCCATCCGGGCGGGATGGTCGGCCGAGACCTGCTCGCCCGACGACGTGGAGCGTGCCCCGTGGACGGCCGACAATCCGGCCTGGGGGCACTGTGACATCACGGCCCTGCTCGTTCAGGACGTGGTCGGCGGCGAGCTGGTGGTCGGCGAGGTCTGGCACGGCGGGGAGCAGCAGGGGTACCACTGCTGGAACGTGCTGCCCGGGGGGATAGCCGTCGACCTGACCCGGGACCAGTTCCGGCGCGGGCAGACGGTGACGCCTGGGCGGCCGATGGGGAAGCGGCCCGGGGGGCGGCTGCCGAGGCGCTGGGAGGAGTACCAGCTGCTGCGGCGACGGGTCATCGACAAGCTGGGCCCGCTGCCGGGGGTGGTCGAGACGGCGGACGGCCGTCGGCTCGCCTATACGGACTTCGGCGGGGACGGCGCTCCGTTGCTCGCGCTGCACGGGCACTTCCAGGACCGGCGGACTTTCGGGCGGCTGGCCCGTGAGGTGGGTCCGGCGTGGCGGGTGATCACCCTCGACCAGCGGGGGCACGGGGAGTCGGACCGCGCCGGGGACTATGCGGGGGAGGGGTACGTGGCGGACGCCGCGGCCGTACTGGAGCACCTGGGGCTGGGGCCGGCGGTGGTGCTGGGGCACGCGCTGGGCGGCGTCACGGCGTACCGCCTCGCGGCGCGGCGGCCGGACCTCGTACGGGCGGTGGTGGTCGAGGACATCGGGGCGTTGGTCGACGACGACCTGTCGTACGCGCGGGACTGGCCGCGGCGGGCCCGTACGCGGGCCGGGTTCCTGGTGGCGGTGGGGAGCGCGGCGCCGTACCTGGACGGGTACGTGCGGGAATACCCGGACGGGTGGGGGACCGGACCCGAGGTGGCGGACGTGGTGGAGTCGCAGCGGGGGCTGAACGGCGACCACTGGGGGGACTGGTTGGCGGTCCGGCGGCCGACGTTGCTGGTGCGGGGGGACCGGAGCGGGGTGCTGTCGGCGGAGCACGCGCGGGAGATGACCGTGCGGAGGGCGGGGGTGCGGCTGGTGGAACTGCCGACCGGGCACGCGGTGCATGCGGGCGATCCGGAGGGGTTCGTCACTGCCGTGCGGGGGTTCTTGGCGCGGGTGTGACGTGTCCCGTCCGGGGGTGGGCGGCGTTGGGCGGTGCCGGTGCCGGTGCCGGTGCCGGTGTCCGGGTCCGGTTGGGGTGGGCGGTTGTGCCCGGGGTGGTGGGAGGGTGCGGCGGGGCTGCGGGGCTCCGCCCCGGGCCCCGCGCCTCAAACGCCGGCGGGGCTGGAGGGGGCCAGCGGGGTCGGAGGGGGCCGGCGGGGCTGGAGGGGGCTCCGGCGGGTGGGGACGGACGGTTCGCGGCACGAGTGGGCACGGGGGCGGAGGGGGCGGTCCTGGTTCTCGGCGGGGGCTTGGCGTGCTGGGGGGTGTGGGGACGGAAGGGGTCGGCGGGTTAGGTCCAGTGGGTGGGGTGGGTGAGGGGGTGGGGGAGGCGGGTGGCGGGGTTGCCGCGGGCCGCGTTCAGTTGGAGCTGGGTGAGGAAGAGCGCGTCGCGGAGGTCGGCGTCCCGGAGGTCCGCGTCGCGGAGGTCGGCGCCGATCAGGTCCGCCGAGCGGAGGTCGGCGCGGCTGAGGTCGGCGGCGATCAGGCAGGCGCCGCGGAGGTTCGCGCCGCGCAGGTTCGTGCCGGAGAGCCGGGCGCCCACCAGGTCGGCGCCGCGGTGGTTCTTCGTCCGGCCCGGCACCTTCGCCCGTACGAGCTCGCTGGTCTTCAGGAGCAGCGCGTTGACCTCCTGGCGCAGGGCGCCCACGTCCAGGTCCGTGAGGGCGTCGGCGTCGGCGCGGGTCCACCGCTCGGTCTCGGCGAGGGCGCCGCGCAGGCCGGGGTGGACCGGGGCGGCGGCCGGGAGGGCCAGCGCCTCGGCGACGTAGGACAGCAGCTCGTGGAGCTGCCGCATGACGGGGAAGACCTCGTACATCTGACGGGCGGTGCCGGGGTGGGCGCGCCAGTCGCGGCCCCCGAAGGTGACCTGGGAGACCTGCTGGCCCGCGCCGAAGCAGTCGAAGACGGTGCAGCCGCGGTACCCCGAGTCGCGCAGCCGGGAGTGGATGCCGCAGCGGAAGTCCTGGCCGAGGTTCTTGCAGGGGGTGCCCGCGGGCTTGTTCGCGGCGAAGTCGCTGGATTTCGCGAAGGGGAGGGCGACGCAGCAGAGGGCGAAGCAGTTCCCGCAGTCGGCCTGCAGGAGCGGCAGCGCCCGAGGCTCGGGCAGGGCGGGCACCTCGGGCAGGTCGGCGGAGCGCGGAGCGGGTGGTATCGGCACGTCGTCCATTGTCACCTCTCGGGCCGGGCGAGCCGCATCTCGTGCGCCGGCCGGCGGACGCCGCCCACCTCCACGACGTCCTCGTCCACCCGCTCGGTCCGGAAGCCGAGCTCCGCACGCCGTCCGGCTCGCCGAAGGCTGCTCGACGCCCAGGGACACCATCGCGGCGCCGAGTCCCCGGCCGCGGACCGCGGGGGTGATCGGGATCCGCCGAGGCGGGTGCCCGCCAGTGAGGTGTGGCCGACGGGCTGCCCGTCGCGGGACAGCGCCGTCCGGGAGCGGAGCAGCGCGATGTCGGCCGCGGGCCGGAACGGGCGGAGGGTGAGCAGGGAGAGGGGGGAATCGTGACGGCTGCGGGGGCTCTGGGGGCACTCGGCACGCATCCGGGGGCCGGACGGGGGTTGATCGTCGGAGGGGGGACGGTCAGCATCCCCGTATGACAGAAGTGATCGCAGTCGCCGTCATCACCCTGCTCGCGGTGATCAGTCCCGGGGCGGATTTCGCCATGGTGGTCCGCAACAGCTACCTCTACGGGCGGCCCACGGGCCTGTTCGCGGCCGCCGGGGTGGCGGCCGGTGTGCTGGTGCACGTCTCGTACACGATGCTCGGGGTCGGTCTGCTGATCGCCTCCTCCACCGCGCTGTTCACCGCGATCAAGCTGGCGGGGGCGGCCTATCTGGTGTGGATCGGGATCCGGACCTTCCGGGCGCCCGCCGAGCTGACCGTCGACCTGGAGTCGACGTCCGGGCTGACCCGGGCCGGGGCGCTGCGGTCCGGGTTCCTGACCAACGTGCTCAACCCGAAGACCACGCTGTTCGTCGTGTCGACGTTCACGCAGGTGGTCGGTCCGGGCACGCCCGTGTGGCAGCAGACGGGCTACGGGCTGTTCATGTCGCTGGCGCACCTGGGCTGGTTCGGGGCGGTGGCGCTGTTCTTCTCGGACTCGCGGCTGCGCGACCGGATGCTGAGGGCGCAGAAGGCGTTGAACCGGGCGATCGGCTCGGTGCTGGTGGGGTTGGGGGTGGGCCTGGGGTTCGCCCGCTGAGCCCGGGCGCGGGGCTGGTGCCCGGAGTTACCTCTCGGTAGCGTGCGCGGCATGAGTGCTGGCGCGAGTGCTGCCGAGGGGTTCTTCGAGCGGATCGACGCGGGGCGGTTCCTGGCCGCGGAGTACACGCGCGGGCCGTGGGATCCGGGCGCGCAGCACGCGGGGCCGCCCGCGGCGCTGCTGGGGCGGGTCGTCGAGGAGCGGCCGGGTGCCCGGGAGGACATGCGGATCGCCCGGATCACGTACGAGATCCTGCGGCCGGTGCCGATCGGTGCGCTGGAGGTGACCACGAGCGTGCTGCGGGCGGGCCGGAGCACGGAGGTGGTGGAGGCCGCGCTGGTCCCGGCGGGCGCGGCGCAGCCGGTGATGCTGGCGCGGGCGCTGCGGATCAGGGTGGCGCCGGAGTCGGTGCCGGCCGTCGCGCCGGGGCCGGAGCTGCCGCCGCCGGGGGAGGCGGGGGTGACGCCGTTCTTCCCCGTGCCGTGGGAGACGGGCTACCACTCGGCGATGGAGACCCGGTTCACCGAGGGCACGTTCGTCGAACGGGGTCCGGGCACCTGCTGGATGAGGATGCGGGTGCCGCTCGTCGCGGGGGAGGCCGTCAGGCCGCTGGACCGGGTGCTGATCGCCGCCGACTCGGGCAACGGCATCAGCGCGGAGCTGGACTTCGCGCGGTACGTCTTCGTCAACGGGGACCTCACGGTCCACCTGCACCGGCACCCGGTGGGCGAGTGGGCGTGCGTGGAGGCCCGTACGAGCGTGGATGCGGCGGGGATCGGGCTCGCGGACGCGCGGCTGCACGACGAGAAGGGGCCGATCGGGCGGAGCGCGCAGAGCCTGTTCGTCGCGCCGCGGTAGTCCTCAACACCCCTGGCTATGAACGGAAGATCGTACGAATGGCAGGCTCGGGCAGAGGGATCCGCCGATCCGGAGGCACTGGCCCAGGTTCCGGCGCGAGGTGGAGACGGTTCGGGGCGTGCGGTCGGTGTACACCGTGAGCCTGATCGATGCGCCGCCGGAAGAGGAGCCGTACTGGCCGGCCGCCGCGTACGTGGCCGGGCCGGCGCTGGCGCCGGCGGAGGGGCCGGGCTACGGGGCCGCCGCGTCGGCGCCCCGCCCGGGCGGCTCGGCCGCGGGATCGGCCAGGGTGTGGGCGGCGGGGCCGGGCGGCCGGGGCCGTATCCGGTCAGGGTGGCCGTGCGGCCGCCGCGTGCCAACCGCCCGCCGGCGTGGGCCCGGCGGGGTTCCCGAGCGCTCCCGTGGACCGGTACCGCAGCTGGGACTCAGGTGACTACGGGGAGTTGACCCACCCGGACAGCTTTCCGGGGGCCGGTTCGCTGACCGGGGACCGGGGGGGCTGGACGGTGGTCTTCTCTCGCGTCGAGGATGGGGCGGGGAAGGCGGAGACGGCCGAGCAGGCGAAGAAGGCGAAGAAGGCGGAGGCGTACGAGGCCATTTCCTACCCGGGATTCCACGTGGCCCGGTGACCACCGGCAGCCGGGCACCGCGCCCGACAGCGGGCGCCCGGCAGCGGCCGCCCGGGCGCGGGCGCCGTGCCGGGCACGTGGTTGCGCGCATGGTTCCAAGTGGGCTAGTCCGATAGGCGACACGGTCAAATCACGTCGGAAAGCGGCAGCGATGGGGGAGGGTTGACGGGTGCGCAAATTCTGGATGGCGAGTGGGATCGGGTTGGGGCTCTGCCTGAGCTTCGTCGTGCTGCTCGTCGTGGGCACGTATTCGGCCGCGGCCGGCCTCGCGGGGGCGGGCCCGGGCGGTCGTGCGGTGGGGCTGGTCAAGGGTGCCGTGCCGGGGAAGTACCAGGCGCTGGTGGAGAAGTGGGGCAACCTCTGCCCCGCCATCAACCCGGCGCTGCTCGCCGCGCAGCTCTACTCCGAGAGCGGCTGGAACCCGAGCGCGGTGAGCCCGGCGGACGCGCGCGGCATCGCGCAGTTCATTCCGGGCACCTGGGCGGGCCACGGCATCGACGGGGACGGGGACGGGGACCGCGACATCTGGGACCCGAGTGACGCGATCCCCTCGGCGGCCTCGTACGACTGCGAACTCGCCAAGGACGTGGCGCGGGTGCCGGGTGACGCGACGTCGAACATGCTCGCGGCCTACAACGCGGGTGCGTACGCGGTGATCAAGTACGGCGGGGTCCCCCCGTACCGCGAGACGCAGGGCTACGTGAAGACGATCACGACCCTCGCCAAGAGCTTCGCCCGTCCCGTCGGCCGGGTCGCGCCGTCCCAACAGGCCGCGGGCGCGATCTACTTCGCGCAGAAGCAGCTCGGTACGCCGTACCTGTGGGGGGGCAACGGGACGCCTGACCAGGACGGCCGGTTCGACTGTTCGGGGCTGACGAAGGCCGCGTACGAGACGGTGGGGATCGAGCTGCCGCGCGTGGCGAACGACCAGTACAACGCCGGTCCGCACCCCTCGCGGGCCGAACTCCTGCCGGGAGACCTGGTGTTCTTCTCTGATGATCTGACGAATTCCCGGGAGATCCGCCACGTCGGGCTCTACGTGGGCGGCGGCTACATGATCAACGCCCCCTTCACCGGCGCCGTGATCCGCTTCGACAAGATCGACACCCCCGACTACTTCGGTGCGACGCGCGTGACGAAGGATGGTGCGCAGGCCCTGCCGGAGCGCGCCGCGGCGAGCGGCGCACCTGGCAACTCTCCGTGAAGTCCAGGCCCTGAGCTGCGACGATGAGTCACTCTTCGATAACGTTGGGGTGATCATTCGGTGGAGAGTGGAACGCAGTCGTCAGAACGGGCGTTCCATGGGCACGGGGGCTGATCAACCGGGGGGCGAACGGGTGCGCACAGGGGCGCGCCCACAGGGGAACCCGCCGCAACAGCAAGGGGCCGCGTCGCCATGACTGGACTCACGACCGGTGGGCCGAATGTGGATGTCAGCCTGCTGTACCAGATCAACTCCCTGGCCCGGCAGGCCCCGGGCTGGTGCGACCGGGCGGTGAGCCTGGCCGGCGAGTACGGGATTCCGCTGGCCCTGGTGCTCCTGGTCCTGTGGTGCTGGCGCGGCGCGCGCCGGCAGGACGAGGCCACGGCCGCCGAGTCGCTCGCCGCGCTCGTGTGGGCTCCACTGGCGGCCGGGCTGGCGCTCCTCGTGAACGCGCCCCTGCGTGAATTCGTCGGGCGGCCGCGGCCGTTCCGGCAGCACGAGGGTCTGCAGGTCCTCGACCCCGGCCCCGGGACGGGACTCGCGCCGGGACTGGCCAGGACGGACTTCTCCTTCGTCAGCGACCACGCCACCCTCGCCATGGCCCTGGGCGTCGGGCTGTTCGTGGCCCACCGCAGGATCGGGCTCGTCGGGATCGGACTCGCCCTCGTGGAGGGATTCTGCCGCGTGTACACGGGAGTCCACTACCCGACCGACGTCATCGGCGGGTTCGCGCTCGGCACCGCCGTCGTCCTGGTGCTCGCGCCGCCGGCGCTGGCGCTGCTGACCCCGGTGGTGGGGGCGGTGAACCGCTCCGCGCGCGTCGGGTGGCTCGTACGGTCCAAGCTGCGGGCGGTGCCGCTGGCGGTGGACCTGACGCAGGCCCAGACCCCGCCGGCGGGGCAGCGCCCGCACGAGAGCGACCTCGCCGCCTGAGCGGTACGTGACGCCGGGCGCCGCCCGGGCCGCCGCTGTGCTCGTACGGGTCCGGGCACGGGCACCGGTCCGGGCACGGGCATCGGTACGGGTACGGGCATCGGTACGGGTCCGGGCACGGGTTCACGCGTGGGCGAACGTGTCCCACGCGGTCAGCAGCGCGGCCACCACCAGGCACAGCGCGGCCGCCCCGAAGCAGACGCGCACCGCCGCGGGCCGCGGCCGGGGCCTCACGGGTCGCCGTTCTCACCGCGACCGGAGGCGTCCTCGTCGCGGCGGTAGCGGGAGCGCAGCCACAGCCCGGTGGCCACCGCCGCGGCGGTGGTGAGCCCGACCGCCAGGGCCACGTCCCCGGGGCCGTCCGCCGAGCCCACGGGCCGCGCCCAGGCCGTGGCGGCGGGCGCGGAGGCGAGGAGCAGGGCCCAGAGGAGGGCCGCGAGGCGGGCTGCGGGACCTGGCATGAGTCAAGGGCATACGGTCCGGCCCGCACCGGCCAGCCGGGCCGTCCGAACGGGCGACACGCCCGGGGGCGGGGCACGGTGCCCGGCCGTGCGCCGACGGGCCTACCCGGCCGTGTGGCGGGTGGCGTCCTTGCGGGCCAGATCGCGGGAGCGGCGGGCCGGGCCGGTCCAGCCGCAGGTGCACACGGCCAGGCAGAACGAGCCGCGTTCGGTGGTGGAGGTGGTGTGCCCGTCGGCCGGATCCGGCGACCGGGGGTGCTGCGGCGGCCCGGCGGCCGCCGGGGGCGCCGGCCGGGTCCGGGGGAGGGGTACGGAGGCAAGCGGAGGGACCGGGGTCGCTTCGGTGTGCGGTTCCACGCCTCCACGGTACCCGCGGTGGGCACGGGCCGGGGACACGAGCGGGCCGTGACGGGAAACCCCGGACCTCGTTAACCGGAGCGGGTGGGGGCCTCGGGCAAGCAGCGGTCATGCGTTGGGGGTTGGCAGGCGATGGTGGTGCACCAGCACAGGCGGCGGCGCGGACGCGCGGGTGAGGCGCTGCTCGCGGTCGGCGTCTCGCTGGCCGTCGTGGTGACGGGCGGGTGCGGGGGCCCCGCCCGCGGCAGTGACGACGCGCCCCCCGCGGACCCGGGGGCCGTGGTCCGCGGAGCGGCCGACGTGCTGACGAGGTCCGGCAGCGCCCGGGCCCGTACGGCCATGGAGATGGCCACCGGCGGCACCCGGGTCACGATCCGCGGCGAGGGCGGGGTCGACTTCAAGAACCGGATGGGCCGGCTGCTGGTCATGCTCCCGGCCGACGTGAAGGGCAAGGCGGACCACCGGCCGATCACCGAGCTGCTGGTGCCGGGCGCGCTCTACATGAAGAACCGGGGCGCGGGCGTGCCGGCCGACAAGTGGGTACGGGTCGACACGACCACCCTCGCCGACGGGAACCTGGTGACCGGCGGAGCCACCGATCCGCTGGTCGCGGCGGAGCTGCTGCGGGGCGCACGGGAGGTGACGTACGTCGGGGAGACCGAGGTGGCGGGCACCAGGGTGCGGCACTACCGGGGGACCACGGACATCGCGCGGGCGGCCGGGAGCGCGTCGGCGGGGGTGCGGGGGGCGCTGGAGGCGGCGGCGAAAGGGTTCAGCAAGGACGCGGTGCCGTTCGACGCGTACCTGGACGCCGAGGGGCGGTTGCGGAAGGTCCGCCACCGGTTCACGTACGTCAACAATGGCGTGATCGATGTCTCGTCGACGACGCTCCTGTACGGGTTCGGAACGCCGGTGACCGTCGTATTGCCCCCGAGCGGGGACATTTACGCCGGGAAGATCGCCGAATAGCCGGGTGGGCGGGGTCGTGGCGGCGCGATCGGACCATGCCGGGTATCCGGAAATGGTCCATCCGTGTCATGCGGGGGGAGGCGGGGTCTCCCTAGGCTGGGAGGGCGGCCGCCCGGCGGGTCGGGGCGGGTGCCGGTGAACGACGGGCGACGCGTCGTGAGCGGTAGGCCGTGTGTTGTGGTGGTGCGTCGTGGTGGTGCGTTGTGAGTTGTGACTGATGGTCGATGTCCGTATGGCGGAAGATCGGGGTGACGTGCGTGACTCCCGCAGGCTGTAAGACGGTGCAGGACCATGTGGCGCTCGCCGAAATCGAACTGTGCGGTGAGCTGATCATTGCGGCGTCGGCAGCCGTCGAGGAGCGGCTGAGTCAGGACCGCATCGACGAGGTGCTGATGGGGATCGGACTCTAGTCGGCCGGTTGGGCCCCCGCTGCCCGCCCCCGTTCGCCCGGAGCCGCGCGGCGCCGGCGCGCGAGCGGCCACGGGCTGCGCCCGGGCCACCCGGGGCTCCGCCCCGGACCCCGCGCCTCGAACGCCGGTGGGGCTGGAGGTGGCTCCGCGCCGCGCCTCACGCGGCGGTCAGGTGCGGAGGAGGCGGGCGATGGCCTTCGTGGCTTCCTCGACCTTGGCGTCGATCTCCGCGCCGCCCTTGACCGCCGCGTCGGCGACGCAGTGCCGCAGGTGCTCCTCCAGCAGCTGGAGGGCGAAGGACTGCAGGGCCTTCGTGCTCGCGGAGACCTGGGTGAGTATGTCGATGCAGTAGACGTCCTCGTCGACGAGGCGCTGGAGGCCGCGGATCTGGCCCTCGATCCGGCGCAGCCGCTTGAGGTGCTCGTCCTTCTGGTGGTGGTAGCCGTGGACGGCGCCGCCTTCGTGCGGCGGGGCGGCGGGAGCGGCGGTGCCGGATCCGGGGGTGCCGGATTCGGCTCCCGGGCCCTCCGTCTCGATGGTCGTCATGCGTCCTCCCGTGGTCCTGACCTGAGGGGTGCATACCCCTCATGGGTATAAGGTAGCGGGCTCCCGTCGCGGAAACAGGGGCCCGTGGTCCTCACTCTGCCCGATGGAGGACACTGGGGAACGGCCGGTTAGCCGTGGCCGGGGGATGCGCCTAGCATCAGCCTGACCGAATCCAATGCACCCCGAGGACCTCACGTGCGATTTCGTCTGACCCCCAGGGAGACGAGCTTCTACGACATGTTCGCCGCATCCGCGGACAACATCGTCACGGGCTCGAAGCTCCTGATGGAACTGCTCGGAGCGGACTCATCCGCCCGGGTCGAGATCGCGGAGCGGATGCGGGCTGCGGAGCACGCGGGGGACGATGCCACCCACGCGATCTTCCACCAGCTGAACTCCTCCTTCATCACGCCGTTCGACCGCGAGGACATCTACAACCTCGCCTCGTGCCTCGACGACATCATGGACTTCATGGAGGAGGCGGTCGACCTGGTGGTCCTCTACAACGTGGAGGAACTGCCCAAGGGTGTCGAGCAGCAGATCGAGGTACTGGCGCGCGCGGCGGAGCTCACCGCCGAGGCCATGCCGCACCTGCGGACGATGGACAACCTGACCGAGTACTGGATCGAGGTCAACCGCCTCGAGAACCAGGCCGACCAGATCCACCGCAAGCTGCTCGCCCAGCTCTTCAACGGCAAGTACGACGCCATGGAGGTGCTGAAGCTCAAGCAGATCGTCGACGTGCTCGAAGAGGCGGCCGACGCGTTCGAGCACGTTGCGAACACGGTGGAGACCATCGCGGTCAAGGAGTCCTGAACCTCGTGGACACCTTTGCCCTGATCGTGACCATCGGTGTCGCGCTCGGCTTCACGTACACCAACGGTTTCCACGACTCCGCGAACGCGATCGCCACCTCGGTCTCGACCCGCGCGCTGACCCCGCGGGCCGCACTCGCGATGGCGGCCGTGATGAACCTCGCCGGTGCCTTCATGGGCAGCGGGGTCGCCAAGACGGTCAGCGAGGGCCTGATCGAGACGCCCCACGGGAACCGGGGCATGTGGATCCTGTTCGCGGCGCTGGTCGGCGCGATCGTGTGGAACCTGATCACCTGGTACTTCGGCCTTCCCTCGTCCTCCTCGCACGCGCTGTTCGGCGGGATGGTCGGTGCGGCCCTCGCGGGCGGCACCGAGGTCATCTGGTCCGGCGTGGTCGACAAGGTCGTCATCCCGATGTTCATCTCACCGGTGGTCGGCCTGATCGTGGGCTACCTGGTGATGGTGGCCATCCTGTGGATGTTCCGCCGGGCCAACCCGCACAAGGCCAAGCGCGGCTTCCGTATCGCGCAGACCGTCTCCGCGGCCGGCATGGCGCTGGGCCACGGCCTCCAGGACGCGCAGAAGACCATGGGCATCGTGATGATGGCCCTGGTCATCGCCGATGTGCAGGCAGCCGGCGACGCGATCCCGATCTGGGTCAAGATCGCGTGTGCCGTGATGCTCTCGCTGGGCACGTACGCCGGCGGCTGGCGCATCATGCGCACCCTCGGACGCAAGATCATCGAGCTGGACCCGCCGCAGGGCTTCGCGGCGGAGACCACCGGCGCCTCGATCATGTTCGGCTCGGCGTTCCTCTTCCACGCGCCGATCTCCACCACCCACGTCATCACCTCGGCGATCATGGGTGTCGGCGCGACCAAGCGGATCAACGCGGTCCGCTGGGGCGTCGCGAAGAACATCATCCTCGGCTGGTTCATCACCATGCCGGCGGCGGCCCTGGTCGCCGCGGTCAGCTTCTGGATCGTGAACCTGGCCTTCGTCTCCTAGGCCGTCCGACAGGACGCCCGTAGCGTCCGACAGGACGCCCGGTCGGAGCGCCCGATCCACGAAAGTGGGCCGGCTCCCCCCACCCAGGGGGAGCCGGCCCTTTTTCTTTCGCCTTGCGGTGGCACCGCCATGCAGCACCGCAGGACGTTCACGCCCAACCCGGTCTAGCCGAAGCGGCCCGAGATGTAGTCCTCGGTCGCCTGCACGGACGGGTTGGAGAAGATGCGGTCGGTGTCGTCGAGCTCGATGAGCTTTCCGGGCTGGCCGACCGCCGAGAGGTTGAAGAACGCGGTGCGGTCCGAGACGCGGGCCGCCTGCTGCATGTTGTGCGTCACGATGACGATCGTGAAGCGCTCCTTGAGCTCGCCGATCAGGTCCTCGATGGCGAGGGTGGAGATCGGGTCGAGCGCCGAGCAGGGCTCGTCCATCAGCAGGACCTGGGGCTCGACCGCGATGGCGCGGGCGATGCACAGGCGCTGCTGCTGACCGCCGGAGAGGCCGGAGCCGGGCTTGTTCAGGCGGTCCTTGACCTCGTTCCAGAGGTTGGCGCCCTTGAGGGACTTCTCGACGACGTCGGACAGCTCGGACTTCTTGAAGTTGCCGTTCAGCCGCAGGCCCGCCGCCACGTTGTCGAAGATCGACATGGTGGGGAAGGGGTTCGGGCGCTGGAAGACCATGCCGACGGTGCGGCGGACCGCGACCGGGTCGACGCCGGGTCCGTACAGGTTCTCGTCGTCCAGGAGGACCTTGCCCTCGACGCGGCCGCCGGGGGTGACCTCGTGCATGCGGTTGAGGGTGCGCAGGAAGGTGGACTTGCCGCAGCCGGAGGGGCCGATGAAGGCGGTAACCGAGCGGGGTTCCACGGTCATCGAGATGTCGTCGATGGCCTTGTGGCCGCCGTAGAAGGCGGAGAGGCCGCTGACGTCGATTCGCTTGGCCATGAGGGGTCACTTCGCTTTCGGAGAGTCGCGTCAGCGACCGGTCTTCGGGGCCTTCCAGCGGGCTATGCCGCGAGCCACCAGGTTCAGGATCATGACGAAGGCGATCAGGACGAGCGCTGCGGCCCATGCCCGGTCGTAGGAGGCTTCACTGCCGACCTTGTACTGCTCCCAGATGTACAGCGGGAGCGAGGACTGGGCACCTTCGAAGGGGTTGTTGTTGATCAGCTGGGTGCCGAAGACCAGCAGCATGATCGGCGCGGTCTCGCCGGCGATGCGGGCGACGGCCAGCATCACACCGGTGGCGATGCCGCCGATGGCCGTGGGGAGCACGACCTTGAGGATCATGCGCCACTTCGGTACGCCGAGGGCGAGGGCCGCCTCGCGGAGCTCGTTCGGGACGAGCTTGAGCATCTCTTCGGTGGAGCGCACCACGACCGGCATCATCAGGATCGACAGGGCCATCGCGCCGGCGAAGCCGGAGGGGCCGAAGCCGAGCATCAGGTTCCAGGTCGTCAGGATGAACAGGCCCGCGACGATCGAGGGGATGCCCGTCATGACGTCGACGAAGAAGGTGACGGCCTTGGCCAGTCCGCCCCGGCCGTACTCGACCAGGTAGACGGCGGTCAGCAGGCCGATCGGCGCGGCGATCAGCGTCGCGAGGGCGACCTGCTCCAGGGTGCCGAGGAGGGCGTGGTACACGCCGCCGCCCTCTTCGAAGCTGGTCACGCCGTTCATGGAGTGGCCGAGGAAGTCTGCGTCGAGCACCTTGACGCCGCGGCTGATGGTGGTCCACATCAGGGAGAGCAGCGGAATGACGGCGAGCACGAAGCAGACCCACACGAGGGAGGTCGCGACGCGGTCCTTGGCCTGGCGGCGGTTCTCGACGACCGCGCTGGCGGTGTACGTGATCGCGACGAACAGCAGGGCGGCGATCAGGCCCCACTGGATCTTGCTGTTGAGGCCGAGGACGAGGCCGGTGCCGCAGCCGAGGGCGACCGCGAGGACGGCGATGCCGGCCGGGGCCCAGCGGGGCAGGCCGCCCCGGGTGAGGCTGCTGGGGGCGACGGACTTCGGGGCCCGGACGGGCCGCTGGTCCTGGAGTGCGTGGCTCATCAGGCGTTCGCCCCCGAGAATTCCTTGCGACGGGCGATGATCAGGCGCGCCGCGCCGTTGACGAGCAGGGTGAGCAGGAAGAGGACCAGGCCGGAGGCGATCAGGGCGTCGCGGCCGAACTCGTTGGCCTCGTCGAACTTCGCGGCGATGTTCTGCGCGAAGGTGCCGCCGCCCGGGTCCAGGACGTGGAACGAGATCAGGAAGCTCGGGGAGAGGACGGTCGCCACGGCCATGGTCTCGCCGAGCGCGCGGCCGAGGCCGAGCATCGAGGCGGAGATGACGCCGGAGCGGCCGAAGGGCAGCACCGACATCCGGATGACCTCCCAGCGGGTCGCGCCGAGGGCCAGGGCGGCCTCCTCGTTCATGCGCGGGACCTGGAGGAAGACCTCGCGGCTGACGCTGGTCACGATCGGCAGGATCATGATCGCGAGCAGGATGCCGACGGTGAACAGGGAGCGGGCGACGCTGATCTGCGTCCGCTCGAAGAGGTACGTCCAGCCCAGGTACTCGTCCAGCCAGAGGTTCAGGCCGTTCAGCTGCGGGACGAGGAAGAGGGCGCCCCAGATGCCGTAGATGATCGACGGCACGGCGGCCAGCAGGTCGACCACGTAGGCGAGGGGTGCGGCCAGCTTGCGCGGCGCGTAGTGCGAGATGAAGAGGGCGATGCCGACGGCGATCGGAACCGCGATGACCATCGCGATGATCGAGCTGACGACGGTGCCGAAGAGCAGGACGGCGATGCCGAAGACGGGCGGGTCGGCGGACGCGTTCCAGTCGAAGGTGGTGAGGAAGTTGCCCTCGTTCTTCGACAGGGCGAGGACCGCGCGGTAGGTGAGGAAGGCGGCGATCGACGCCATGATCACCAGGAGCAGGATGCCGGAACCCTTGGAGAGTCCCGCGAAGATCTTGTCACCGGCGCGGCCGGTGGACCTCTTGCTCGTGGAGACAGGCGGAGCCGTGTCCAGCTGGGTGGGTGTGGTGGAAGCCATGGTCTTTCCGGTCTGTGGGAGGGCGAGGCCCCCTGGCGGCGGTGCACCGGATTCCCCCGGGTGGAGGGGAGGGGTCCCGGGGCCGGTCCGCCGTCCCGGACGGGGGGAGCGGACCGGCCTCGGGGTCTTGATCAGGAGAGCGAGGCGATGACTTCGCGGACCTTGGCGTTGATCTCGGTGGGGATCGGCGCGTAGCCGTTCTCCAGGAGGACCTTCTGGCCGGCGTCCGAGGCGGTGTAGTTCAGGAAGGACTTGACCGTGGGCAGGGTCTCGGCCTTGTTGCCCTTGTCGCAGACGACCTCGTACGTCACCAGGACGATCGGGTACGCGCCCTCGGCCTTGGTGGTGTAGTCGAGCTTCAGCGCCAGGTCGGAGCCGGTGCCGGAGATCTTGGCGGCGGCGATGGCCTTGGAGGCGTTCTCGCCGGTGGCCGGAACGGGGGCGGCGGCGCCCGTGTTCAGGTCGACCGTCTTGATGCTCTGCGAGCTGGCGTAGGAGAGCTCGAAGTAGCCGATCGCGCCGTCGACCTGCTTGACCTGGGTGGCGACGCCGGAGGAGCCGGAGGCGCCGAGGCCGCCCGGGGCGGCCCACTTCTTCGCGGCCTCGTGCGGCCAGGCGTCGGGCGCGGCGGCCTTGAGGTACTTGGTGAGGTTCTCGGTGGTGCCCGAGTCCTCGGAGCGGTGGAAGTGCTGGATGGCGGTGGGGGGAAGCGTGACGCCGGGGTTCAGCTTCTTGATCGCCTCGTCGTCCCACTTCTTGATCTTGTCGTTGAAGATGTTGGCGACCGTGGCGGCGTCGAGGTTCAGCTTGTCGACGCCCGCGACGTTGAAGCCGAGGGCGATGGGGCCGCCGACCATCGGCAGGTCGATGCCCTGGCCGCCGGTGCAGATCTTCTTGGACTCCTCGATCTGCTCCGGCTTCAGCGCGGAGTCGGAGCCGGCGAAACCGACGGTGCCCTGGTTGAAGGCGACGATGCCCTCGCCGGAGGAGGAGGACTTGTAGTTCACCTCGACGCCCGAGCAGGCGGCCATGTAGTTCTTCACCCACAGGTCGACCGCGTTCTTCTGCGCGGACGAGCCGGAGGCCAGGAGCTTGCCCTTGGCCCCGTCGCACTTGATGTCACCCGCGGCGGCCTGGGAGGGCTTCGCCGTCCCGCCGGCGTTCTTCGTGTTGTCGTCCGAGCCGCACGCCGTGAGGACCAGGGCGCCGGACACGACGAGCGCCCCGAGGGCGGAGGCACGAAGCCGGTTCTTGCGCTGAAGCTTCACTTTCGGGTGTTCCTTCCAGAAGCCGCCGGCCGCTTTCTGTGTCGGGGCGGCGTGCGAAGAGGACTGCTACGTCGGTGTGCCCGGCCGGACCGCCCGACCTGGGGCCGTTCGCACCGTGCACCACCGAAATTAGGCCGGACAGGTGAAGTGGCCGACCGGTGCGAGTGAACGGACGGTGAACCGTGGCGGACGACCCGGTGCGTCCGGGCCGGACCGCACCCCGGCGTAAGTATCCGTTATCCGCCCGTTATCTCGGGTGCGGCGCGATCGCAGGCTCCGGCAGCCAGACGTGCCGGAAGGCCGCGCGGGCCTCTCCCGCCGCGTGCCGCTGGTCCGCGTGCAGCACCCCCAGGGCGTACGCCGTGGCCGGGGCGATGCGCGGGGTGCGGGCCGCCGTGGCCGAGGCGGCGGCGGCCTCGGCGGCGTCGCGGTGGCGGTCCAGGGCCTCGCCCGCGGCGACCGCCCGGGCCACGTCCTCGCCGAGCGCCTCACGGGCGTACCGGTGGATCCGGAGCAGTCGGCGGACCTCGTGCCAGAGCCCGTCGTGGTCCGCGTCGTACGGATGACCGCCGTCGACCGGGGGCAGCGCCGCGACCGCCGCCGACAGGCGGGTTTCGGCCACCGCCGCGAGCGGGAGCAGGACCTCCTCGACCCGTCCCCGGGCCGCGACGGGGTCCAGCGGGACGTCCGAGGCCAGAACGGCCACCGCGTCCGCCACCGCGTGGAAGCGGGCGGAGCCGAGCGCCTGGAGCGTGGCCGAGTGGGCGCGCGTACGGGCGAGGGTCAGCTGCCGCTCCAGGAGTGCGCCGGCGCGCGCGGAGCCGACCGTGAGCGCTCCGGCCGAGGTGCCGCGCGGGGCGGGGACCTCGGGGGAGCCCGAGAGCCGGTGCAGGGCGTCCATCAGCCGGGTCAGCCGGGCGGCGTACGCGTGCTCGTGCGCCAGGGTCGAGGACAGCCACACCAGCTCCGTGCGCAGCCCGTCCGCCCACGCGGACTCGGTCACCACCCGGAAGGTCGCCAGGGAGCCGCTGATGCGGCGCGCTGCTCCCCGGAGGCCGCGCGCCGCCTCGAAGCGGCCGGCGGAATCGGCGCCGCTCGCCGGGCTCTCGTCGTGCAGGCGCAGTCCGCGCAGGAAGGCGGTGGCCTGGGAGCGCAGGAACGCGGCGAGCACGTCACCCGCGCCCGCCATCGGGTCATGGTTTGGCTGAGCCACGCCGGCGCCTCCGGGCGTCTATGAGCATCTCCTGTACGTGCCGCAGCGGCTGGCCCTCGGAGTCCGTGCTGTGCCGGGTCCATTCGCCGTCCGGGCCCAGGTGCCAGGAGGAGGTGGCGTCGGACATGCCGGTCTCCAGCATCCGGTCCAGTGCCGCGCGGTGGGCCGGGTCGGCGACCCTGACCAGTGCCTCGATGCGGCGGTCGAGGTTGCGGTGCATCATGTCGGCGCTTCCGATCCACACCTCGGGCTCGCCGCCGTTGCCGAAGGCGAAGACCCGGGAGTGCTCCAGGAAGCGGCCGAGGATCGAGCGGACCCGGATGTTCTCCGAGAGCCCGGGGACTCCGGGCCGCACCGCGCAGATGCCGCGGACCCAGATGTCGACCGGCACGCCCGCCTGGGCAGCCCGGTAGAGGGAGTCGATGAGGGCCTCGTCGACGATGGAGTTCATCTTCAGGCGCACGTACGCCGGACGGCCGGCCAGGTGGTGGGCGGCCTCCTTGTCGATCCGCGCGATCAGGCCGTCGCGCAGCGAGCGCGGGGCGACCATCAGCCGGCGGTAGGTCTCGCGGCGCGAGTAGCCGGACAGCCGGTTGAAGAGGTCGGAGAGGTCCGCGCCGACCTGCGGGTCCGCGGTGAGCAGGCCGAGGTCCTCGTAGAGCCGGGCGGTCTTGGGGTGGTAGTTGCCGGTGCCGACGTGGGAGTAGCGGCGCAGCTGGTCGCCCTCCTGGCGGACGACGAGCGACAGCTTGCAGTGCGTCTTCAGGCCGACGAGCCCGTACACGACGTGGCAGCCGGACTCCTCCAGCTTGCGCGCCCACTTGATGTTGGCCCGCTCGTCGAAGCGGGCCTTGATCTCGACGAGCACGAGGACCTGCTTGCCGGCCTCGGCGGCGTCGATCAGGGCGTCCACGATCGGGGAGTCGCCGGAGGTGCGGTACAGCGTCTGCTTGATCGCGAGCACGTCCGGGTCGGCGGCGGCCTGCTCCAGGAAGGCCTGCACCGAGGTGGAGAAGGAGTCGTACGGGTGGTGCAGCAGCACGTCCCGCTCGCGCAGCGCCGCGAAGATGTCGGGGGCGGAGGCGGACTCGACCTCGGCGAGGTCCCGGTGGGTGCCGCCGACGAACTTCGGGTACTTCAGCTCCGGCCGGTCCAGCGAGGCGATCCCGAAGAGGGAGGTCAGGTCGAGCGGGCCGGGCAGCGGGTAGACCTCGGAGGAGTTGACCTTCAGCTCCTGCACGAGGAGGTCCAGGACGCCCGGGTCGATGGACTCCTCGACCTCCAGGCGGACGGGCGGCCCGAAGCGGCGCCGCATGAGCTCCTTCTCCAGGGCCTGGAGGAGGTTCTCCGCGTCGTCCTCCTCCACCTCCAGGTCCTCGTTGCGGGTCACGCGGAACATGTGGTGCGCGAGCACCTCCATGCCGGGGAACAGCTCCTCCAGGTGCGCGGCGATGACGTCCTCCAGCGGGACGTAGCGCTGCGGGGAGGCCTCCAGGAAGCGGGAGAGGAGCGGAGGGACCTTGACCCGGGCGAAGTGGCGGTGGCCGCTGACCGGGTTGCGCACGACGACGGCCAGGTTGAGGGACAGGCCGGAGATGTACGGGAAGGGGTGCGCGGGGTCCACGGCCAGCGGGGTCAGCACCGGGAAGATCTGGTTCCGGAACAGCGTGAAGAGGCGGGCCTGCTCCTTCTCCGTGAGGTCCGGCCAGCGGATGAGGTGGACGCCCTCCTCGGCCAGGGCCGGGCAGATGTCCTGCTGGAAGCAGGCCGCGTGGCGGGCCATGAGCTCGCGCGAGCGGGTCCAGATGAGGTCGAGGACCTCACGGGGCTGCAGGCCTGAGGCCGAACGGGTGGCGACGCCGGTCGCGATGCGGCGCTTGAGGCCGGCGACGCGGACCATGAAGAACTCGTCGAGGTTGCTGGCGAAGATCGCCAGGAAGTTCGCGCGCTCCAGCAAGGGCGTCGTCGGATCCTCGGCGAGCTCCAGCACCCGCTCGTTGAAGGCCAGCCAGCTGCGCTCCCGGTCGAGGAAGCGGCCCGGTGGCAGCTCACCGTCGTCCTTGTCCTCGTAGGCGTCCAGGTCGGCGTCGAGATCGGGTTCGAGATCGACGTGCGGGCGGTGAGCGGAGATCGAACCTATCCGCGCGTGCGCGCCCGTGACCGAGGCAGGGGACGTGGGAGACGGGTGCTGGGCGGGGACCTCGGTGGGGCCCGCGCTGGACTGGTGGCTCATGACTCCATTCTTCCGTGCAAGCGGCAGGACAGGCGCGTCGGACGTGTCGGCCGTCAGTCGGAGTCGGGGCTGCATGCCGGGAGGGTCGCAAGCGTGTCTGAATGCCCGGTGAATGGCGTGTGGCTTCCCGGGTCCGGCTGGCGCACGAGTCGCTTGCGCGGGGCTGGGCGGGGTCCCGTACCGGGTCCCGGGCGGGGCTCGGGCCGGGCCCCGGGCGGGGTCGCGGGCGGGGTCCCGGGCCGGTTCCCGGGCGGGGCTCGGGGCACGGGAGCCCGGGCCCGGCGCGGTGCCGGGGGCGCCGTGCGGCGCCGTTGCCGGGGCTCCGCCCCGGACCCCGCGCCTCAAAGGCCGGCGGGGCTGGAATGAGGAGCGGGCCCCGGGGCGGGTGGTCAGCTTTCGGTGCGGTACATGAGGTCCACCTCGTGGGTGGTGAAGCCGAGGCCCTCGTACACGGCGAGGGCCGCCGGGTTGTCGGCGTCCACGTACAGCATCGCCGTGGGCAGGCCCCGGTCCGCCAGGTGGCGCAGGCCGATCGCCGTGAGGGCCTTGCCGAGGCCGCCGCCCTGGGCGCCGGGGCGGACGCCGACCACGTACACCTCGCCGAGCCGGTCCGCCGCGTGGACCTTCGTCCAGTGGAATCCGACGAGCTCCCCGTCGCGCTCCGCGAGGAAGAAGCCCTCGGGGTCGAACCACGGCTGGGCGATCCGGTCGTTCAGGTCGCGCTGCGTCAGCGAGCCCTGCTCGGGGTGATGGGCGAAGGCGGCCGCGTTCACGGCGAGCCAGGCCGCGTCGTCCGCGCCGGGGACGAAGGTGCGTACGGTCACCCCGGCCGGCAGCGCCGCCCCGGGCAGCGGGGCCGCGTCGGCGCCGAGGGGGCGGCGCAGCTGGCGCAGTTCGCGGAACAGGGTCAGGCCGAGGACCTGCGCGAGGTGCCGGGCGGCGGACTTGCCGCCGTGCGCCCACACCCGCAGCCGCTTGCCGGAGCCGGCGAGCAGGGCCGAGCCCAGGGCCCGCCCGTGCCCGCGTCCGCGCAGCGCGGGGTGGACGAGGAGTTCGGCGGCCGGGGCTTCGACCGGGTCGGTGTCCTCCAGCTGCCCGTACCCGGCGAGCCGGCCGTCGGCGGTGAGCAGGAAGTGCCGGATGCCTTCGCGCGGGCCGCCGCGCAGCTGGAGCCGGCCCTGTTCGGAGACGGCGGTGGTGCCGTCCGTGCGCGCCGCGTCCTCGATCAGGGCGAGTACGGCGCCGGCCTGGTCCTCCGTCAGTTCGTCGAGGGTCTCAATCTGCCGTCCCGGCTCCAGGGCCGCTGCTGCGTCAGTCATGGCACGAGCCTACGACCGCGGGGGCCCGGCGGTGGAGCGCGGCCCGGGCGCCGGTCCGTCTTCTGCGCGTAACCACCTCGATACCCGTACCCCCCTGTCGCGCTACGCGCGTTGACCATAGGCTTCGGCGGACCTCCCAAGCTGTCTCGCTGTCCACAAAGGGGAACAAATGTCAGCGACGCCACAACGGCTCCGCCGCTCCCGCCGGTTGACCCTCACCGCCCTCGCCGTCACGGCCGGGGCCGGGGTGATGGTCGCCGCCGCACTGCCGGCCGGTGCCGCGAGTGGTGGCGGTGCGGCCAAGAGCCGGACCGTCGATGTGCAGATGCTCTCGTTCAACGATTTCCACGGCACCCTGGAGCCCCCGCAGGGCTCCTCCGGCACCGTGACCGAACGTCAGGCCGACGGCACCACCAAAGCCATACCCGCGGGCGGGGTCGAATACCTCGCGACCAGCCTGCGCGAAGCCCGCAAGGGCCACGAGTACTCGGTCACCGCCGCCGCCGGTGACATGATCGGCGGCAGCCCGATGCTGTCCGGGCTCTTCCACGACGAGCCGAGCATCGAGGCGCTGAACAAGCTCGACCTCGACGTGTCCGGCGTCGGCAACCACGAGTTCGACGAGGGCAAGACCGAGCTGCGCCGCATGGCGTACGGCGGCTGCCACCCCGTCGAGGGCTGTTACGAGTACGGCAAGACCTTCACCGGCGCCGAGTTCCCGTACCTCGCGGCGAACGTGACGGACGCGAAGACGAAGCGTCCGCTGATGTCGCCCACCTTCGTCTGGAAGAAGGGGGACGTGAAGATCGGCTTCATCGGCGTCACCCTGGAGGGCACTCCGGACATCGTGACCGCCGAGGGCGTCAAGGGCCTGAAGTTCGGCGACGAGATCGAGTCGATCAACAAGTACGCGGCCGAGCTGAACAAGCAGGGCGTGAAGTCGATCGTCGCGCTGATCCACGAGGGCGGTCTGCCCGCGAACGGCGCGTACAACTACGACTGCGACGCCCCGGGCGCGGGCGCCGGCATCTCCGGTGCGATCGTCGACATCGCCAAGAACGTGGACCCGAAGGTCGACGCGCTGGTGACCGGCCACACGCACCAGGCGTACGCGTGCAACATCCCCGACCCGGCGGGCAACCCGCGTGCGGTCACCTCGGCCGCCTCCATCGGCCGCCTGTACACGGACACCACGCTGACGTACGACCGGCAGACCAAGGACATCGTCCGTACGCCGGTCAGCTCGCCGAAGCCGGTCAACAAGGTCGTCACCCGCGAGCAGCCCAAGGCCGCGGACATGACCGAGCTGATCCAGCGCTGGAACGAGCTGGCGGCCCCGGTCGCCAACCGTCCGCAGGGCTTCATCTCGGCGGACATCCCGGGCCGCGGCTCGCCGGAGTTCGAGAAGCCGCTGGGCGACCTGATCGCCGACGCGCAGCTGGAGGCGCTGGCCCCGGCCGACAAGGGCGGCGCGCAGCTGGCGCTCATGAACCCGGGCGGCATCCGTTCGGACCTCGCCTACAAGGCCTCGGGCGGGGAGGGCGACGGCGTCGTCACCTACGGCGAGTCCTTCACGGTCCAGCCGTTCACGAACATGATGAACGTCGTGGACCTGACCGGCGCCCAGCTGATCACGACGCTCCAGCAGCAGGTCAGCGGCCCGGTCAACGGCCTGAGCCCGAAGATCCTGCAGGTGTCGAAGGGCTTCACGTACACCCTGGACACGACGAAGGCCGGTGCGGACCGCATCGTCGTGGACTCGGTGAAGCTGAACGGCGCGCCGATCGACCCGGCCAGGACCTACCGCGTCGCGATGAACGAGTTCCTCGCGGGCGGCGGTGACGGGTTCACCGTCCTGAAGGAGCACAAGAACAAGCTGGTGGGCGCGTCCGACCTGGACTGCTTCAACGCCTACCTGACGAACAACTCCTCCGCGGCCTCTCCGATCGCCCCGCCGGCGGCGAACCGGATCACGGTCGTCAAGTAGTCCCCCGCAGTACCCCGCGCAGTGCGCCCCGAGGGGCGGTGGGCCCGACGGCCCGCCGCCCCTCCGGCGTTCCCGGGCGGGGAGGGGCTCAGAGCCCGGCGAGGAACGTCCTGACCGCCGCGGTGAAGCCCTCCGGGTCCTGGAACGGAACGTAGTGCTCCGTGTCGAGGCCGACGTACGCCGTCCCCGGGCGCCGGGCGACCATCGCGTCGGCCTGGGCCTGCGGCAGGGCCGTGCTGCGCAGGCCGTGGACGAGCAGGGCCGGGCAGTCGCTCGCGAGCCAGGTGTCCCAGTGGGATCCGTACCCCTGCTCCACGGTCGCCAGGGTGTCCTGCGGGTGGAACGGCAGCCGCCAGCCGGAGCCGTCGGGCAGGGGCCGCAGGAAGGGGGCGACGCCCTCGCCGAACGGACCGCAGGCCGTGACGAGCTCCTCGGGGGTCTGCGCGGTGTACGGGAGGTCGGGCAGGAAGCCGAGGAAGCCGTGTCCGAGGGGGCTCGGGATCTCCACGGGGGCATCGACGTTGACGAGCGCGGAGACCAGGTCGGGGCGGTCGGCGGCCAGCTGGTAGGCGTTGAGTCCGCCGAGGGAGAAGCCGAGGACGGCCACGGGGGCGGCGGTGAGGCCGAGGTGTTCCAGCAGGGCGACGGCGTCGGCGACGTACCCGGCGCGGTCGTAGGCGTCGGCGCGGTCGGAGTCGCCGTGTCCGCGCTGGTCGGGGGCGATGACCCGCCAGTCGTCGCCGAGGGCGGTTGCCAGACCGGTGAAGTGGGCGCCCTCGAACAGGCCGCCGTGCAGGGCCAGCAGCGGGCGGCCGGGCCCGCCGAAGTCCAGGTAGGACAGGGTGCGGTCGTCGATCGTGAGGTCGTGGCGCATGTGTTCTCCCCGTTCCGTCTCTCGTTGGCCCCACCCTGACAGGATTTGGGCAAGCGCGCAATACGTTCGTCTAGGGCGTGTGCCCAAAAACGGCCGCGGCTACGATCCCGCCATGGGAAATCGCGAGGACCTGCTGGCCGGAGCGCGCCGCTGCCTGGAGGAGAAGGGCTATCTGCGCACGACCGTGCGCGACATCGCCGCGGCCTCGCAGGTGAGCATGGCGGCGATCGGCTACCACTTCGGCTCGCGCGAGGCGCTGCTGAACCAGGTGCTCTTCGCGGCCATCGACGAGTGGAGCGACGCCGTCGGCGGGCTCGCCGGGGAGGGCGAGAGCGCCGAGGAGAGGTTCGCCGACATGTGGGACCGCAAGGTGCGCAACTTCGGCGAGCTGCGCTGGCTGTGGATCGCCAACGTCGAGGCCTTCGTGCACGCGCAGTCCTCGCCGGAGCTGCTCGCCGCGCTGGCCGCCGGCCAGCGCGCCGCCCGCCCGCACGTGGCCGCGCTGCTGCGGGGGGTGCCGGAGTCCGAGGTGGCCGAGGCCGACGCCCGGAGCCTCGGATCGGTGCAGATCGCGCTGATGACCGGGGTGATGGTGCAGGCCCTGACCGATCCGGAGCAGGCGCCGACCGGCCGGGAGCTGGCGGCGGGGCTGCGCGGGCTGGCCGGGCTGCTGGACGAAGAGGGCGAGGCCCGTACGCCGCCCGGATCAGGCCTTACCGGTAGGTAGTATTCGTGAGGTGTCCACGCCATAATCCGCCCATCACTGGGTCGGCGAAGGGGCGGACATGGGACTGGACCGGCGGGCATTTCTGGTCGGAGCACTGGCGGCGGGCACCGGCACGGCGATGGGACTGGGGACGGCGGCACCCGCCTCCGCCCGGACGCTCGGCACCCAGGACTGGATGGCGGGCCTCGGCGACGCCACGCCCCTCCAGCGGATGACCATCCCCGGCACCCACGACTCCGGCGCCACCAAGGGCGGTCTCTACGTCGCCTGCCAGAACACCTCGATCGCGCAGCAGCTCGACTCCGGCATCCGCTTCCTCGACGTCCGCTGCCGCGTCACGGGCGGATCGTTCGCCATCCACCACGCGGCCTTCTTCCAGGACCTGATGTTCGGCGACGTCCTGGTGGCCTGCTGGAACTTCCTCGCCGCCCACCCCTCCGAGACCGTCCTCATGCGGGTCAAGCAGGAGCACTCCGGCGACAGCGACGCCACCTTCCGCGCGATCTTCGACGACTACCTCGACAACCGGGGCTGGCGCCCGCTCTTCCGCATCGCCGACACCCTGCCCACCCTCGGCCAGGCCCGCGGCAAGGTCGTCCTCCTCGCCGACAACGGCGGCCTGCCCGGCCTGCGCTACGGCGACGGCAACGTCTTCGACATCCAGGACGAGTACAACACCGAGCCCTTCGCCAAGCGCGGCAAGATCGAGAACCACTTCCGCCGCGCCGTCCAGCAGCCCGGCAAGCTCTTCGTCAACTACACCAGCACCGCCGCCTACATGCCGCCCCGCTGGAACTCCGACCGCCTGAACCCCCAGGTCCACGGCTTCGTCGACGGCGGCGAAATGGCCGGCCGCACCGGCCTCGGCATCGTCCCGATGGACTTCCCCAACACCCGGGGCGGCCTGGTCGCCTCACTGATCCGGCACAACTGACGGCGGCGGGGCCGGCGCGCCCGGGATGCGGAGCACCGCCTCCGTGCCCGGGCCGCCGTCCCGGGCCGCGCGCAGCTGCGCCGTGCCGCCCGCGCGCTGCACCGTACGGGCCACGATCGACAGGCCCAGCCCGCTGCCGGGCAGGGCACGCGCCGACGGGGAGCGCCAGAACCGCTCGAAGACGTGCGGGAGGTCCTCGGCCGGGATGCCCGGCCCGTGGTCCCGTACGGTCAGCTCGCCCGCCCGCAGCGTCACCTCGACCCTGCCGCCCGGCGGGCTGAACTTCACCGCGTTGTCCAGGACGTTGACCACCGCCCGCTCCAGCGCGGGCGCCTCGCCCCGTACGTACCAGGGCTCCAGGGCCGCACTGAAGTCCAGCTCGGGGCCGCGCAGCCGGGCCCGGGACAGCGCGGTCCCGGCGACCTCGTGCAGCGCCACCACGCCGAGCGGGCCGGGGGGGACCGCATCCGGCCGGGACAGCTCCTGGAGGTCCCCGATCAGCGCGGCGAGCTCCGTCATCTGCGCCTTCACCGAGGCCAGCAGCTCCCTGCGGTCCTCGGGCGGGATGGCCCGCCCGGTGTCCTCGCTGCGGGCGAGCAGCTCGATGTTCGTACGGAGCGAGGTGAGCGGGGTGCGCAGCTCGTGCCCGGCGTCCGCGATCAGCTGGGCCTGGCGCGTCTGGGAGGAGGCGAGCGCGGCCGTCATGGAGTTGAAGGACCGCGACAGGCGGGCGATCTCGTCGTCGCCGTCGTCGGGGATCCGCACGGTCAGGTCTTCGGTGCGGGCGATGTGCTCGACGGCGTCGGTCAGTTCGTCGACCGGCCGCAGCCCCGTACGGGCCACCCACAGCCCGGCCGCGCCCGCGCCGACCACGCCGACGCCGGACACGAACAGCAGCACCCAGGCCAGGGTGGACAGCGGCTTGTCGATGTCGGCGAGCGGCTTGGCGATGGAGATGCCGAACACGGGCCCGCCGGACACCACTTGCGCGGGCGTGGTGTAGACGCGCATGTCGACGCCGTCGGTGGTCGTCACGTCCTGCAGGGTGGCCCGCCGCTTGCCCGCCGCGATCTCCTTGTCGACGGCGGTCACCGGCAGCGTCGCCGGCCCGCTCACCCAGCAGTGCCCGCCCTGGGCGGTGACGATCTGGACCGTCGCGTTCAGGTTCCCGGCGATGTCCTGCTGGGACTCGGCGGGCCGGGTCACGCAGCGCCCCCCGTCCAGTACCCGCCCCACCTGCGGATTCGGGTTGGTGGCCATCAGCGAGCGGTCCAGCTGGTCCCGCAGCTGGGCGCGCACCATCACCCAGGACACCGCCGCCACGGCGGCCACGGCGACCGCCACCGCGACCGCGACCAGCAGCGCCAGCCGGGAGCGCAGCGGCAGCGCGCGGAACCTGGCCGTCGGGCTCACTCGGGCCCGCTCTCGCCGGCGCGCAGCACGTAGCCCACCCCGCGCACGGTGTGGACGAGGCGGGGCTCGCCGCCGGCTTCGGTCTTGCGGCGCAGGTACATCACGTACACGTCCAGGGAGTTGGAGCTGGGCTCGAAGTCGAAGCCCCAGACGGTCTTGAGGATCTGCTCGCGGGTCAGGACCTGGCGCGGGTGCGCGAGGAACATCTCCAGCAGGGTGAACTCGGTACGGGTCAGCTCCACCGGCCGTCCGGCCCGGGTGACCTCGCGGGTGGCGAGGTCCATGCGCAGGTCGCCGAAGACCAGCGCGTCCTCGTGCTCCGCGCCGCCCGTCCGCGGGGCGGCGTACGCGCTGCGGCGCAGCAGGGCCCGGACCCGGGCGAAGAGCTCGTCGAGCTCGAACGGCTTGACGAGGTAGTCGTCGGCGCCCGCGTCGAGGCCGGTGACGCGGTCGCCGACGGTGTCCCGGGCGGTGAGCATCAGGACCGGGGTCACGCCGCCCGCGGCGCGCAGCCGGCGGGCCGCGGTCAGGCCGTCCATCCGGGGCATCTGGATGTCCAGGACGATCAGGTCGGGGGCGTACGAGGCCGCCTTGTCGAGGGCGTCGATCCCGTCGACGGCGGTCTCCACGGCGTACCCCTCGAAGGCGAGACTGCGGCGCAGGGCCTCGCGCACGGCCGGCTCGTCGTCGACGACGAGGATGCGCTGCTGGTCGCCTTCGGCGGCGTTCATGGATGCTCCCCCAGGGGTGTGCGGTCGGTGCGCGGCGGCGCCTTCCAGCCTCGCACGGGCACGCCCTAGGAGGAGGTGCCGAAGACGGTCGCGGCGCCGCCGCTGCCGGAGCCGGTTCCGTCCTCGCCGGTCCCGGAGCCGGCGCCGCCGGGGCCGCCCTTGCGGAGGGAGTCGAGGTCGGCCTTGATGGTGTTGACGGGGATGGCGAAGCCGAGCCCGACGCTGCCGGCGCCGGAGCTGTCGCTGGAGGGGGAGTAGATCGCGGACGGCATGCCCACGATCTCGCCCTTCATGTTGACGAGGGCGCCGCCGGAGTTGCCGGGGTTCAGGGAGGCGTCCGTCTGGATGGCCTTGTACGAGGTGGTCTGCGACCCGGTGTTCCCGTTGAACTGCCGGCCGCCGTAGGAGAACGGGAAGCCGCCGCCCTGCTGCTGCCGACTCTGCGGGGACTGCTCCTGCGACTTCGGCACGTTCACCTCGCGCTCCAGCGCGGAGACGATGCCGCTGGTGACGGTTCCGGTGAGACGGTCGGGGGAGCCGATCGCGACGACCTCGTCGCCGACCTTCAGACCGCCGGAGTCGCCGAGCTCGGCCGGCTTGAGTCCGCCGGCGCCCTGGAGCTTGATCAGGGCGAGGTCCTTGTCGGGGTCGGTGCCGACGATCCCGGCGGCGTACTTCGTGCCGTCGCTCATCGTCACCTGGATCTCCGAGGCGCCGCTGATCACGTGGTTGTTGGTGACGATCTCGCCGTCCGCGGTGAGCACGATGCCGGAACCGGTGCCCTGGCCGGAGCCGGTGCGGGTGTCGATGCGGACCACGGAGGGGCTGACCTGCTCGGCGACGCCGGAGACCGTGCCGATGCCGGACTGCGAGACGTTGGAGCCGCTGACCCCGCCCCCGGAGCCGGCGGCCGAGTGCCCGGTGAACTGCTGGACGGCGGCCGCGGTGCCGCCGCCGACGGCGGCCGCTGCGAGCGCCACGGCGGCCAGCAGCGCGACCGGCCCCCTGGCACGCGGCGCGGGCGCCGCATGGGCGGGACCGCTCCAGGCGGCGGTCGCCGGGGGCACGGTCTCGCCCTGGAGGACCGGGGGCCGGTGCGCTTCGTGCCAGCCGGGTGCGGGGGCCGGGCCGGGCGGATAGGCGGGCGGCGGCGGGTACGAGGCCCCCGGCGCGTTGTGGGCCGGCCGGTCACGCTCCCGCTGCCCGTCCCCGCCGAAGGGCGGGTGCTGGGCCGGGCGGTTCTCCTGCGGGTACTCGCCTTCGCGGCGGAAGCTGTCGGTCATGGCTCAGACTCTGTCCGCGGATCATGAAAGGTTCCTGAGCCTGGCCTGAGAAGCCCGACAGAACCGCGTATGCCCGATATAAGGACCGCCGGCAAGCACCGAGGCGACACGTCCGAGCCGGCAGCGCCCACATCCGGCCCCGCCGGCGTCTGAGGCGCGGGGTTCGGGGCGGAGCCCCGAGAAGCCGGCCCGCAGGGCAGGAACGCACGGAGGGCGCCGGGCGGAGAGGCCCGGCCGAGCCCGGCCGGAGCAGAGCACCCCCGCCGACCGCCGGAGGCTACCGGCAGCCGCACGAGCGCCGGATCACCAGCGCCGAAGGGAACTGCTTAAGCCGCTCCCGTCGCGACCCCGCGACCCGCAGCCCGTCGTCCAGCACCAGGTCCACCGCGGCCCGCGCCATCGCCGGACGGTCCGAGGCGATCGTCGTCAGCGGCGGATCCGTCAGGGCCGCCTCCTTGACGTCGTCGAACCCGGCCACGGCCAGCTCGCCCGGCACGTCGATCCGCAGCTCCCGGGCGGCCCGCAGGACGCCGATCGCCTGGTCGTCCGTCGCGCAGAAGATCGCCGGCGGCCGGTCCGGCCCGGAGAGGACCTCCAGGGCCACCTCGTACGCGTCGTAGCGGTTGTACGGGGCCTGGAACAGCCGGCCCTCCACCGAGCGGCCGGACTCCAGCATGGCCCGGCGCCAGCCCTCGACGTGGTCGGCCACCGGGTCGCCCACTTCGGGGGTGTTCTCCACGCCGCCGAGGCAGGCCACGTACGGGTGCCCGTGTTCCAGCAGGTGGCGGGTGGCGAGCTGGGCGCCGCCGATGTCGTCGGTGACGACGGCGACGTCGTCGATCGCCTCGGGACGCTCGTGCAGCAGCACGATCCGCGCGTCCCAGGCCTCGATCTCCGACGCCGCGCGCTCGCTCATGCCCTGGCTGACCAGGATCAGGCCCGAGACGCGCATGCCGAGGAACGCCCGGAGGTAGTGGACCTCGCGCTCGTCGCGGTAGTCGGAGTTCCCGACCAGGACCATCTTTCCGCGCTCGGCGGCGGCCTGCTCGACCGCGTGCGCCATCTCCGCGAAGAACGGCTGCCGGGCGTCCGGGACGATCATGCCTATGAGGTCGGTGCGCCGTGAGGCCATCGCCTGGGCGACCCGGTCCGGGCGGTAGCCCAGCTCCTTGATCGCGGCGAGGACACGCTCGCGCGTGGCCGGGGCAACCGGCCGGGGTCCGTTGTTGATGACGTAGCTCACGACGGCGGTAGAGGTACCCGCAAGTCGCGCTACGTCATCCCGCGTCACCTTGGCCACGCGCGGCAGTCTACGCGGGGTGACCTACCTCTGGGCAGGGCGTCCTGCGGAGTGGATGCTCACAGTGTCTTCGGCCGTCCGGGTGACGGCCGGGCCGTCCTGGGTGGAGTCCTGGGACGCGCTCTGCGAAGCCGCCCGCGAGGTGGCGGAGGCGGCCTGCGCCGCCAGCTGGGCCGCCGCCTGGGCCGCGGCCTCCGCAGCCGCCCGCTCGACCTTCTCGGGGGTGACGAAGCGGTAGCCGACGTTGCGGACGGTGCCGATCAGCGACTCGTGCTCGGGACCCAGCTTGGCGCGCAGCCGCCGTACGTGGACGTCCACGGTCCGGGTGCCGCCGAAGTAGTCGTAGCCCCAGACCTCCTGGAGCAGCTGGGCGCGGGTGAAGACCCGGCCCGGGTGCTGGGCGAGGTACTTCAGCAGCTCGAACTCCTTGAAGGTCAGGTCCAGGACCCGGCCCTTCAGCTTGGCCGAGTACGTCGCCTCGTCGACCGACAGGTCGCCGTTGCGGATCTCCATCGGGGAGTCGTCCGAGCCCATCTGCTGGCGGCCGGTGGCCAGCCGCAGCCGCGCCTCGACCTCGGCCGGACCCGCCGAGTCCAGGAGTACGTCGTCGATGCCCCAGTCGGCGGTGACGGCCGCCAGGCCGCCCTCGGTGACGACGAGGATCAGCGGGCAGCCCGGCCCGGTGGAGCGGAGCAGCTGGCACAGCGACCTCACCTGCGGCAGGTCGCGGCGGCCGTCGACGAGGATCACGTCGGCCCCGGGGGTGTCCACGAGGGCGGGGCCCTCGGCGGGCGCCACCCTGACGTTGTGCAGCAGCAGGCCGAGGGCGGGCAGCACCTCGGTCGACGGCTGCAGGGCGTTGGTCAGCAGCAGGAGAGAGCTCATGCCCGATCACCTGCCCGGGTCGGGCGGTCGAACACGGTTCGCTGGTCCATCACGTCGGTTCCTCCTCGGTCCCGTCGAGGACGTGCGCGGTACTGCTTCGTACGTGGTGCGTCGTGCGGTGTGCGTGGTGCCTCGTGTGCGGTGTCCCGGCCGGCCCCGCGCCCTGAGGCCCGGAGGGACACCACCGTTCTCGTTCTGTTCAACGCGCTGAAAGCACAAAAGGACCCGGGGGCAACGTTGCCCGGATCCTCTTCGCAGCAGAATAGCCCACCGGTGCTTTCGTGGCCGAGGCTTCTACCGATACCGATTCTGTGGTTCCTGCCACGCCCCTGCCCCGTGTATGCCCCGGTTTCACCTGATCGACGGCCCTGCGGCGACCCCCTCGGGCGCACGCGGGGCGCGCGGATGCACGTGGGAGCGGGGGGTAGGAGGGGTCATCATGGAGGCCGACGGTAGAGAGCCGACGATAGGAGCAGCAGTGGCAACCGGAACCATCCGCTACTGGGCGGCGGCCAAGTCCGCGGCCAAGACGGCGGAGGAGCCGTACTCGGCGCGCACCCTGGCCGAGGCGCTCGACGCCGTGCGGGAACGCCACCCCGGGGAGCTGACCCGGGTCCTGCTGCGCTGCTCCTTCCTCGTGAACGAAGAGCCTGTGGGCAAGCGCCCGCACGATTCCGTCCCGCTGACCGAGGGGGGCACCGTCGAGGTGCTCCCGCCGTTCGCGGGCGGGTGAGCGGGAGCCGATGAGCACGCCCGAAGAACAGCAGCGACAGCAGCACGCCCAGGCGCAGGCCCATGCGCAGGCCGCCGAGGCCGAGGCGCAGGGCGGGCGGCAGGCGCCGCCGCAGCCGCAGGACCCGTACGGGACCCAGACCTGGCAGACCGACACCTGGGACACCGGCTACCAGCCGGTGCACCCGCCGCAGGGCGGGGCCGGCGGCCGGCCGGTGGCGCCCGAGGGGTGGTTCCGCGACGAGGCCCCCGGCCAGGGCGCCGACGGCACGGGCGCGGGGTGGCCGGACGGCCCGGGGGCGGGCGCCGCGCCGGACGCGGGGTCGTACGGGCAGCCGTACCCGGCCCCGGCGGACCCGCGGCAGCAGGCCCGGCAGCCCCAGCCGTCGTACGGGCCGCCGGCTCAGGAGGGTTACCCGCAGCAGGCGTACGGGCAGCAGCCCGAGCCGCAGTCCTACGGGGACTCGACTCCGCAGGCGTACCCGCAGCAGCCCGAGCCGCAGTTGTACGGGGACTCGGCTCAGCAGTCGTACGGGCAGCAGCCCCGGCAGCCCGAGCCGCAGGCGTACCCGCAGCAGCCCGAGCCGCAGTTGTACGGGGACTCGGCTCAGC
>NZ_JBHXSY010000010.1:197196-197730 GCF_042715295.1 Streptomyces sp. NPDC058701 | reverse complement strand
CAGTCGTACGGGCAGCAGCCCCAGCAGCCCGGGCCGCAGGCGTACCCGCAGACGGCCGCCCCCGACGGGTGGTTCCGCGACGAGGCGTCGGCCGCGCAGGCCCCCGCCGCGCAGGCCGCGCCCGCCCCCGGCCGGCCGCAGGACGGTGGCACGGCGGCCCCGGCCGCCGCCGAGACGGCGTACCTTCCGCCGTACCAGGAGGCCCCGGCCGCCGCCGAGACGGCGTACCTTCCGCCGTACCGGGCCGAGGACCAGGCCCCCGGCCAGGATTGGTCCCAGGGCGGCGCCGCCGCCACCGGCTGGCCGGAGGCCTCCGCCGCCGAGCAGACGGCGTACCTGCCGCCCCAGGCCGCCGAACCGGCGCCCGAGCGGTCCGCGCCCGCGGGCCCGGCCGCCGAGCAGACGGCCTACCTGCCGCCCTACCCCGGCCCCGAAGCCGCCCCGGCCGCCCCGGCCCGGGGTCCGGCCCATGCCGCGCCCGCCCCGGCCCGGGGTCCGGCCCATGCCGCGCCCGCCCCGGCCCGGGGTCCGGCC
>NZ_JBHXSY010000010.1:169485-197097 GCF_042715295.1 Streptomyces sp. NPDC058701 | reverse complement strand
CCATGCCGCGCCCGGCCCCGTGGAGGAGGCCGGGGAGGAGCCCGCGTACTCCCCGCCGACCCTCGCCGGGAACACCCTGCGGGCCGTCGACCCCGCCCAGGCCCGCGCCGAGGGCCGGTCGCCGATCATCGACCCGGGCCCGCAGGCCGCCCTGCTGACCGCCGCCCTCGGGGTGCTCCTCGCCGCGGCCGCCGCGTTCGGGGCGTACGCCCTGCTCGTGCCGCTGGTCGCCCTCCAGGGGCTCACCGCGGCCGGCTGGTTCCGCCTCAACGGCATGTGGCCGGCCCGCCAGGGCATCGCCCTCGCCTTCGCCGGGGCCCTGGTCGCCGACGCGGCGGTGCTCGCGGTGGGCGAGCCGTACGGTCCCGGCGCGATCGTCGGCACCCTCGGCGCCTGGGTGCTGCTCACCCTCGTGCTCCAGCTGCGCAGCCACGCCGACCCCGACGAGCGGATGTACGGGCTGATGGCCTCGGTGGCCTCCGCCGCCCTGGCGATCGTCTGCGCCGGCTACCTGGCCGCGGACTCCGACGCCGTCACCGTCGGCGCGGCCGCCGTCGCGGTCGCCGTCTTCGCCCGCGCCCTGCCGCTGCCCACCGCGCCCTCCGTCGGCGTCTCGCTGGCGGCCGCCGCCGGTGCCGGCATCGCCGTCGGAGGGCTCAACTCCCTCGGGGCGGGCGGGGCCCTGGTCGGCCTCGCCGCCGGGGTGTGCGCGCTGATCGGACTGCGCGTGGCGGCGTACGACTACCCGTCGAAGTTCGTCCACATGACGGCCGGGGTCGCGCTGCCGCTGGCGGCCGCCGCGCCCGTCGTCTACCTGGTCGGGCGGGTGGTGGGCTGATCCCTGCCCGACAACGGGCATGGTCCACTAGGCGCACGTACCGACAAGTAGCAGGGGAGGGGCACGTGCGCTTTCTACGTGTGGTCGTGATCATCGGTGTGGTCCTGGGGGCGCTGTTCGTCGGCGCGGACCGCTGGGCGGCAGGGTACGCCGAGAACCAGCTCGCGGACCGGATCCAGTCCCGCCAGGGCCTGGCGGGCACCGCGGAGGTGGAGATACACGGCTTCCCGTTCCTGACCCAGGCGGCGAGCCGGGACCTGGACCGGGTCGACCTGAAGCTGCGTGGCGTCGAGGCGATGGCGGACGGCCGCAAGACCCGTCTCGCGGAGCTCGACGCGAGCTTCCGCGGCGTGACCCTGAACGGGGACTACACGCGGGGCACCGCCCGGCGGGCCGAGGGCAGCGCCCTCATCACGTACGCCGACCTGACCACGGCCTCGCAGACGGGCGCGACCCTCGCCTACGGCGGCGCGCCGGGCAAGGTGAAGGTCACCGCCGGGATCGAGGTGTTGGGCAAGTCCCTGACGCGCAGCGTGGTGTCGACCGTCACCCTGGAGGACGCGAAGGACGGCAAGGGCGGCAAGGTCGTCCGCGTGCACGCGGAGGAGGTGCCCGGCGAGGGCATCCCCGGGATCGAGGGCCTGGTCCGCAAGAAGACCGACTTCGACCGCCGGCTCGACGGCGGACTGCCCGTGGGTCTGCGGCTGTCGTCCCTGACTTCCGACGAGGCCGGTGTGCACCTCGCGCTGAGCGGCTCGAACGTGGTGTTGGCCGGATCGTGAGACGGTGCGGTCCGATCAGCAGATGGACGGGCCGCAGGAAGGGCTCCGGGAGCGGTGCGGCGGTCGCCCGGGGTCATGACATCCCATTATCCGGACGATCCTGTCTCGGTATATGACACACCGGTGACAGGGCGGCCGATTCGTCCCTACGATCCATGCCTATGAAGCATCAGCAGGCGGACCTCACGAAGCGGCGGGCAGTAGACCTGTGTCGCGTCGCCGCCATGCTCTGTCGATCCATGTGACCTGTGGAGCGCATCCGCTCCACCAGCCGGACGACGGCTTTTCCCGCGTGACCGCACCTGCTCCCCATCCCCTGACGCCTCCCCGCGCAGGGCCGGGCGAGCGCATCCGGAACGCACGCACCCCGCAGCACCCGCAGCACGGCCCGCCGCACACTGCCCGGAGGAGAACACCATGAGCCGCAGCGACGTCCTCGTAGACGCCGACTGGGTCGAGGCCCACCTGAACGACGCGAACGTCGTCATCGTCGAGGTGGACGAGGACACGTCCGCCTACGACAAGAACCACATCACCAACGCCGTCCGGATCGACTGGAAGAGCGACCTCCAGGACCCGGTCCGCCGTGACTTCGTGGACCAGGAGGGCTTCGAGAAGCTCCTCTCCGCCAAGGGCATCTCCAACGACGACACCGTCGTCCTCTACGGCGGCAACAACAACTGGTTCGCGTCCTACGCCTACTGGTACTTCAAGCTCTACGGCCACCAGGACGTCAAGCTCCTCGACGGCGGCCGCAAGAAGTGGGAGCTCGACTCCCGCGACCTGGTCGACGGCAAGGAGGTCCCGAACCGTCCGGCCACCGACTACAAGGCCAAGCCGCAGGACAAGTCCATCCGCGCCTTCCGTGACGACGTCACGGCCGCCATCGGCTCCCTGAACCTGGTCGACGTCCGCTCGCCCGACGAGTTCTCCGGCAAGCTGCTCGCCCCGGCGCACCTCCCGCAGGAGCAGTCGCAGCGCCCCGGCCACGTGCCGACCGCCCGCAACATCCCGTGGTCGAAGAACGCCAACGACGACGGCACCTTCAAGTCGGACGACGAGCTGACCGCCCTCTACGAGGCCGAGCAGGTCGACCTGGCGAAGGACACCATCGCCTACTGCCGCATCGGTGAGCGTTCCGCGCTCACGTGGTTCGTGCTGCACGAGCTGCTGGGCCAGGAGAACGTCAAGAACTACGACGGCTCGTGGACCGAGTACGGCTCGCTGGTCGGCGTGCCGATCGAGCTCGGCCCCAACAAGTAATCCAGCAGTCGACCCCGCCGGGCACGCAGGGCCCGTAGTCACGTACGACCTCTCTAGGACAGGACAGAGAACATGTGTGGAGCACAGATCGGCGGGCCCGACCTCGCGACGCTGAAGCCCGGTGAGACCGCCATCCAGGGCCAGATCACCCGGGGCGGTGAGCCGGTGTCCGGCTACGTCCGCCTGCTGGACTCGACCGGCGAGTTCACCGCCGAGGTCCCGACCTCGGCGACCGGCCAGTTCCGCTTCTACGCGGCGACCGGCTCCTGGACGCTGCGCGCGCTCGTCCCGGGCGGCACGGCCGACCGCAACGTCGTGGTCGCCGACGCCGGCGGCGTGACGGACGTCGCGATCGCGGTCTGACCGCCGATCCGCGCGGCACCGCGTAACCGCGGCACCGCGTAACCGCGGGACCGTATAACCGCAGAGCCGGCCGAAGGGCCGCACCCCCGGGGGTTGGACGCCACTGGATCGGGGTGCGGCCCTTCGTGCCGTCCGCGCCCGGGGCGGCGCCCGGGTCCACATCCGCGTCGCCGCACTTGTCAGCGGGGCGTGCCGCTCTACGCTGGAGGTATGTACGCCCGGCGCCGACGCGTCTACTTCCTGCTCATGGGCGGATGCCTGTTCCTCTTCGTCTCCGCCTGGTCCTTCGTGCGCCTGTGGTCGGTGGAGGCCGCGGTCGCCCTGTGCGTGGTCGCCATGGTCATCCCGCCGGTCGCCGCGATGATCGCCAACCGGCGCGGACCGGACGACCGCTGGTGGGACGACCCCTCGGGCGACCCGAAGTCCGACGAGTGGTGGGACGAACTGGACGGAAAGCGGCGCCGCGAGCCGTGAAACCCGGCGAGACGAGAACGTAATAAGCATCCTTACAACTGCTTGGTCCCTGAACGGGTCATGGGTACGCGCGGGTAACGAGCCGGCGCGTCCAGCCCTGTGGGGGACTTCCTTGGAACATGCACAGAACGCCTCCGAGCTGCGGGAACAGGGTGAAACCCGCCCGGGGTCGGACGGTCCGGACCCGGTCGTCGTACCGGTGGCCGACGCCGTGACGCCCGATGCCGTCGCAGGCGCTGCCGCCGTGGCACCACCGCGTCGGAGCCGGAGCCGCACGACCCTCCTGATCGCGGCCGCGGCCGTACTCGGCGTCCTCGCGGGGACGATCACCGGTTACGCGGTCCAATACCACCGCGCGCCCACCCCGCTGCCTCCGCTGGCCCAGCAGAACCTCGTGGCCCCGAAGGCGCTCGCGCCGGACGACAGCACGACGAACAAGACGGTCAATGCCAACCGGTGGCACAAGAACGACGGCGACCTCGCCGAGCTCCTGATCGAGGTCCCCGACGGCGCCAAGCCGGGGGGGAAGGGGTACGACAGTCTCGACGTCTACGCGGCGACCTTCGAGGAGCCGGACCTGGCCCTGCGTCACCTGGCGGGCGACGGCCTGCGGCGGGTCGCCGCGACACGGTGGTCGCAGGGCGACGACATCTTCGTCGAGGTCCAGCTGATCCAGTTCAACAACTACGCCGGCGCGAACGACTTCCAGCAGGGGCAGTCCGCCTTCATGCCGGAGGAAGCGGGCAACGCCGGCGTGGCCATTCCCGGCATGTCCGGAGATCTCGGGCACGTGTGGGTGAACTCGAAGGTCAGGGAGAAGCCGGGCTTCCTCCCGGTCCGTAGCGCTGCGGCCATCGCCCGTCGCGGCGACATCGTAATGGGGATCGTCTACTACAACACCCGCGGCGGGAAGATTGCCGAGGGCGACATCGTCCGCCTGGCCGAACGACAGCTGGAGCGACTGTGACCGAGCCGCAGAACGAGAACACCGCGGCCGGAACACCCGCGCCCGAGGCTCCGCTCCCCGGGGCATCGGCCGCGCAGCCCGAGGCCGCGTCCGTCGCTGCCGTGGCCCCGCGCCGCCGCAGGAAGGCGGCGTTCACCGCCGCGGGGCTGGCCGCCGCCGTGCTCGTGGGCGGCGGTGTCTGGGCGGCCTCCGCCATCGCGGACGCCGACCGGACCGCGCCCACCGCCTACTGGGTCCCCGCCGGGGAGAAGACCGAGGAGCCCGAGGGGCCGGCACGGGTACCCGCGAACGCCCTCTCGGGCAAGCTCCTCCCGGAGCCGAACGGCTTCACGACGGGCCCCGACCTGGCGGGCGACGGGAACAACTTCTTCGTCTCCGGCGAGAAGGCCGTCGAGGGCTTCAAGGAAGCCCGGGACGGCCTGTCCAGCACGGAGCGCAAGAAGCGCGACGACATGCTGGCCGGGCTCAAGCTCAAGGGCCTGGCCGGGCGCAGCTACACCAAGGGCTCCGGCGACCTGGTCGCGGAGGTCCGCATCATGCAGGCCGATCCGCAGGCCGTGGGCGGGTTCTCGGAGGTCACCAAGAAGCTCATGGAGCTCAGAGGCGCCGACCGCGCGGCGCCGAAGGTCGACGGCCACCCGGACGCCACGTGCTGGATGCTGCCGGTCGGCGAGGAGAAGAAGGAGAAGATCGACTCCCTCTACTGCGTGGCGGTCCAAGGCGACGTGATGGTCAACTTCCGCGCCTTCGGGCCGAAACCCTCCTTCTCGGCGACCGAGGCCGTCGGGTTGCTCAAGAACCAGCTGAACCACCTGAAGTCCCCGGGGGAGTCCGCGTGACCGAGCAGCACACCATCGGAGCCGGGCCCGCCCCGGAAGCCCCGCCCGCCCCGCCCGTACCGGAATCGGTCCCGGACGCCCAGCCCGCGTCCGAAGCCGGCGCGGCAGTCGGAGATCCGGCCCCGGCAACGGCCCCCAAGGATCGCCGCAAGCTGTTCGCGGTCCTGCGCTGGACGGCCGCCGTCCTCGTCTTCGGCGCCGCCGGATCGGGGGTCGCGTACGGGATCGCGCAGCCCGAGCGCACCGACGTCCCCGGCCTGTCCACCGCGGCCGACGGCCGCTGGACCTACCCGGAGCTGGCCAAGCCGACGCTGCCCCCGGGCGCGGCCCTGCCCTTCGCCGCGGACAACGAGGACGGCATCCACTACGCCGGCCTCACCCAGCTGCTCCTGCCGGCGCCCCTCGGGTCCACCCCGGACGCCGCGCTGAAGGTGGAGAAGGACAGCGTGGTGGCCGTCGACACCTTCCTGGAGGAGTACGAGACCTCCGGGCGGGCCAAGATGAAGCAGGCGTTCGCCGACGACGGGCTGCGTCAGATCGTCGGACGCGGATGGACCACCCCGGACGGCATCCGGACCCGTGTCTACCTGCTCCGCTTCCACGCTTCGGGCTTCACGGACGCCTTCGACGGCTGCGGTCCCGACATGAACCTGAACGGCGTGAACCGGATCGAGACCGACGCGGTCTGGGGCAGGGCGCGGATCGACCAGTCGTTTCCCGACGCGACCGGTGTCTCGGTCCACGAGGAGGCCGTCCCGGTGGGCGACGAGAAGCTCCGGGTCGGGTGCGTCCAGTCCGGTGACGTCCAGGCGGTGATCCTCCAGACCCGGAAGGGCGATCTGCCCACCGTGCCGCTCCACCAGACGGTGATCCTGCAGCACCAGCTGCTGCGCTGACCGCCGGCCGGGGCCACCGGTAGGGCGGACCTCGCAGAGTGCGCCGGTCCCCGGGCCAGTAGGCTTGGGGACCGGCCCGTACACCGCACCGAATCCTCCGAGGAGCACCCCGTGCTTGAGGCAGTCTTCACCTCCCTGCTGGTCCTGGTCTGCGTCGGCGTGATGGCCTTCACCGGTCTCGCCGTCAAGAAGCTGTACCAGGGTCAGCGCTGAGCGTCCGCGCAGCTGACCGCCCCGGAACCCCTCCGACAGATCGCCTGAGCAGCCATTCATGATCCAGATCCCGTCCGACCTGAACCCGGGCCTCGTCCCGCTCGCCTTCCTCCTGGGCAACTGGGAGGGCGCGGGAGTCTTCGACTTCCCCGGTGAGGAGAAGTGCAACTTCGGCCAGGAGGTCGTCTTCAGCCACGACGGCCGGGACTTCCTGGAGTACACCTCCCACACCTGGGTCCTCGACGCCGACGGCAAGAAGGTGCGGCCGCTGGAGTCCGAGTCGGGCTACTGGCGCATCGACAAGGACCGCAAGGTCGAGATCGTCATGGTCCGCGACCAGGGCGTCGTCGAGGTCTGGTACGGCGAGCTCGCCGACCAGAAGCCCCAGATCGACCTGGCCACCGACGCCGTCGCCCGCACCGCGGCCTCCGGCCCGTACAGCGGCGGAAAGCGGCTCTACGGGTACGTGAAGAGCGACCTGATGTGGGTCGGGGAGAAGGCCACCCCCGACGTCGAGCTGCGTCCGTACATGTCGGCCCAGCTGAAGAAGGTCGTCACGCCCGAGGAGGTCGCCGAGATGGCGCGCAACCTCCCGGACATGCCGGACGACGGCATCGCCTTCTTCCGCTGACGCGCATCCGCCGGACTGTGCGACGAGGGGACCGCGGGACCGCCCGCGGTCCCCTCCGCGCGCTTACACTGGCCGGGTGGTGAGGACCGAGCACGCCGAAGGCACCGAGGGCACCGACTGGAAGACCGACCTGCGCCGGCGCGGGTACCGGCTCACTCCCCAGCGCCAGCTCGTACTGGAGGCCGTCGACCACCTGGAGCACGCCACCCCGGACGAGATCCTCGTCCAGGTGCGCAAGACCGCCTCCGGGATCAACATCTCCACCGTGTACCGGACGCTGGAGCTCCTGGAGGAGCTCGCGCTCGTCTCGCACGCGCACCTCGGTCACGGCGCCCCGACGTACCACCTGGCCGACCGGCACCACCACATGCACCTGGTCTGCCGGGACTGCGCCGACGTGATCGAGGCCGACGTGGACGTCGCCGCCGAGTTCACCGCCAAGCTCCGCGCGACCTTCGGATTCGAGACCGACATGAAGCACTTCGCGATCTTCGGCCTCTGCAAGAAATGCGCGGCGGCACACCGTGCCGCGCAGGCGTAGCCGAGTCGTACGCTTGGTCCCATGACCAGCAGCCCCTTGCTCCACCTCCCCGGCGCCGTGCAGGCCGAAGGCCGCGACGAGGGCGTCGCCGCCCACTACGGCGAGCTGTACGGCGAACAGCGGACCCTCGCCGACGGCCGCGGCTTCGTCGACCTCTCCCACCGCGGTGTCGTCACCGTGACCGGGGCCGAGCGCCTCAGCTGGCTGCACCTGCTGCTCACCCAGCACCTCACCGAGCTGCCGGCCGGCCAGGCCACCGAGGCCCTGATCCTTTCCGCCAACGGTCACATCGAGCACGCGCTCTACCTCGTCGACGACGGCGAGACCACGTGGGCGCACGTGGAGCCCGGCACCCAGGCGGAGCTGATCGCCTACCTGGAGTCCATGAAGTTCTTCTACCGGGTGGAAGTCGCCGACCGCACCGAGGAGTTCGCGGTCGTGCACCTGCCCGCCGGCTCCATCGCCGAGGTCGCCAAGGAGCACGCCGTACGGGAGACCGCCCACGGACGCGACGTCTTCCTGCCCCGCGCCGAGCTGGAGTCCTTCGCCGCCTCGCACGGCCCGGCCGCCGGGCTCCTCGCGTACGAGGCCCTGCGCGTCGAGGCGCACCGGCCCCGGCTCGGCCTGGAGACCGACCACCGCACCATCCCGCACGAGCTGGGCTGGATCGGTACGGCCGTGCACCTCCAGAAGGGCTGCTACCGCGGCCAGGAGACGGTCGCCCGCGTCCACAACCTGGGGAAGCCCCCGCGCCGCCTGGTCTTCCTCCACCTGGACGGCTCCGAGGTGCTGCTCCCGGCGCACGGCGCCCCGGTCCGGCTCGCCGCCGACGGCGAGGAGGGCCGCCAGCTCGGCTTCGTGACCACCTCGGTGCGCCACCACGAGCTCGGCCCCATCGCCCTCGCGCTGGTCAAGCGGAACGTACCGGTGGACGCGCCGCTGCTGGTGGGCGGCACGGCCGCCGCGCAGGAGGTCGTCGTAGCGCCGTAGCGCCGTAGCGCCGTAGCGCCCCGGGTGACGGCGCTGTCGCGCTAGATGTCGATGACGATGGTGAACGGGCCGTGGTTGGTGAGCGAGACCCGCATGTCCGCGCCGAAGCGGCCCGTCTCCACCGTCGCGCCCAGCGCCCGCAGCTGCGCCACGACCTCGTCCACCAGCGGTTCGGCGACCGGGCCGGGCGCGGCCGCGTTCCAGGTGGGGCGGCGGCCCTTGCGGGCGTCCCCGTAGAGCGTGAACTGGGAGATCACCAGCAGCGGCGCGTCCACGTCGCTGCAGGACTTCTCCGCCTCGAGGATCCGAACGGACCAGAGCTTGCGCGCCAGCAGCGCGGCCTTCTCCGGCGTGTCGTCGTGGGTCACCCCCACCAGCACGCACAGTCCCTCGCCGACGATCTCCCCGACGGTCTCGCCGGCCACGACGACGCTCGCGCCGTCCACCCTCTGCACCACTGCTCGCATACCCCCTGTGTACCAGGCGTGCACCCGTCCGGGGCCGATCGGGTGGACTGGGACTGCACCCGGGCCACGGAGAGTGGCACGATGCACGCAGGCGGTGCCTGTGCGCCGCACCGGTCGAGGGGACGGGCTCGTTCGTATGAATACTTCTGGTACCTCCGTACCTGCTGCACCCGCTTCCGTGTCCGCTGCCGCGGTACGACCGCCCGCGCAGCGCACCGCCGAGAACGCGGTCCCGCCGACGCCGACCACCGCGCTCGGACTGCCGGAACTGCGCGCGCTGCGCCGCGACGCGCAGCGCGACGAGGCCGATCTGAGCTACGTACGGCGGCTGTTGCAGGGCCGCATCGACATCCTGCGGGCCGAACTCGCCCGGCGCACCGACCCCGAGGCGCCGGTGGTGGACCGGCTCTCGGAGATCCTCGCCGACGCCCCCTCCAGCCGCAGCGCCTCCGCCCGGCACGTCACGCTCGGCACCCCGCACGGCGAGGAGTACCGGCTGCTGGCGGCGGAGATGCTGTCCGACGTGGAGCTCTCGGACCTGGGCGCCCGCACCGACGGCGAGCTCCACGACGGGCTGGGCCGTCTGATCCGGTACGAGCAGCAGGTCTCGCGGCGCCGGCAGCAGCTCCAGCGCACGGCGGACGACTGCAGCGCCGAGATCACCCGGAGATACCGGGAGGGGGAGGCGCAGGTGGACGACCTGCTGGCGTGAGCACGTTCGGCCCCCTCCCGCGCGTCCGGGGGCCGGAATTCGGGCGACGCGGGCAGGTGCGCCGATTAGCGTGGTCCGGCATGAGCGCTGACGTCCGGCCGATCGCTGAATCCGAACTCCCCGACTGGCTGCGGACCGTGAACACCGGCTTCCTGGAAGCCGCCGGGGTGACCGAGTCCGACGTCGCCCAGCGGGCCCGGCGCGGCGATTTCGCACGCACCCAGGGCGCGTTCGACCCCGATACGGGACGCTGCGTGGCCACCTTCCGCTCGTTCCCGCAGGAGCTGACCGTGCCCGGCGGCGCGGCCGTCGGCTCCAGCGCGGTCACCAACGTCACCGTGCTGCCCACGCACCGCCGCCGCGGTCTGCTGACCCGCATGATGACCGCCGAGCTGACCGCCGCCCGGGACCGCGGCGACGTGCTGTCGACACTGATCGCCGCCGAGTACCCGATCTACGGGCGGTACGGGTACGGGCCCGCCGCCTCCGTCTCGGAATGGGAGATCGACGTACCGCGGACCGGGCTGGACCCCCGCTGGTCGGTGCCCGCCGACGGCGGCCGCATCGACCTGGTCGACGCCGCCGAGGCCCGCCGGATCGGCCCCGGGTTGCACGAGCGGCTGCGGGCGGCCACCCACGGCGCGGTGGACCGCGACGCGCGCTGGTGGAGCCTGGCGACGGGCGCGGAGGAGATCTCGTACCGCCCGTACAAGGAGCAGTTCCACGCCGTGTACCGGACGGCCGCGGGCGAGGTGGCCGGCCTCGCCGTCTACGCCGCCGACGGGCACTGGACGGACGCGAAGCTCCCGAAGAACACCGTGCAGGTCAAGCAGCTGCTCGCGATCACTGCGGACGCGGAGCGGGCGCTGTGGCACTTCCTGTGCTCCATCGACTGGGTGGCCAAGGTCCGCACCGGTTTCCGGGCGCCCGACGACCTCGTCGCGCAGCTGCTGCCCGACCCGCGGGCCGCGGCGCTGGTGACCACGGCCGACTTCCTGTGGGTGCGGGTGCTGGACGTCGTACGGGCGCTGGGCGCGCGGACGTACGCCGTACCGGGGGTGCTGGTCCTGGAGGTGACGGACGCGGCGGGCCTCGCGGACGGCCGCTACCGGCTGGACGCGGCCAACGGCGCGTGCGAGCGCACCGCGGACCCGGCGGACCTGCGGCTGGACGCGTCGGCGCTGGGCTCCCTCTACCTCGGCGACGAGTCCGCGGTACGCCTGGCCCTGCTCGGGCGGATCACGGAGGAGCGCCCGGGGGCGGTCGCGCTGGCGGACGCGGTGTTCCGCACCGCGCGGAGGCCGTGGTGCCCGGACGTCTTCTGACCGGGCGGGCCGCAGACGGGTACCGGGAACGGGACCGGACACGACCGGACACGACCGGACACGACGCGACCCGACACAACCCGACCCGACACAACCCGACCCGACCCGACCGAGGAGCGAGGACTGAGGTACTTGACGCTTTCGACGTCGCTTGTGGACCGGCTGCGCGCGGCCGGCTGCGTCTTCGCCGAGGAGGAGGCCGGACTGCTGGTCTCGGCCGCGCGGGACGACGGCCACCTGGCGGGCATGGTGGCCCGCCGGGTCGCGGGCGAGCCGCTCGAACACGTGGTGGGCTGGGCGGAGTTCTGCGGACTGCGCGTGGAGGTGGGGACGGGGGCGTTCGTACCGCGCCGGCGCACCGAGTTCCTGGTGCGGGAGGCGGTGGCGCTGGCCCGGCCCGGCGCGGTGGTGCTGGACCTGTGCTGCGGGGTCGGCGCCCTGGGCGCGGCGGTCGCGGCGCGGGTGCCGGGCGGGGTGGAGCTGCACGCGGCGGACATCGACCCGGTGGCGGTGGCGTACGCGCGCCGCAACGTGGCCCCGTACGGCGGCACGGTGTGGGAGGGCGACCTGTACGGGCCGCTGCCGGCCGCGCTGCGGGGCCGGGTGGACCTCCTGGTGGTGAACGCCCCGTACGTCCCGACGGGGGAGGTGGCGCTGATGCCAGCGGAGGCCCGGGACCACGAGCCGCTGGTCTCCCTGGACGGCGGCGCGGACGGCCTGGACGTCCACCGCCGGGTCGCGGCGGGGGCCCCGCCCTGGCTGGCCCCGGGCGGGCACCTGCTGATCGAGACGAGCGCCCGCCAGTCCCGGCGAACGGCCGCGGCCCTGTCCTCGGCGGGCCTGGAGGTCCGCACGGCGACGTCGGAGGAGCTGCACGCGACGCTTGCGATCGCCACGGCCCCGCGCTGCTAGATGTTGCAAGCGCCTGCTTGCAATAGTTAGCAAGCTCGGGCAGGATCGGGGCATGGCATCGCTCAACGTCGGAAACCTCGGCGAATACCTCCGCGAACAGCGTCGGCAGGCCCAGCTCTCGCTGCGGCAGCTGTCCGAGGCCGCGGGCGTGTCGAATCCGTACCTGAGCCAGATCGAGCGCGGGCTGCGCAAGCCGTCCGCGGACATCCTCCAGCAACTCGCCAAGGCGCTGCGGATCTCCGCGGAGACGCTGTACGTGCAGGCCGGGATCCTGGACGAGCGGGACCGGGACGAGGTGGAGACGCGGGCCGTGATCCTCGCCGACCCGTCCATCAACGAGCGGCAGAAGCAGGTGCTGCTCCAGATCTACGAGTCCTTCCGCAAGGAGAACGCGCTCGACACGGCCGGTACGGCCGCCGCGGCCGGGGCGCCCGACGCGTCCGCCGACGAGATGCCGTAGAAGACGAACCGACATGGATCCGGGAGGACCCGCACATGGCCATCGCCGATGACCTGAAGAAGACCCTCACCGACCCCACCCCGCTCTACTTCGCCGCCGGCACCGCCGACCTGGCCGTGCAGCAGGCCAAGAAGGTGCCGGGGCTCATCGAGCAGCTGCGCGCCGAGGCCCCCGCGCGCATCGAGGCGGTCAAGAACACCGACCCGAAGGTCGTGCAGGAGAAGGCCCGGGACGCGGCCAAGGAGGCGCAGGAGGCGGTCTCCGCGAAGGTCGCCGAGGTGTTCGGCGCGATCGACCCGAAGAAGTTCGGTGAGACCGCGCAGGACCTGGCGCTGCGCGGTGTCGGTGTGGCCGCCGAGTACGCGGTGCGCGCCAAGGAGACGTACGACAAGGTCGCCGAGCACGGCGAGCAGGCCGTCCGGACCTGGCGCGGCGAGGTCTCCGACGAGATCGTCGAGATCGCCGTGGCCGTCGAGCCCGCGCCGGGGTCCGCGTCCGGTACCGCCGTCGTCACCGAGCCGGTGGCCGCCGAGCCGGTCGCCGCCGAGGTGGCCGCCGGTGGGGAGAAGTCCGCCGCGAAGAAGCCCGCGGCGCGCAAGAGCACCACGAAGAAGACCGCCGCCGCGCAGGGCGACGCGAGCTGACCCGCATGACACGTGGCGGGCCGGGCACCTTGACGGGTGTCCGGCCCGTTGTGCTCTCCGTGGAGGAACCACTGCCGGTAGCGTGGAGGCAGACGCCGTCCGGCGTGCGGAGCGGGAGAAAGCGGTCATCGCGATGTGGTTGATGGACGGGTTCGATCGAGGTGTGGTCCCGTTGCTGGGACTGGCCATGCTGGTGCTCGCCGTCGTGGCCTTCGTCATGGCGCTGGTGGCCCGTGAGGACGCCTACCGCGCCGCGGAGAAGCAGAGCAAGACCTTCTGGATGGTCCTCCTCGGCATCACCGTGCTCGTGGACTTCTTCCTGGGCATGCTGTTCCTGCAGATCGCGGGACTGGTCGCGACCATCGTCTTCTTCGTCGACGTGCGCCCGGCCCTCAAGCAGGTCTCGGGCGGCGGCCGGCGCCGGGGCGGAAGCAGCAGCGACGGGCCGTACGGGCCCTACAACGGCGGCCGGTGACGTGAGCCGGTAGGCGGGCCCGCCGACGCGGGCCGGTGACGCGGTCGGGTGACGCCGACCTGCGCGGGCCGGCCGGCTCAGCCGCCCGCGCGGGACAGCAGGACCACGGCCACGTCGTCCGTGAGCTCGCCGCCGTTGAGCCGGCGGGCCTCGGTGACGGAGGCCTCCAGCAGCGCCTCGCCCGTCAGTCCGTCGTCCAGGTGCCGGTTGATCATCTCGACCATGCCGTCCTGGCCGAGGCGCTCCCGGCCCTCGCCGATCCGGCCCTCGATGAGGCCGTCGGTGTACAGCATCAGGCTCCAGGCGCCGCCGAGCTCGACCTGGCGGCGCGGCCAGCGGGCCCGGGGCAGCAGGCCGAGCGCAGGCCCGCTGTTCTCGTACGGGAGCAGCCGGGCGGGGCTGCCCGGCCGGGATATCAGCGGCGCCGGGTGGCCGGCGAGGCACAGGCCCGCGCGGCGGCCGTCCGGGGCGATGTCCACCGTGCACAGCGTCGCGAAGATCTCGTCGCAGGGGCGCTCGACCTCCAGGACCTCCTGGAGCGTGGCGAGCAGGTCGTCGCCGCACAGGCCGGCCAGGGTCAGCGCCCGCCAGGCGATCCGCAGCTCGACGCCGAGGGCGGCTTCGTCGGGGCCGTGGCCGCAGACGTCGCCGATCATGGCGTGGACGGTGCCGTCGGGCGTGCGGACGGTGTCGTAGAAGTCCCCGCCGAGGAGCGCACGGCTGCGACCGGGGCGGTAGCGGGCCGCGAAGCGGAGGTCGGAGCCCTCCAGCAGGGGGTTGGGGAGCAGACCGCGCTCCAGGCGGGCGTTCTCCTGGGCGCGCAGTTTCGATTCTGCGAGCTTGTACTGGGCGATGTCGGCCCGTTTTCTCTCCACGGCGTACCGGATGGCGCGGCTCAGCAGCCGGCCGTCCATCTCGTCCCGGAAGAGGAAGTCCTGGGCGCCGACGCGTACGGCTTCGGCCGCCCGCTCGGCGTCGGTCTCGGAAGTGAGGACGATGACGGCGTGGTGGGGCGCGAGCCCGAGGACCTGGCGGAGCGCGGCCAGGTCGTCGTCGGCGGATCCCGGGGCGGGCAGCGACAGGTCCAGCAGGATGCAGTGCACGTCGGGCGTGAGCAGGCGCGCGGCCTCGGTGAGGTTGCGGGCGGTACGGAGCCGGATGCGGTGGCCGTCGGCGTCGAGGACCTCAGGGACGGTGAGGCCGCCCGCGGGGTCGTCCTGGATGACCAGGAGGGTCAGCGGGGCGGCGGGCGGGGCCGTCAGCGGGCCCGTCCGCGGGACCACCGGTGCGGCGACCAGCGTGGTGGGTGCGGCCGCAGGCGGTGTGGCGGTGTGCAGAACGGCCTGATCGCTCTCCGCGGCCGGGGTGTCCCTCTGCCGCGGTACGGGTACGGGCATCGTCTCCGGTTCCTTCCCTCCCCCCGAGGGTGCGCTCGTCCGGCAGACCCTAGCGGTCCGGGACCGGGGAGCGGAATGCCGGTCCCGTCCGGGGCCTCCGTCATATGCCGTTATCGCGGGGGAAAATCGGCCTCACTGGATGACCAATGTCACGGCGGCCCGGGGTCCGTCCCGTGAAGCGAGACGCTGCGGGCGGCGGGTTGGTTGCCTCCGCCGGCCGATCCCACCTTCCCGTAGGCCCGTTCCCCGGCCGCGGCGGCGCGTTCCGCGCGGTCCGGCGGTGCCGGGGCGACCGACGCGGCCGCCTCGCACGGGGGCTGCCGGGAGCGTGTTCTTCGCCACGGGGCTGGAACCGCCGGGCGGCGCGGGTGGCCGGGGCTGCCGGAGTGACCGGCGCCACCCCTGTCCGGAAGCGCGGGGCGGCCGGGGCCCCGGTTGGCCGGAGTACCGGAGCGGGGGAGCGCTGCAGCCCCGGAGCACCGGAGTATCCGGAACTCCCCGGGCGCGGACGCCGGAGTATCCGGAACTCCCCGGACGCCGGAGCCCCGAGTGCCCGGAGCCGCCCGGAGCCGCCCGGCCTGCCCGGCCCCCCGAAGCCGCCCGGCTGTCTAGCCGCCCGGCCTGCCCGGCCGCCGGTGCACGGGCGGTCCGGGCAGTGCCTATGCGTCCGGGCGGACGACCGCCTTGATCGGCATCGAGCCCGCCCCCGCCATCGTCACGTGCCGGCCCGGCCGCGGGGCGTGGACCATCGCGCCGTCGCCTACGTACATCCCGACGTGGCTCGCGTCGTCGAAGTAGATGATCAGGTCGCCCGGCCGCATGTCCTTGAGCGCGACCTTCGGCAGCAGCCGCAGCTGCTCCTGAGAGGTGCGCGGGATGCCCTTGCCCGCCGCCAGCCACGCCTTGGAGGTCAGGCCGGAGCAGTCGAACGAGTCCGGGCCGACCGCGCCCCAGATGTACGGCTTGCCGATCTGGGCGGTGGCGAACTGGACCGCCCGCCTTCCCGCGTCCGTCGCCGTGCCCTTGACGTCCTTCATCGCGCCCGTGGACAGCCACGCCGTCTGCGCCTTGTACTGGGCTTCCTGCTCCAGCTGGATCAGCCGGGCCTTCTCCTCGGCCTCCAGCTTGCTCTCCAGCTCCTCCGCCGCCTTGATCTTCTCCTCGACCTGCTTCTTCGCGGTCTCCTGCTTGACGCGGTTGGCCTCCAGCGTCGCCCAGTGCGCCGCCGCGTCCATCGCGTACTGCCGCAAGTCGGCCTGTGTACGGTCGAGTTCGGACAGGAGGTCGGAGGCCGCCTTCTCGCCCTGCCGCAGCCGTCCCGCGCCGTCGAGGTACTGGCCCGGGTTCTCGCTGAGCGCCAGCTCCGCGCCGGCCGGCAGGCCGCCCGAGCGGTACTGGGCGCGGGCGGCGGCGCCCGCGCGTCCCTTCAGGGCGGTGATGCGGTTCTGCCCGGCGACGACGAGGTTGGCGATCTCGACGATCTTCTCGGACTGCGCCTTGGTCTCGGACTCGGCCAGGTTGAAGGCGTCCGTCGCGCTGCCGGCCTGGCGGTACAGCTCCTCTATGTCCTTGCGGACCTGCTCCAGCGACTTGGCGCCGGGCAGGGGGGCCGGCGCCGCCGGGGCGCCGGGAGCGGCCGGCACCGCGGGGGTTGCCGGCGCCGCGTGCGCCACGCCCGCCGCGAGGCCGGGGGCCGTCACTATCGCCATCGCGCAGAGCAGTACGAGCGTGCTTGCGCCGTGCCGTCGCCTTACGGCCACCATGGTCCCCCCAGGCACCCGAGTCGGATCCTGTAACGGATCTGACTATTCATCAGTAACTTTTCACTGCTTTCGGGATGGTGCCACGAGTCGGTGAATTCCAACACCCTTGTGGATAACCGCCGGATCCCACCCGTCCGACGCAACGCCACAGCGATCCCACAGGGAATGAACAGGAAGGCCGCCGGAGCACCGTCGAGCCTCCCGCTCCCCACCGACCCCCGCACGCACCGTCCCTGACGCCCCAACGGGCAGCCCGCGTTCCCGGTTCCCCGTCCGCCGCGCCCCGCTCCGACTGTCCCGGGGCTCCCGCGACCTCACCCCAGGGGCCGCAAGGCCTCCCAGCGCACCGTCAGTTCCCCCTGGCGCCAGCGCCCCGGCCCGTCCGCCAGCGGCCAGTCCGCCGCCAGGGCCCGCGCCGTCCGGATCCAGCGCTGCCGCGCCCCGTACGAGGCGTACGGGGACGCCGCCGCCCACGCCCGGTCGAAGTCGCGGAGGAACGCGTGCACCGGCTCGCCCGGCACGTTCCGGTGGATCAGCGCCTTCGGCAGCCGCTCGGCCAGGTCCGAGGGGCGCTCCAGGGAGCCCAGCCGGGTCGCGAACGTCACCGTGCGCGCCCCCTCCGGACCCAGCGCGACCCACACGTGCCGCCGCCCGATCTCGTCGCAGGTCCCCTCCACCAGCAGCCCGTCCGGCGCCAGCCGCCCGCACAGCCGCGCCCAGACCTGCGCGACCTGGTCCTCGTCGTACTGGCGCAGCACGTTCGCCGCGCGGATCAGCGCGGGACGCTCCCCGCCGTCCAGCGGTACCTCGAAACCGCCGTGCCGGAATGCGAGGCCCTCCCGCTCGTACGGCTTCGCGGCCGCGACCCGCGCCGGTTCGATCTCGACGCCGACGACGCGCACGCGCGGCGCCGCCTCCCGCAGCCGCGCCATCAGCTCCACCGCGGTCCAGGGCGCGGCCCCGTACCCGAGGTCGACGGCGACCGGCGCCCCGGCGCGCCGCAGCGCGGCTCCGTGCGTCGCGGCGATCCAGCGGTCCATCCGGCGCAACCGGTTCGGGTTGGTCGTCCCGCGCGTCACCGCGCCCACCGGGCGGCCCGGGCGCTCGGAGCGGTCCGGGCGGCCGGCGCGGTCGGCGCGGTCGGATCGGCCCCCGGAAGGGGGCGGGGTGGTGCGGGAGGCCATGGGCCGAGCGTAAGCGGAGCGCACGCGCAGGATAAAAATCCGGCAACCCTCCGGCAAAGATGAGGAAAGTCCCCTCCCCCCGGAATGCGGGGGACGGCCGTTCGGGTTGCACTCGGTGCAGGGCGCCGACCGCGCCCCTGTCGTCATGCCGTCCGAGCCCCGCGGTCATGCCGTCCAGCGTCGGCACAGCGTGGTGCCGACGCCGGGAGCGCGCCCCGGGGCGGTCCCGCCGCGCCGTCCGTCCGAGCATCGTCAGAGCGAGAGGAACTGCTCCCTTGAGCCAGTACGTGTCCCGTCTCGGCGGCAGCATCAGCGGCCGCCTCGCCGCCGCGCGCGCCACCCGCCACGAGCCCCCGCGGCTGCGCCTGCCGGCCGTCGGCCACCATCGCAAGCCGCGCCGTGTGGCCATGCTCAGCGTGCACACCTCGCCGCTGCACCAGCCCGGCACCGGCGACGCCGGCGGGATGAACGTGTACATCGTCGAGCTGGCCAAGCGCCTCGCCGCGATCAACATAGAGGTCGAGATCTTCACCCGGGCCACCACCGGCGGCCTCCCGGCCGTCGTCGACCTCGCGCCCGGAGTACTGGTGCGGCACGTCGACGCGGGCCCGTACGAGGGCCTCGCCAAGGAGGAGCTCCCGGCCCAGCTGTGCGCCTTCACGCACGGCGTCATGCAGGCCTGGGCCGGGCACCGCCCCGGCTACTACGACCTCGTCCACTCCCACTACTGGCTCTCCGGCCACGTCGGCTGGCTCGCCGCCGAACGCTGGGGCGTCCCGCTCGTCCACGCCATGCACACCATGGCCAAGGTCAAGAACGCGGCGCTGGCCGAGGGTGACACGCCCGAGCCCGCCGCCCGCGTCATCGGCGAGACCCAGATCGTCGCCGCCGCCGACCGCCTCATCGCGAACACCGCCGAGGAGGCCGACGAGCTCGTACGCCACTACGAGGCGGACCCCGGCAAGGTGGCCGTCGTCCACCCCGGCGTGAATCTCGACCGCTTCACCGTCGGCGACGGCCGCGCCGCCGCCCGCGCCCGCCTCGGGCTGCCGCAGGACGCCGTCATACCCCTGTTCGCCGGCCGCATCCAGCCGCTGAAGGCCCCCGACATCCTGCTGCGGGCCGTCGCCGAGCTCGTCGACCGCGACCCCTCGCTCCGCCGCCGCCTGCACGTGCCCGTCGTCGGCGGGCCCAGCGGCAGCGGCCTCGCCAAGCCGGAGGGCCTGCAGAAGCTCGCCGCCCGGCTGGGCATAGCCGACCTGGTCCACTTCCACCCGCCGGTCGGGCAGGACCAGCTCGCCGACTGGTTCCGGGCCGCGTCCGTGCTGGTCATGCCCTCGTACAACGAGTCCTTCGGGCTCGTCGCCATCGAGGCGCAGGCCGCGGGCACCCCGGTCCTGGCCGCCGCGGTCGGCGGGCTGCCCGTCGCCGTCAACGACGGGGTGACGGGCATCCTCGTACCCGGCCACGACCCGGTGGACTACGCCCGGCAGCTGCGCCGTTTCGTGGACGAGCCCGGGCTCGCCGACCGGATGGGCGGCGAGGCCGCGCGGCACGCGCAGTTCTTCGGCTGGGACACGGCCGCGAGCGGCACGGCGGACGTCTACACCGCTGCCATGCATGATCATCGTCGTCGCGTACGCTCCCACCATGGCTGACACCGCCGCGATCGTCGAGAGCACCCTGACCGAGGCCGGACTGTCGTGGGAGAGCCCGTCACCGGGTTCGTACGTCGTCCAGCTCCCCGGCACCCGCAAGCTGAGCACCACCTGCTCGCTCCGGATCGGCCGGCACTCGCTGTCGGTCAACGCCTTCGTGATCCGCCACCCCGACGAGAACGAGCCGGCCGTCCACCGCTGGCTGCTGGAGCGCAACCTCAAGCTGTACGGGCTCGGCTACGCGGTCGACCGCCTCGGCGACGTCTACCTGACGGGCCGCCTCCCCCTCTCCGTGGTCACCCCGGAGGAGCTGGACCGCCTGCTGGGCACGGTCCTGGAGGGGGCGGACGGCGCCTTCAACACCCTGCTGGAGCTGGGCTTCGCGAGCGCGATCCGCCGCGAGTACGACTGGCGCGTCTCGCGCGGCGAGCCCACCCACAACCTCGACGCGTTCAAGCACCTGACCCGCCCGTCGGAGTAACGCCGGGGCCGAGGTCCTACGGCCCCGATGGGCTGCGGTCCCGCGGCCGCGGTCCCGCGGTCCTACGCGGAGGAGGGCGCGGGCGACACGGCCGGCCCGGGCAGCGGCAGCCCGACGGGGTCGCCGCCGGAACCGGGAGCCGGATCCGCGGCGGCGGGCCCGTCGGCCGCGTGCTCCGCGGGGGCGGTTCCGTCGGCGCCGGGCGCCGGCGGGAGGTTCCGCATCAGCAGCCAGTACCCGAGCCCCGCGACCGTCCCCAGGAGCGCCGTCGTACCCCACAGCCACTGCGCGCCGAACCGGTCGATGACCCAGCCCGCCAGCAGCGGTGCGACCAGCGAGGCCACCGCCCACGACATCGTGTACATGCCCTGGTAGCGGCCGCGCCCGTGCAGCGGGGACAGCCGTACGACCAGGCCCATCTGCGTCGGCGAGTTGATGATCTCGGCCAGCGTCCAGACGCAGACGGTCAGCGCGATGCCCCCCAGGGAACCGCCGAAGGCGGTGAGCCCGAAGCCGTACCCCGCGAGCAGCGCCGAGAGCACCAGCAGCCTCTGCGGGTCGCGGTGCTCGATGAAGCGGGTGACCGGGATCTGCAACAGCACGATCAGCACCCCGTTCACGGCGATGACCAGGCCGTAGTCCCCGGTGGAGAAACCGGCGGCGCCCATGGCCAGCGGCAGCCCGAACGACCCCTGCATGAAGATCAGCGAGATCAGGAACGACAGCCCGACGACCCCCATGAAGCGTCCGTCGCGCAGCACCGTGCCCAGCCCGACCTCCGCGTCCGCGGCCGCCGCGTCGGCGCCCTTGTCGGGCCGGGACTCGGGGAGCTTGACGTACACCAGCACCGCGCACACCAGCGTCAGCGCCGCCTCGCCCAGGAAGCCGGCGAGGTAGCTGTACTCGGCGACGAAGCCGGCCACCGTCGCGGAGATCGCGAAGCCCAGGTTGATCGCCCAGTAGTTGAGCGCGAAGGCCCGCACCCGGTCCTCGGGCCGCACGATGTCGGCCATCATCGCCTGCACGGCGGGCCGCGAGGCGTTCGAGGTCATGCCGACCAGCAGCGCCACGGCCGCGATCGCCGCCGGGTGCTCCATGAAGCCGAGCAGCGCCACCGACAGGGCCGTCGACGCCTGCGCCGCCATCAGCGTGGGCCGGCGCCCCAGCCGGTCGGTCATCACGCCCGCGACCAGCGAGGAGATCACGCCGCCGAGGCCGTGGAGGGCGACCACGAGTCCCGCGAAGGAGGCCGAGTAGCCGCGGTCCATCGTCAGGTACAAGGTCATGAATGTGGCGACGAAGGCCCCGAGCCTGTTCACCAGGGTGCTCGTCCACAGCCACCAGAACTCGCGCGGCAGCCCCGACACGCTCTCCCGGGCCGCCCGTCTCAGACTGGCAACGGACATAAGGAATCCCCCCGGTGATGTAAGCGTCTCTCCTGCTCGGTGCACGTTACGAGCGGGGATCTGTCGGCGCCAGTGAATTGACGCGCCGCGTCAATCGACGGGGGTGAGCACCGCGCGCGAGGGGCTCGGCGCGTCCATTAGGCTCGTACGCATGGCCGACGCACCGTACAAGCTGATCCTGCTCCGTCACGGCGAGAGCGAGTGGAACGCGAAGAACCTGTTCACCGGCTGGGTGGACGTCAATCTCAACGAGAAGGGCGAGAAGGAGGCGGTCCGCGGCGGTGAGCTGCTCAAGGACGCCGGCCTGCTCCCCGACGTCGTGCACACCTCGCTCCAGAAGCGCGCGATCCGCACCGCGCAGATGGCGCTGGAGGCAGCCGACCGCCACTGGATTCCGGTCCACCGCTCCTGGCGCCTGAACGAGCGTCACTACGGCGCCCTCCAGGGCAAGGACAAGGCCCAGACCCTCGCCGAGTTCGGCGAGGAGCAGTTCATGCTGTGGCGCCGCTCGTACGACACCCCGCCGCCGGCCCTCGAGGACGGCACGGAGTACTCGCAGTCCGAGGACCCGCGCTACGCGACGATCCCGCCGGAGCTGCGCCCCAAGACGGAGTGCCTGAAGGACGTCGTCGTCCGCATGCTCCCGTACTGGTACGACGGCATCGTCCCGGACCTGCTCGCCGGCCGCACGGTCCTGGTCGCCGCGCACGGCAACTCCCTGCGCGCGCTGGTCAAGCACCTGGACGGCGTCTCCGACGAGGACATCGCCGGCCTGAACATCCCGACCGGCATCCCGCTCGCCTACGAGCTGGACGCGGAGTTCAAGCCCCTCAACCCGGGCGGCACCTACCTCGACCCGGCTGCCGCGGCGGCGGCGATCGAGGCGGTCAAGAACCAGGGCAAGAAGAAGTAGGAAAAGCGATCATGCCCCCGACCTGCGCACACGGCGCAGATCGGGGGCATTCGTTTGCCCTGGGCCCACTGTGGGCCCTCAGCCTCGGGAACCGTCCGGCCGCAGAGCCTTGCCCAGAGCCTCCCGAGCACGGTCCCGGCTGCTCGGCATGAGGTGGGCATAGACCTTGAGGGTGAGTCCCACGGGTCGAGTTGGGCATGGATCCCGGGTCAGTTCGGGAAGGCGATCCCGCAGCTCGCGAAGGGCGAGCGCCTGACCGGCGGGACGTCACCGCAGCTCATCGCACGGCCGCGCCCCTGTGGCCTCTTCATCTCGGCTGTACCGAGTAGAGCGCGTAGCGTCCGCAGAGCCTCCGCCCAGGGACTGCTTGACCTGCGGGGATGCTCTGAGCCGGGGGGTGGGTGCTGTGGACACTCTCGGACGCCAGTCAATTCGCTTAGTTGCTTGAGGTGGGCGGTGGGAGGCGAGGACGTCCGCAATGGCCAACCGGCGGCGACTGTGAAAATCGCTGTCCGATCACCGGAGCACGGTGATAGACATCCGGCGTGGAAGAGAATCTTGAGTTTCCTGACCTGCTGCGACTGATCGATGAACGGTCGACCTTCTTCCGCGCCGCGGTCGCCGCCGCGCCCAGTCTCGACGCACAGGTGCATACCTGCCCCGGGTGGACGCTGTTCGATCTGGTGAAGCACCTGGGTGGGGGAGACCGTTTCTGGGCCGCCATCGTCGGCGCGGGGCCTGCCGACGCTCCCCCGGCCGAGGCCGCCGCTGCGCGCGCCGCCCTGGAAGTGCCGCGGGAGCGTGAGGTCCTGCTGGCCTGGCTGGCCGCATCGACGCAGCTTCTGCTGAGCGCCCTGCGCGAGGCAGGACCGGACGCCAGCTGCTGGGCGTGGTGGAGTGCCCTGCAGACGCCGCGGACCTCCGGCGGAGTCGCCCGGCACCGGGTCCAGGAGAGTGCGGTGCACACCTACGACGCCCAGCTCGCTGCGGGCGCCCCGCAGCCGCTGCCGGCCGAGGTCGCCCTCGACGGTGTCGAGGAGTTCCTGTTTACCTGCGTCGCGACGCCCAGCGCCTGGCCGCACAAGCCCACGGCCTTCGACTTCCACACCGCCGAGGGCCGCTCCTGGCGCCTCACGGTCGACGGCGACGGCGCACGCTCCACCCGCATCCCTTCGCCCTCTGCCGCGACTGGCGAGGACTCGGACGCAGCCGGCGCCTCCATTTATGGCACGGCCAGTGAGTTGATCCTCTACTTGTACGACCGTATCCCTGCCGACTCCTTGCACGTTGACGGAAACGCAGGGCTGCTCGACCTGCTCCGCGCCTGGGAGCCGGGGGAGTAGGACCTGGCGGGGGCGGTTGGCACCGCCTTCACCGGCTCGACCGTCTTGTAGGCGCAGTCCACCACGGTCCACGTTCGCGGCCCCCTTGGTGCGCGCAAGGGCAGGACGCAGGCCATGCCATCTCCTGTCGCATCACGGTAATGAGGACCAGGCGATAGGTCCTCAACAACCGTAGGCGCCCGGATTCGGCGGCGGCGTTCCCGCAGGCACAGGCGAGAGGAGCACCTCGCGCCCGGCGGCGTGCTCCTCGCCCCCGCCCCCGCCGCGTCCCGGGACGCGCAGAGGCCCCGGCCCGGGGGTGCCGGGGCGGGGCCCTGTACGCGTCGAACCGGGCGGGCGGCTCAGCCGCCGCACTGGCACGGGGCGCCGGACTGGCACCCGCAGCCGCAGCCCGAGCCGCAGCCGCAGGCGGCGAGCAGGGGCAGCCGCAGCGGCTCCGGCCTCGGCGGCTGCTCCTGCTCCGGGGTGATGGGGACGGGGGAATCGGGCATGGTTCCTCCTCGCAGGCGGCGTACGGGACTTCGCACGACGGACCGCCTTCGCCTCATTCATGCCCAGCCGCACCGGCGCGTCAACGGCGCATTGGGTCGGGGCCCCGCACGGCCCGTACGCCATGGCCGCCGCCGGGACCCGGCGGAGCCGCCGCCGGGACCGCCGGGACCCGGCCCGGCCGCCCTGCCGCAGCCCGGTCAGACGCCTTCGACCGCGGTCGGCGGCTGGAGCTCGTCCGCGTGCTCGCCCGTCACCAGGTAGACGACCCGCTTCGCCACCGACACCGCGTGGTCCGCGAAGCGCTCGTAGTAGCGGCCCAGCAGCGTCACGTCCACCGCCGTCTCGATGCCGTGCTTCCACCGGTCGTCCATCAGGTGCTGGAACAGCGTGCGGTGCAGCTGGTCCATCTCGTCGTCGTCCTGCTCCAGCTGGAGCGCCAGGTCGACGTCCTTCGTGATGATCACCTCGGCGGCCTTCGCCATCAGCCGCTGCGCCAGCTGCCCCATCTCCAGGATGGTGGCGTGCAGGTCCCGCGGCACCGCCGTGTCCGGGAAGCGGAGCCGGGCCAGCTTCGCCACGTGCTGCGCCAGGTCGCCGGAGCGCTCCAGGTCGGCGCTCATCCGCAGCGAGGTCACCACGATGCGCAGGTCGGTGGCGACCGGCTGCTGGCGGGCGAGCAGCGCGATGGCGCGGGCCTCCAGGTCGTGCTGGAGGTCGTCGACCTTCTGGTCGCCGGCGATCACGCTCTCGGCGAGCTTCAGGTCGGCGTCGAGCATGGACGTCGTGGCCCGCCCGATCGCGGAACCGACCAGCCGGGCCATTTCGACCAGGCTCTCGCCGATCGAGTCCAGTTCCTCGTGGTACGCGTCACGCATGTCTGGTGTCCCTCTCTTGACCTACTGCGCTACTGCCCGGGGGCCGGGCCGGGGCGGCCTCTTGCCCCACGTTGACACGGTGGGCCGCAAACGCGTCCGACTCCGGCACCGCAAGTGAATCACCCCCGTCGCCAGGGTGAACTCTGGGCGACGAGTGTTCGAGGTGCCACCCGAACGGCTGTGGAAGTGTCGTTCTGCCTGCTTAACCTGGATGCATGGACGTGAACGCGGCGGTCGCCGCAGCTGCAGCGATAGCCGGTCTTTGCACCGGTGTCATCGCCATGCTGGCGTTCCGCTGGAGCGAGCGCGACCAAGCCCGCCCCACCAGGAGCTCCATGCGCCCCGACATCAACGCGGTACTCCCCCCCGGAGTGGACACCGTCCTCTCCGTGCTCCGCTCATCCGCCGTCGTACTGGACGAGGGCGACGCCGTCGTCAAGGCCAGCTCGGCGGCCTACGCCCTCGGGCTGGTCCGCGGCGGCAAGCTCGCCGTGGAACCCATGCTGCACATGGCCCGCGACACCCGCCGGGACGGCGAGATACGCCAGGTCGAGCTCGACCTGCCCCGGCGCGGCACCGGCCGCGGCGAGGCCCTCGCGGTCTCGGCGCGCGTGGCCCCGCTGGGGTCCCGCCTCGTGCTCCTCCTGGTCGAGGACCTCACGGAGGCCCGGCGCATCGAAGCCGTACGCCGCGACTTCGTCGCGAACGTCTCCCACGAGCTCAAGACGCCGGTCGGCGCGATCTCCCTGCTCTCCGAGGCGGTCATGGACGCCTCGGACGACCCGGAGGCGGTCAGCCGCTTCGCGGGCCGCATGCAGATCGAGTCCACCCGGCTGATCAACCTCGTACAGGAGCTCATCGACCTCTCCCGGGTGCAGAACGACGACCCGCTGGAGGACGCCGAGCCGATGCGCGTGGACACCCTGGTGGCGGAGGCCATAGACCGCTGCCGCCACACGGCGACCTCCAAGCAGATCACCATGGCCGCCGGCGGCACCGCCGACCTGCGCGTCTGGGGGAACCGCGGCCAGCTCGCGGCCGCCCTGGGAAACCTGGTGGAGAACGCCGTCAACTACAGTCCCGCCCGCACCCGCGTCGGCATCGCCGCGCGCCGGGTGACCTCGCCGGGTGGAGACTTGATCGAGATAGCCGTGACCGACCAGGGCATCGGCATCCCGGAAAAGGACCGCGAGCGCATCTTCGAGCGCTTCTACCGCGTGGACCCGGCCCGCTCCCGCGCCACGGGAGGCACGGGCCTCGGCCTCGCGATCGTGAAGCACGTGGCGGCCTCGCACGGCGGGGAGGTGTCGGTCTGGAGCTCCGAGGGCCAGGGCTCCACGTTCACCCTGCGGCTGCCCGAGGCCGCCGCGCCCGACCCGACGGCGGCCCCCGCATCCGCTCCACCGCTGCACGCCGCAGCACCCGCACCGCACACCGCACCAGCCATCCCTGCCCCGGAGGTCCTTCCGTGACCCGAGTGCTCGTCGTCGAGGATGAGGAATCCTTCAGCGACGCCCTGTCCTACATGCTCCGCAAGGAGGGCTTCGAGGTCGCGATCGCCGCGACCGGGCCCGACGGACTGGACGAGTTCGAGCGCAACGGCGCCGACCTCGTCCTCCTCGACCTGATGCTCCCCGGCCTGCCCGGCACGGAGGTCTGCCGGCAGCTGCGCGGTCGCTCCAACGTCCCCGTGATCATGGTGACGGCGAAGGACAGCGAGATCGACAAGGTCGTCGGCCTGGAGATAGGAGCCGACGACTACGTCACCAAGCCGTTCTCCTCGCGGGAGCTGGTCGCCCGCATCCGGGCGGTCCTGCGCCGTCGCGGCGAGCCGGAGGAGGTCACTCCGGCGGCCCTGGAGGCCGGCCCCGTACGGATGGACGTCGACCGCCACGTGGTCACCGTCTCCGGCGGGAAGGTGGAGCTCCCCCTGAAGGAGTTCGACCTGCTGGAGATGCTGCTGCGCAACGCGGGCCGCGTACTGACCCGCATGCAGCTGATCGACCGGGTGTGGGGCGCCGACTACGTGGGCGACACCAAGACCCTCGACGTCCACGTCAAGCGGCTGCGGGCCAAGATCGAGCCGGACCCGGGTGCGCCGCGCTATCTGGTGACGGTCCGCGGCCTCGGCTACAAGTTCGAGCCGTAGGCCGCGGGACGCCCCGCGGCGCGCCGGCCGGAGGCCGGCACGGCGTCCCGAAGCCGGTGGGGCCCCTGGGGCCCCGCCGCGCGAGGGGCGCACGCGGAAGGGGTTCGAGCCGGACCCGGGTGCGCCGCGCTATCTGGTGACGGTCCGCGGCCTCGGCTA